>NZ_JBVIHJ010000022.1:5761-118812 GCF_055570355.1 Streptomyces sp. NPDC031225 | reverse complement strand
TGCCTCCTCCTCTGCTCCTACCCGGCCTCCCCCCCCCCCCCCCCCTCCGCCCCCCCCCCCCCCCCCCCCCCCCCCCCCCCCCCCGGCCGTCCTTGTGCCGCGGGTCCGCCGTCCCCCGGACCGGCGGTGTGGGGTTCTGCACACTCTCCCGCCGCAGGTCAACAGCAAGTTGACTGCCGTTCGGGTGCGTGGTGGACTGCCGGAGCCATGTACGACGGCAGCAGAGGAAGCCGGTGCAAGTCCGGCGCGGTCCCGCCACTGTGACCGGGGTAGGTAGCCCCGGGAGCCAGGAACTCTCGCCGTCGGTCTCGTCGAACCAGGGCGTGGACACCCTGAGTGAGGACATATCGCGATGCCCGCCTGCCCTTCGAGGTACCGCACCCGCTCGCTTGCCGACCCCACGGCCGGCTGACCCGATGCGTGCCGATCGCGTCTTCGCGTACGGCGCCGCCGCCGGACTTGTCGGGGACCTGCTGCTCGGCGATCCGCGCCGGGGACATCCGGTCGCCGTGTTCGGGCGGGCCGCCGGGGCCGTGGAACGGGTGCTGTGGCGGGACCACCGGGGGTGGGGCGCGCTGCACACCGCCGTGTGTGCGGGCGGCGCGATGGCGCTGGGCGCCGTCGCGGAGCGTGTCGTACGTCCGTCCCGTACCGCTTCCGTCGTGCTCACCGGTGCCGCCACCTGGGCCGTCGTGGGCGGGACTTCGCTCGTGCGGGAGGCCCGGGTCATCGGGCGGGCCCTGGAGGCCGGGGATGTCGAGGCGGCCCGGGACCGGCTGCCCCATCTGTGCGGGCGGGATCCGCAGGCCCTCGACGCCGACGGGATCGCCCGGGCCGTGGTCGAGTCCGTGGCCGAGAACACCTCCGACGCCGTCGTGGGCGCCCTCGTGTGGGGCGCCGTCGGCGGGGTGCCCGGGCTGCTCGGGTTCCGGGCCGTGAACACGCTGGACGCCATGGTGGGGCACAAGTCGCCCCGGTACCGGCGGTTCGGGTGGGCCTCCGCCCGGTTCGACGACCTCGCCGGGTGGCCGGGGGCGCGGCTGACCGCCGTACTCGCCGCTGTCGCCGGGGACAGTCCACGGAGTGCCGTGCGGGCCTGGCGCCGGGACGCGCGCAGGCATCCGAGCCCCAACGCCGGTCCTGTCGAGGCCTCGTTCGCCGGGGCGCTGGGTGTGCGGCTCGGGGGGACGCTGTCGTACGCGGGGCGGGTCGAGCATCGGCCCGTGCTGAATCAGGGAGGGCGCGCTGTCGCCACCGCCGACATCGAGCGCGCCGCGCGGCTCTCTCGGCGTGTGGGGCTGCTGGCGCTCGGCGTCGGTGTCGTCGCGCGGATCGTAGTGAAGGGACGTGGGGCATGAGCGGTGGGGGGCTGCTGGTCGCCGGTACCACCTCCGACGCCGGCAAGAGTGTCGTCACCGCCGGGATCTGCCGGTGGCTGGTGCGGCAGGGAGTGAAGGTCGCGCCCTTCAAGGCGCAGAACATGTCCCTCAACTCGTTCGTGACGAGGGAGGGGGCCGAGATCGGGCGGGCTCAGGCCATGCAGGCCCAGGCCTGCCGGGTCGAGCCGACCGCGCTCATGAATCCCGTGCTGCTCAAGCCCGGGGGTGAGCAGAGCAGTCAGGTCGTGCTGCTCGGGAAGCCCGTGGGCGAGTTGAGTGCCCGGGGGTATCACGGGGGGCGGCAGCAGCAGCTTCTCGGGACCGTGCTCGACTGTCTCGCCGAGTTGCGGGGCACGTATGACGCGGTGATCTGTGAGGGGGCCGGGAGTCCGGCCGAGATCAACCTGCGGCGCACCGACATCGTCAACATGGGCATCGCCCGCAATGCCGGGCTGCCCGTGCTGGTCGTCGGGGACATCGACCGGGGCGGGGTCTTCGCCTCCTTCTTCGGGACCGTCGCGCTGCTCTCGCCCGAGGACCAGGCGCTCGTCGCCGGGTTCCTCGTCAACAAGTTCCGGGGGGACGTCTCGCTGCTCGAACCCGGGCTCGACATGCTCCACGGGCTCACCGGGCGGCACACCTACGGTGTTCTGCCCTTCCGGCACGGGCTCGGGATCGACGAGGAGGACGGGCTGCGGGTCTCGCTGCGGGGGACGGTCCGGGAGTCGAACACCGCTCCGCCCGTCGGGGAGGACGTCCTGCGCGTCGCCGTCTGCGCCGTTCCCCTGATGTCCAACTTCACCGACGTGGACGCCCTGGCCGCCGAACCCGGCGTCGTGGTGCGGTTCGTGGACCGGGCGGAGGAGCTGGCGGACGCCGATCTCGTCGTGATCCCGGGGACCCGGGGGACCGTCCGCGCGCTGGAGTGGCTGCGGGAGCGCGGGCTGGCGGACGCCCTCGTCCGACGGGCCGCGGAGGGACGGCCCGTCCTCGGCATCTGCGGCGGATTCCAGATCCTCGGCGAGCACATCGAGGACGAGGTCGAGAGCCGTCAGGGGCACGTCGAGGGGCTCGGAGTCCTGCCCGTGCGGGTGCGGTTCGCCCGTGAGAAGACCCTCACGCGCCCCGTCGGCAAAGCCCTCGGGGAGGACGTCGAGGGGTACGAGATCCATCACGGGGTCGCCTCTACTGGCGAAGGCGAGCCGTTCCTCGACGGCGTGCGCGTCGGCCAGACCTGGGGCACGCACTGGCACGGTTCGCTGGAGTCGGACGGTTTCCGGCGGGCGTTCCTGCGGGAGGTGGCGGCCGCCGCTGGCCGCCGGTTCGTGCCGGCCCCCGACACCTCGTTCGCCGCGCTGCGCGAGGAGCAGCTCGACCGGCTCGGCGACCTGATCGAACAGCACGCGGACACGGACGCGCTGTGGCGGCTCATCGAGTCCGGTGCGCCGCAAGGACTGCCTTTCATTCCACCGGGAGCGCCCGCATGAGCACAGTGTTGTTGTTGTCGACCGCCGACACGGATCTGCTGGCGGCCCGGGCCGCCTCGGACGCCGGGTACCGGATCGGCAACCCGACGCGCGTCGACGTCACGGACGAACTGCCCGCGCTCCTCGACGGCGCGGACATCGCCGTCGTACGGCTGCTCGGCGGCAAGCGGGCCTGGGAGGACGGGCTGGCCGCCCTGAAGGCCTCGGGTATCCCGACCGTGCTGCTGGGCGGGGAGGCCGTCCCGGACGCCGAGTTGATGGCCGACTCGTCGGTGCCGGCCGGTGTCGTGGCCGAGGCGCTGAAGTACCTCGTCGAGGGCGGCCCGGACAACCTCACCGAGCTCGCCCGGTTCCTCTCCGACACCGTGCTGCTGACCGGCGAGGGGTTCGTCGAGCCGCGGAAGATGCCGGAGTACGGCGTCCACGGCTCGTACGTCTTCGAGGAGGGCCGTCCGACCATCGGCGTGCTCTTCTACCGGGCCCATGAACTGAGCGGCAACACCGCGTTCGTGGACACCCTGTGCGAGGCGATCGAGGCGCGGGGCGCCAACGCCCTTCCGGTGTACTGCGGTTCGCTGCGCGGCGCCGACGCGGAGTTCTACGAGCTGCTGGCCAGGGCCGACTGCCTCGTCGCCACCGTCCTCGCCGCCGGCGGCACCCACGCCTCGCAGGCCTCGGCCGGCGGGGACGAGGAGGCCTGGGACATCGGCGCGCTGGCCGACCTCGACGTGCCGGTGCTGCAAGGGCTCTGCCTGACGTCGTCGAGGGCCCAGTGGGACGGGTCCGACGCCGCCCTCTCCCCCATGGACGCGGCGATGCAGGTCGCCATCCCGGAGTTCGACGGGCGGCTCATCACCGTGCCGTTCTCCTTCAAGGAGCAGGGGCCCGACGACGTCCCGGTGTACGTGGCGGACCCGGAGCGGGCCGCGCGGGTCGCCGGGATCGCCGTACGGCACGCGCGGTTGAAGTACAAGCCGAACGCGGAGAAGAAGCTCGCGCTGGTCTTCACCGCGTATCCGACCAAGCACTCGCGGGTCGGCAACGCGGTGGGTCTCGACACGCCCGCTTCGGCGGTGCGGGTGCTCGACTCGCTCCGGGACGCCGGGTACTCGCTCACCGAATACCCCTCGGGCGGCGACGAGTTGATCCACCGGCTCATCGAGGCCGGCGGTCACGATGTCGAGTGGCTGACCGAGGACCAGCTGGCGTCGGCGCCCGCGCGGGTGCCGCTCGCCGACTACCGGGCCTGGTTCGACACGCTCGACCCGGAGCTGCGGGACGCGATGCTGGAGGCGTGGGGTGAGCCGCCGGGCTCGCTGTACGTCGACGGGGACGACATCGTGCTGGCTTCCCTGCAGTTCGGGAACGTCGTCGTGATGATCCAGCCGCCGCGCGGTTTCGGGGAGAACCCGATCGCGATCTACCACGACCCGGACATGCCGCCGTCGCACCACTACATGGCCGCGTACCGGTGGCTGGAGAACTCCTTCGGCGCCGACGCCGTCGTCCACATGGGCAAGCACGGCACCATGGAGTGGCTGCCCGGCAAGGGTCTTGGTCTCAGCGGGAGTTGCGCGCCGGACGCGGTGCTCGGTGAGCTGCCGCTGATCTACCCCTTCATCGTCAACGACCCGGGCGAGGGCACCCAGGCCAAGCGGCGCGGGCACGCCACCGTCGTCGACCACCTGGTGCCGCCGATGGCACGTGCCGACACGTACGGCGACCTGGCCAAGCTGGAGCAGCTGCTGGACGAGTACGCGCTCGTCTCCGACCTGGACCCGGCCAAGGCCCCGGCCGTCCGGGCGCAGATCTGGACGCTGGTGAAGGCGGCCGAGCTCCACCACGACCTGCATGTCGACGAGCAGCCGGACGACACGGCGTTCGACGAGTTCGTCATGCACATCGACGGCTATCTGTGCGAGATCAAGGACGTGCAGATCCGTGACGGGCTGCACATCCTCGGCGGTGGTCCGGTGGGTGAGCCGCGGGTCAACCTCGTGCTCGCCGTGCTGCGGGCCTCGCAGGTGTGGGGCGGCCAGGCCAACGCCCTGCCGGGGCTCAGGGCCTGTCTCGCGGCTCATTACGGGCTCGTGGAGAAGGAGTTGCTCGCCGAGCCGGGCGCTCCGGTGAAGGTCCCGGTGGAGCTGTCCGACCTCGTCGAGGGGCCGTCCCGTTCGGCCGCCGACGCGATCGACCTGCTGGAGCAGCTGTGCCGGCGCCTGGCGGAGCGGATGGAGGACCTCTCCTGGGACACGGCGGCGGCCGCTTCCCTCGTCCGTGACGTCCTCGGCACCGAACTCCCCGACGCCGTCGCGGTGCTGGAGTTCGCCTGCGACGAGGTCGTGCCCCGGCTCGCGCGCACGACGGACGAGATCGACCACATCCTGAAGGCCCTGAACGGCGGCTTCGTCCCGGCGGGTCCTTCCGGTTCACCGACCCGTGGTCTCGTCAACGTGCTGCCGACCGGCCGGAACTTCTACTCCGTCGACCCCAAGGCCATTCCCTCCCGGCTGAGTTGGGAGGTCGGGCAGGCGCTCGCCGACTCCCTCGTGCAGCGGTACCTCCAGGACACCGGCGACTACCCGAAGTCCGTGGGCCTCACGGTCTGGGGCACGTCCGCGATGCGCACCCAGGGTGACGACATCGCCGAGATCCTGGCGCTCCTTGGCTGCCGTCCGGTGTGGGACGAGGCCTCGCGCCGGGTGACCGGCTTCGAGGTGATCGGCCTCGCGGAGCTCGGGCGGCCGCGCATCGACGTCACCGTGCGGATCTCGGGCTTCTTCCGGGACGCGTTCCCGCACGTGGTCGGGCTGATCGACGACGCCGTGCGCAGGGTCGCCGAGCTGGACGAGCCCGCCGAGCAGAACTTCGTGAAGGCGCACGCCGACGAGGACACCGCCGAGCACGGTGACCGGCGGCGGGCCACGGCCCGTGTCTTCGGGTCCAAGCCGGGGGCGTACGGGGCCGGGTTGCTCCCACTGATCGACGCCCGCAACTGGCGTTCGGACGCCGACCTCGCCGAGGTGTACGCGGTGTGGGGCGGCTACGCCTACGGGCGCGGGCTCGACGGGCGGGCGGCGCGCGGCGACATGGAGACCGCGTTCAGGCGGATCAACGTCGCCGCGAAGAACGTCGACACCCGTGAGCACGACCTGGTCGACGCCGACGACTACTTCCAGTACCACGGCGGCATGGTCGCGATGGTCCGCCACCTCACGGGCGCCAACCCCGAGGCGTACGTGGGTGATTCGGCCACTCCCGACCAGGTGAAGACGCGGACGCTCGGTGAGGAGACCCACCGGGTCTTCCGCGCCCGCGTGGTCAACCCGCGCTGGATGGCTGCGATGCGTCGGCACGGCTACAAGGGCGCCTTCGAGATGGCGGCGACCGTCGACTACCTCTTCGGGTACGACGCCACGGCCGGCGTCGTCGACGACTGGATGTACGAGAAGCTCAGCGCGGAGTACGTCTTCGACGCGGAGAACCGGGACTTCATGAAGAAGTCCAACCCCTGGGCGCTGCGCGGCATCACGGAGCGGCTGCTGGAGGCCGCCGAGCGCGGACTGTGGGCCGAGCCGGACGCGGACACCCTGGAACGGCTGCGGGCCACCTACCTGGAGCTGGAAGGCGACTTGGAGGGCGACGAGAAGTGAGTACCCCGTTTCCGTTCACGGCCGTCGTCGGCCAGGACGACCTGCGGCTCGCGCTGCTGCTGAACGCCGTGTCACCGGCGGTCGGCGGTGTGCTGGTGCGCGGCGAGAAGGGCACGGCCAAGTCGACGGCGGTGCGCGCCCTTTCGGCGCTGCTGCCCGAGGTCTCCGTCGTCGCCGGCTGCCGCTTCTCCTGCGACCCGTCCGCGCCCGACCCCTCGTGCCCGGACGGCCCGCACGAGAGCGGCAACGGCGTCCGTCGCCCCTCCCGCATGGTCGAACTCCCCGTCGGCGCCTCCGAGGACCGGCTGGTCGGCGCCCTCGACATCGAGCGCGCGCTCGCGGAGGGCGTGAAGGCCTTCGAACCCGGGCTGTTGGCGGACGCGCACCGCGGGATCCTCTACGTCGACGAGGTCAACCTCCTGCACGACCACCTCGTCGACCTGCTGCTCGACGCGGCCGCGATGGGGGCGTCGTACGTGGAGCGGGAGGGCGTCTCCGTGCGGCACGCCTCGAAGTTCCTGCTCGTGGGCACCATGAACCCCGAAGAGGGTGAGCTGCGGCCGCAGTTGCTCGACCGGTTCGGGCTGACCGTCGAGGTCGCGGCCTCGCGGGAACCCGACCAGCGGGTGGAGGTCGTACGGCGACGGCTCGCGTACGACGACGATCCGGCGGGTTTCACGGCCCGTTGGGCGGACGAGGAGACGGCCGTACGGCAACGGGTCGTCGCCGCACGGGAGTTGTTGCCGTCGGTGCGGCTGGGCGACGGGGCGCTGCGGCAGATCGCGGCGACGTGTGCCGCCTTCGAGGTCGATGGAATGCGGGCCGACATCGTGATGGCCCGGACCGCCTCCGCGCTCGCCGCCTGGGCCGGGCGGACGGATGTGCTCGCGGAGGACGTACGGCAGGCCGCGCTGCTCGCGCTGCCGCACCGCAGGCGCCGTAATCCCTTCGACGCGCCGGGGCTCGACGAGGACAAACTCGACGAGACGCTGGAGGAGTTCAGCGGCTCCGAGGACGATGACGAGCCCGATCCGGACGGGCCCGGTGACGGCGGTGGAGACGGCGGGCAGCCGTCGCCGTCCGACGGGCCGGAGACCGGCGGTGACTCCGGTGCGCAGCCCGAGGCCGGTGAGGGCGGCGAGCCGCAGGCATCCGGCGCGGGTTCGGGTGAGCAGTCCGCCGCGCGGGCCTCCGAGCCGTTCCGTACGAAGGTGCTCAGCGTGCCCGGACTCGGTGAGGGTGCCGCCGGGCGGCGGTCGCGGGCCCGGACCGAGCACGGGCGGACGACCGGGGCCCGGCGGCCCCGCGGGGCCCTGACCAAGCTGCACCTGGCGGCGACCGTGCAGGCCGCGGCGCCGCATCAGCGGGCCCGGGGGCGGTCGGGGCGCGGTCTCGTCGTCCGGCGTGACGATCTGCGGCAGGCGACGCGCGAGGGGCGCGAGGGCAATCTCGTGCTGTTCGTCGTCGACGCCTCGGGGTCGATGGCGGCACGGCAGCGGATGAGCGCGGTGAAGGGTGCCGTGCTGTCGCTGCTCCTCGACGCGTACCAGCGGCGGGACAAGGTGGGCCTGGTGACCTTCCGGGGGTCGGCCGCGGAGGTGGCGCTGCCGCCGACGTCGTCCGTGGACGCGGCGGCGGCCCGGCTGGAGACACTGCCGACGGGTGGCCGTACGCCCTTGGCGGCCGGGCTGCTGCGGGCGCACGAGGTGCTGCGGGTGGAGCGGTTGCGGGATCCGGCCCGGCGGGCGCTGGTCGTCGTGGTGACGGACGGGCGGGCCACCGGAGGACCCGAGCCCGTCGCCCTCGCGGGGCGGGCGGCCCGGCTGTTCGCCGCCGACGGGGTCGCCTCCGTCGTCGTCGACTGCGAGTCCGGGCCCGTGCGGCTGGGGCTGGCCGGGCAGCTCGCCGGTGAACTGGGCGGTACCGGGGTGACGTTGGACGAGTTGCGGGCGGACTCGATCGCAGGGCTCGTGAAGGACGTACAGAGGAGGGCCGCGTAATGCCTCAGGGGCAGCCGAGTGTGGTGCCGGAGGACGGACTGACGACCCGTCAACGCCGTAACCGGCCGTTGGTGGTCGTGCACACGGGCGTCGGGAAGGGGAAGTCCACCGCCGCGTTCGGGCTCGCGCTGCGGGCCTGGAACCAGGGGTGGCCCATCGGGGTGTTCCAGTTCGTCAAGTCGGCGAAGTGGAAGGTCGGCGAGGAGAACGCGCTGCGGGTGCTCGGTGCGAGCGGTGAGGGCGGGTCCGTCGACTGGCACAAGATGGGCGAGGGCTGGTCCTGGGTGCAGCGGGACGCCCAGATGGACAATGAGGAGAAGGCCCGGGAGGGCTGGGAGCAGGTCAAGCGGGATCTGGCCGCCGAGACGTACAAGCTGTACGTGCTCGACGAGTTCGCGTACCCCATGCACTGGGGGTGGGTGGACACGGACGAGGTGCTGGACGTTCTCCGGAATCGTCCGGGGACCCAGCACGTGGTCATCACCGGGCGGAACGCGCCCGACAAGCTCGTCGACTTCGCCGATCTCGTGACCGACATGTCCAAGGTGAAGCACCCCATGGACGCCGGGCAGAAGGGGCAGAGGGGCATCGAGTGGTGAGTTCCTCCGTCCCACGGCTGGTCATCGCCGCGCCGTCCTCCGGCAGCGGCAAGACCACCGTCGCCACGGGGCTGATGGCCGCGTTCGCCGCGCGGGGGCTCGCCGTGTCCCCGCACAAGGTGGGCCCGGACTACATCGATCCCGGGTATCACGCGCTCGCGAGCGGGCGGGTGGGGCGGAATCTCGACGCGTACCTGTGCGGGCCCGAGCTGGTGGCCCCGCTGTTCCTGCACGGGGCGCAGGGGTGTGACATCGCCGTCGTCGAGGGCGTGATGGGCATGTTCGACGGGGCCGCGGGGGAAGGCGAGCTGGCCTCCACCGCGCATGTGGCGAAGCTGCTGCGGGCGCCGGTGGTGCTGGTGGTCGACGCCTCCTCGCAGTCCCGGTCGGTCGCCGCGCTGGTGCACGGGTTCGCGTCCTGGGATCCGGAGGTGCGGCTCGGGGGCGTGATCCTCAACAAGGTCGCCTCCGACCGGCATGAGGCGTTGCTGCGGGAGGCGTTGGAGTCGGCCGGGGTGCCTGTGTTCGGGGTGTTGCGGCGGGTGGCCCAGGTGGACACGCCGTCCCGGCATCTGGGGCTGGTGCCGGTCGCGGAGCGGCAGGACGCCGCGGTGGACGCGGTGGCGGCGATGGCCGCGCAGGTCTCGCAGGGGTGCGATCTGTCGGCGTTGGCCGAACTGGCGCGTAGTGCGGGGGCGTTGCCGTGCGCGGCGTGGGATGCGGCTGAGGTCCTGGGGGCTGCGCCCCCGGACCCCCATCGGCCCGAAGGGCCTCGTCCTCAAACGCCGGACGGGCTGGAAGACACGACCAGGTGGGCAGGTCAGGGGCGCGGGGAACTGCGCGACCAGCCCCCACCGGCCCCGCAGTCGAACTCTCCCGTGGTCGCCGTCGCCGGTGGTCCTGCCTTCACCTTCTCCTACGCGGAGCACAGCGAACTGCTCACCGCGGCCGGGGCTGAAGTCGTCCCCTTCGATCCCTTGCGGGACGAGCAACTACCCGACGGCACAGCCGGGTTGGTCATCGGGGGTGGGTTCCCGGAGGTGTACGCCGCCGAGCTGTCCGCCAACGAGCCGCTGCGCACGGCCGTTTCCGCGCTCGCGGAGAGCGGTGCTCCCGTCGCCGCCGAGTGCGCCGGGCTGCTCTACCTGTGCCGCGAACTCGACGGGCAGCCCATGTGCGGGGTGCTCGACGCCTCGGCGCGGATGGAGGAGACCCTCACCCTCGGGTACCGGGACGCCGTCGCCGTCAGCGACAGTTCGCTCGCCGTCGCCGGGACCCGGATGCGGGGGCACGAGTTCCACCGGACGGTCGTCGAGCCGGAAGCGGGGGACGCGGCCGCCTGGGGGGTACGGGTGCCCCGGCGACGGCTCGAAGGTTTCGTACAGCGTGGTGTGCACGCGAGCTATCTGCACACGCACTGGGCCTCGGAGCCCGGTGTCGCCCGTAGGTTCGTGGAGAGGTGCCGGACGTCATGAGCAGCAGCAGGTTGATCGGGGTCGGGGTCGGGCCCGGGGATCCGGAGCTGGTGACCGTCAAGGGTGTCAACGCCCTGCGCGCCGCCGACGTGGTCGTCGTGCCCGTCATGGACAGCGGGGAGCGGGGGCGGGCCGAGGCGACCGTTCTGCACTACGTGTCCCGGGAGAAGATCGTCCGGGTCGTCTTCGCTCTCAACGAGCGCACCGACCACGCCCGGCGCGAGGCCGCCTGGGACGCGGCCGGGGAACGGGTCGCCCAGTTGCTTGCCGCGCACTCGTCCGTCGCCTTCGCCACCATCGGCGACCCCAACGTCTATTCCACCTTCACCTATCTCGCGCAGACCATCGGCGAGCTCGTGCCGGACGTCGTCGTCGAGACCGTCCCCGGGATCACCGCGATGCAGGACCTCGCGGCCCGTTCCGGGGCCGTGCTGACCGAGGGCACCGAGCCGCTCACGCTGGTGCCCGTCACCGCCGGTTCCGCCGTGCTCAAGGACGCGCTCAACGGGCCCGGGACCGTCGTCGCGTACAAGTTCGGGCGGCAGGCCGGTGAGGTGGCCGAGGCGCTCAGGGAGACCGGGCGGATCGAGGACGCCGTATGGGGGTCGGCGCTCGGCCTGGAGGGTGAGTCCATTCGGTCTGCCGCGGAGCTCGACGGGGCTGCGTTGCCGTATCTCTCCACCCTCATCGCGCCCGCGCGGCGGGACGGTACCCGGGGCGGCAAGTTGTGAGTCCCTCAAGAGCGACCGGATCAGCCGGCCAGGCCGACCACCAGCCAGATGAAGCCCACGCCCGCGACCGTGCACAGCAGGGTCGAGCGGGCGGGGTGTTCGTGGTGGGCCTCGGGGAGGATCTCGGCCGCCGCGAGATACAGGAGTGCGCCGCCGAAGAGGCCGAGATAGCCGCCGAGCAGGCCCTCCGGGATGGTCACGAACGCCGTCGAGGCCGCGCCCACCACCGGGGCCACCGCGTCCGCGGCCAGCATGGTCAGGGCTTTGCGGCGGGCGTTCCCGTACAGGCTCGTGATCGTGTACGTGTTGAAGCCGTCCGCGAAGTCGTGGGCCACCACGGCCAGCGCGACCGCCGTGCCCATGCCGCCGCCCACCTGGAAGGCCGCGCCGATCGCCACGCCGTCCATGACGCTGTGGCCGACCATCGCGCCGGCGGCCGTCAGGCCCACCTCGGGCACCCGGCCGCCGTGCTTCTCACGTTCCTCGCCGCCGTGCGCGGCCTGGCGGGCGGCCAGCAGGCGTTCCACCAGATGGGCCAGCAGAAAGCCGGCCACGAAGAGGAGCAGGGCCGCCGGCACGCCGAAGACCTCGTCGCCGGCCGCGTGCAGCGCCTCCGGCAGCAGGTCCAGTCCGACCACGCCGAGCATCAGGCCGCCGGCCAGTCCCAGGACCAGATGACGGCGGTCGGTCACCCGCTGTGCCGTCCAGCCGCCGGCCAGCGTCATCAGGAACGCGCCGAGCGCGACGAAGACCGCCATAGGGCCTTGGTATCCGATCAACCCCCGTTCGCGCACATCCGGCCACCGCACCGGCGACACCCTTGACCCCTTTTGCAATGAGAGGACCGATTCCCATGGCCGATGCCCCCACCGGCAAGGTGACCTTCGTCGGTGCCGGCCCCGGCGCCGCCGATCTGCTGACGTTCCGGGCCGCGCGCGCCATCGCCGAGGCCGACGTCGTGATCTGGGCCGCGAGCCTGGTGCAGGCGGAGGTTCTCGACCACGCACGCGCGGACGCGGAGATCCTCGACTCGGCGACCATGTCACTGGAGGACGTGGTCGCGGTGTACGAGCGGGCCCGCGAGGAGGGCCTCAAGGTCGCCCGTATCCACTCCGGCGACCCCGCCCTGTGGGGCGGCACGCAGGAACAGCTCGACCGGTGCGCGCAGATCGGTATCGAGACCGAGGTCGTGCCCGGGGTCTCCGCCTTCTCGGCCGTCGCCGCGCTCGCGCAGCGTGAGCTGACCATCCCCGAGGTCGCACAGTCCGTCGTGCTGACCCGGCTCGGCGGTGGCAAGACGCCGATGCCGCCCGGCGAGGAGGTACGGGAGTTCGCCAAGCACGGCACCACCATGGCGATCTTCCTGTCCGCGGCACGCAGCGGGCAGCTGGTGCGGGAGCTGCTGGAGGGCGGCTATCCGACGTCCACCCCGGTCGTCGTCGCCTATCAGGCGACCTGGCCGGAGGAGCTGATCGTGCGGTGCACGATCGAGACGCTGGAGGAGACCGTCAAGGAGCACAAGCTGTGGAAGCACACGCTGTTCCTGGTCGGCCCGGCGCTGGACGCCGAGGGCACCCGGTCGCACCTGTACCACCCCGGCCACTTCCACGGGTACCGCAAGGCGGACCCGGAGGCCCGGCGGGAGCTGCGGGCGCGGGGTGCGAGCACGTGATCACGGTCGTGGGTACGGGGACGGGGGCGCCGTCTCCGGAGTGCCTGGCCGGGGCGGAGCTGGTCGTGGGCGGGCGGCGGCATCTGGACGCCGCGGCGGTCCCCGCGGATGCCGAGCGGGTCGTCCTCGGGCCGCTGGCACCGGCGCTGGACGTCATCGAACGGCATCACGACAAGGGGAGCCAGGTCGTCGTGCTGGCCTCCGGCGACCCCGGGTTCTTCGGGATCGTGCGGGCACTGGCCGAGCGGTTCGGGTCCGATGCGCTGGATGTGCGGCCGGGGGTCTCTTCCGTCGCGGCCGCGTTTGCTCGCGTGGGGTTGCCGTGGGACGACGCGGTGGTGGTCAGTGCGCATGGGCGGGATCTGCGTACGGCGGTGAATGTGTGCCGGGCTCGTCCGAAGGTGGCGGTGCTGACCGGGCCTGGGGCCGGGCCTGCGGAGTTGGGTGCTGCGCTCGCGACAGGGGGTGCCGAGAAAGGTGGTCGGGCGACTGCGGCTGCGTCGGGGCTGGTCGCGCAGTTCCCCGCGCCCCTAAACCGTGTTCTCGTGGTCGCCTCCGACTTGGGTACTGCCGATGAGCGTGTCGAGTGGGTCAGCCCCGCCGAAGCCGCCGCCCGGGACTGGGGTTCCGTTGTGAGTGTCGTGCTGTGTCTCGATGAGTCTCGCGTGCTCGGCGGCGTACGCACGGTCGCCGGACCTGTCGCCGGGTCCGCCCAATGGGCCCTGGAGGAAAGCGAGTTCGCCCACCGCGACTCGATGATCACCAAGTTCGAGGTGCGGGCGCTGGCGCTGGCACGGCTGGGGCCGCGGCTCGGTGATCTCGTCTGGGACGTCGGCGCGGGTTCCGGGTCAGTGGCCGTGGAGTGCGCGCGGCTCGGTGCCGCCGTCGTCGCGGTCGAGAAGTCCCCCGACGGTGTCGAGCGGATCCGCGCCAACGCGGCCGCCCACGGGGTCGACGTACAGGTCGTGGAGGGGACGGCGCCGGACGCGCTGACTCAACTCGACGATCCCGACGCCGTGTTCGTCGGTGGTGGTGGACACGAACTGCCCGGCATCGTCGCCGCCTGTGCGCGGCGGGCCCGGCGTGGTGTCGTCGTCGCCCTGGCCGCACTCGACCGGGTGCCGGCCGTACGCGCGGCCCTCGCCGATGCCGGGTTCGGCTGCGACGGCGTACTGCTGCAGTCGTCCCGGCTGGCACCGCTGCCGGGTGACGTGACCAGGCTCGCGGCGACCAATCCGGTTTTCCTGCTGTGGGGCGAAAGAAACCCCGTGTATCGAGAGGGAGTTGCTCTGTGATCGGCCTCATTTCCGCCACCGCGGCGGGGGCGGCGGCGCGCGACCGGCTGGCCGCGGCATGGCCGGACCGCACGCGCGTGTACGACGGGCCCGTGGGCGACGCCGTACGGCGGGCGTTCGCGGAGTGCGAGCAGCTCGTGTGTTTCCTGGCGACGGGAGCGGTCGTACGGCTGATCGCGCCGCTGCTCGACTCCAAGGCGTCCGACCCGGGTGTGGTGTGTGTCGACGAGGGTGGGCGGTTCGCCGTGTCGCTGGTCGGCGGGCACGGGGGCAGTGCCAATGAACTCGCCCGGGAGGCCGGGGAGTTGCTGGGTGCCGAGCCCGTGGTGACGACGGCGACCGACGCGGTGGGGCTGCCGGGTCTTGACACCCTCGGACTGCCGGTGGACGGCGCGGTGGCGGCCGTGTCGCGGGCCCTCCTGGACGGCGAACCCGTCGCCCTGCACAACGAGTCGGGCTGGCCGCTTCCCCCACTGCCGGTGGCCGCGGAGGGGGCGTACGGCATCCGGGTGACGGACCGTCTCGTCGAGCCCTCGGAGCGGGAGGTCGTGCTGCGGCCGCCCACCCTCGTCGTCGGTGTCGGCGCCTCCAGGGGCGCGCCGGTGGAGGAGGTGCTGGAGCTGATCGAGGGCTCGTTGCGCGAGGCCGGGCTGTCCGTGAAGTCGGTCGCCGAACTCGCCACCGTGGACGCCAAGGCCGAGGAGCCCGGGATCGTCGCGGCCGCAGAGCGGCTCGGCGTGCCCCTGATCACCCACTCCGCCGAGGAGTTGGCCGCCGTCGAGGTGCCCAACCCCTCGGACGCGCCCCTGGCCGCCGTCGGAACCCCTTCCGTCGCCGAGGCCGCCGCGCTGCTGAACGGCGGTGAACTCCTCGTCCCCAAGCGGAAGTCGGCCGCACTGCCCGCCATGGCCACCTGTGCCGTCGTACGGCGTCCCGCGCGCGGCCGGCTCGCGGTCGTCGGGCTGGGTCCGGGCGCCCGGGACCTGTTGACGCCCCGCGCGAAGGCGGAGCTCGGGCGGGCTTCGGTGCTGGTCGGGCTCGACCAGTACGTCGACCAGATCCGGGATCTGCTGCGTCCCGGCACCCGGGTCCTGGAGTCGGGCCTGGGCGCCGAGGAGGAGCGGGCCAGGACCGCCGTGGCCGAGGCACGCAAGGGGCAGGCGGTCGCGCTCATCGGCAGCGGGGACGCCGGCGTGTACGCCATGGCCTCCCCCGCGCTCGCCGAGGCCTCCGACGACATCGACGTGGTCGGCGTCCCGGGCGTGACGGCCGCTCTCGCGGCGGCCGCGATCCTGGGCGCCCCGCTGGGCCACGACCACGTGTCGATCAGCCTCTCGGATCTGCACACACCGTGGGAGGTCATCGAGCGGCGCGTGCGCGCGGCGGCGGAGGCGGACATCGTGGTCACCTTCTACAACCCCCGTTCCCGGGGCCGGGACTGGCAGTTGCCGAAGGCGCTCGCGATCCTCGCCGGGCACCGGGAGGCGGCGACTCCGGTCGGTGTCGTACGCAACGCCTCGCGGCCCGACGAGTCCGGCCGGCTGACGACCCTGGCCGCCCTCGACCCGGCGACGGTCGACATGATGACGGTCGTGACCGTCGGCAACACGGCGACCCGGAACATCGCGGGCCGCATGGTGACACCGCGCGGCTACCGCTGGCAGGAAGGTGCCAAGTGAACCGTGTCGTCCACCCGATCGAGGTGGAGTCCTACCGGCGGATGCGGGCGCGCCTGGACACCTCGCACTTCCCGCCGCTGACCCGGGCCGTGGTGGAGAGGGTCGTCCACTCCGCCGCCGATCTGGAGTACGCCACCGATCTCGTCATGGACGAGGGCGAGTTGGAGAAGGCGCACGCCGCGCTGCACTCCGGTGTGCCCGTCGTCACCGACGTGGAGATGGTCGCGGCGGGCATCACCCGGCGGGAGACCGTCTGCCGGCTGCGGGACGCCGAGTCCGGGCCGGGGCTGACCCGTTCGGCCCACGCGATCCGCCTCGCCCACGAGCAGGTCGGCCCGGGGGCGATCTGGGTGATCGGCAACGCCCCCACCGCGCTGGAGGAGTTGCTGACCCTGGACGCGGCCCCGGCGCTCGTCATCGGGCTGCCCGTCGGCTTCGTCGGCGCGGTCGAGTCCAAGGCCGCGTTGCGCGAGAGCGGGCTGCCCGCCGTGAGCAACGTGTCCGAGAAGGGCGGTTCGGCGGTCGCCTCCGCCGCGCTCAACGCCCTGCTGTACCACCCCTTCGCCCAGAAACCCCTTGTGCAGAAGCCCCTTGCGCAGAAGCCCCTTGCCCAGAGGCCTCTTGCCCAAAGGCCTCTTGCCCAGAAGACCGAGGAGACATCGTGACCACCCCCCAGCCCGCCCTGCTCATCGCCGGTCATGGCACCCGGGACGAGGCCGGCGCCGAGGCGTTCCGTGACTTCGTCCGGGAGCTGGGGGCCCGCCACCCCGAACTGCCCGTCGCGGGGGGCTTCATCGAGCTGTCCCCGCCGCCGCTGGGCGACGCGGTGGCCGAGCTGGTGGAGCAGGGCGTCCGCCGGTTCGCCGCCGTACCGCTGATGCTGGTGTCCGCCGGGCACGCCAAGGGCGACATCCCGGCCGCGCTGGCCCGCGAGAAGGAGCGGCACGCCGGGATCTCGTACACGTACGGTCGTCCGCTGGGTCCGCATCCGGCGCTGCTGGCCGTGCTGGAGCGGCGTCTCGACGAGGCGCTGGGCGCCGACGGGGGCCGCGCTCGCCTGGACCGGGCGGACGTGACCGTGCTGCTCGTCGGCCGGGGCTCCACGGACCCCGACGCCAACGCCGAGGTGTACAAGGCGGCCCGGCTGCTGTGGGAGGGGCGCGGATACGCGGGCGTGGAGACGGCGTTCGTGTCGCTGGCGGCGCCGGACGTACCGAGCGGACTCGACCGGTGTGTGGCACTGGGCGCGAAGAGGGTCGTCGTGCTCCCCTACTTCCTGTTCACCGGGATCCTGCCGGACCGGGTGAAGCAGCAGACCGAGGGCTGGGCGGCCGCGCACCCGCAGGTCGAGGTGCGCTCCGCGGAGGTCATCGGTCCGGAGCCGGAGCTGCTCGACCTGGTGATGGAGCGGTACCGGGAGGCCGTCGCGGGCGACCTGCGGATGAACTGCGACTCGTGCGTGTACCGCATCGCGCTGCCCGGTTTCGAGGACAAGGTGGGTCTGCCGCAGCAGCCGCACTTCCATCCGGACGACGACGGCCACCACCATGGGCACCACCATGGCGCCCACTCCCATGCACACTGACCACGCCGGCGGCCACGACCTGCGGCACCACGGTGACGCCGAGGTGCGGGACGACGGGGCGCGGCTGACGGACCTCGCCGTGAACGTCCGCGCGGACACTCCCCCGGCGTGGCTGCGGGAACGGATCGCCGGGTCGCTGACCGGGCTCGCCGCGTATCCCGACGGGCGCGAGGCGCGGGCGGCGGTGGCGGCCCGGCACGAGGTGCCCGTGGAACGGGTGCTGCTGACCGCGGGCGCCGCCGAGGCCTTCGTGCTGCTCGCCCGTGCGTTGACGGTTCGTCACCCGGTGGTGGTGCACCCGCAGTTCACCGAGCCGGAGGCGGCGCTGCGGGACGCCGGACACACGGTCGACCGGGTGCTGCTGCGGGCGCGGGACGGCTTCCGGCTCACTCCGGCGGCCGTCTCCGAGGACGCCGACCTGGTGGTGATCGGCAATCCGACCAACCCCACGTCGGTTCTGCATCCGGCCGCCTCGATCACTGAACTGGCCCGTCCCGGGCGGACGTTGGTGGTGGACGAGGCGTTCCTGGACGCGGTGCCGGGCGAGCGGGAGGCGCTGGCCGGGCGCACCGACGTGCCCGGACTCGTCGTCCTGCGCAGCCTGACGAAGACGTGGGGTCTGGCGGGGCTCCGGATCGGTTACGTCCTCGCCGCCCCGGAGACGATCGCCGACCTGGAACGGGCCCAGCCGCTGTGGCCGGTCTCCACACCGGCCCTCGCCGCGGCCCGGGCCTGCATGGAGCCGCGGGCGCTGGCCGAGGCCGCCCACGCGGCCCACCGCATCGCCACGGACCGGGCCCATCTCGTCGCCGGGCTGCGGGAGTTCGCCCCGGACGGACTCCGGGTGGCAGAACCGGCCGAGGGTCCCTTCGTCCTCGTGCGACTGCCGGAGGCCGCCGCCGTACGACGGCATCTGCGCGACCTCGGTTTCGCGGTGCGGCGCGGGGACACGTTCCCGGGGCTGGGTGAGGACTGGCTGCGGCTCGCGGTGCGGGACCGGGTGACGGTGAACCGGTTCCTGCAGGCGCTGGACCAGGCGGTGACGCTGGCGAAGGGCTGACAGCCCCGTGCGGGATGAAGGGCTGACGACCCCGCGCGGAGATTGACGCCCGCCGCCGCTACGGGTCCACCCGTTCCCTGACCCCGTCCGGGAACCGCACCTCCACACTCCCCTCGGCGTCGACCCGCGCGCTCGCCCCGGTGTACCGCCCGGTGCCGAGCGTCACGAGGGTGACCAGGAGCGGCCCGGTGCCTTCGAGGACGGGGGTCGCCGAGTACCGGCCGTACGCGTTGGCGTCCTCGGCCGCTACGACCGTCCCCGCGCCCTCGCCCCAGCCGTACAGCCCTGCGAGGGCACTGGTGAGCCCGTCGGTGCGGCGGGCCAGCGCCCAGCCGGGCCCGGATTCGACGACGGGCGGCGCGGTGTCGTCGGCGAGGGCCCAACCTCCTTCTCTCACCTGTCCGTCGTGCGTCTCGTCGATGCGGTGCACGCGGATCTCCCACGGTCCGTGGACCACGCTCACCGTCTCGACGCGGTGGCCGTGCGCCTCGTGCCAGGAGGCCGCTCTGCGGCCCTCACAGCGCAGCGGGTGGATGCGTCCGCGTGGGGAGGGGGTGCCGTCGGGGGCGATCAGGGAGAGGTGGTTGTCGGGGCCGAGAGGGGTGTCGGGGGCGGTCGCGGTGGAGTAGGCGAGCTTGGAGTAGTGCGGGCTGTCGGCGTCCGCCGCGGGCGGGGGCGGGAGACGGTCGGTGCCGTGGTTGACGAGGCGGACGATCCCGTCGGAAGTGGTCGAGTGGATCAGCCAGCCGGGGGCCGGGAGGGCGAGGATGGAGTCGTTGGTGTCGACGGGGCCGGGTTCCTCGGGGGCCGTCCACACCGGGTGGTCCTCCGGCAGCAGCAGACCGAGGAAGGCCTTGCCGGCCCAGTAGGGGGAGGCGGGGCCCGAGTAGCGCTGGAGGACTCCGGGGAACGGCTGGTACCAGCCGAGGGTGAGCAGCCCGTGTTCGTCCGGGACGCCCCGCTCGGTGAAGTGCTTGAGGGTGCCGGAGGCGAGGCGGCGGGTGCGGCCGGGCGGTAGCGGGGTGGCGTCGGCGAGGGCGCCCGCCCAGAGCGGGGCGGCGGCCGCGAAGCGGTAGGTGAGGGAGCGGCCGTGATGGACGGGGGCGCCGTCGGAGCCGAGGAAGAGCTGGTGGACGCCGAGGAACTCGCGCAGCCTGGCGCGGTGCCGGGCCACGGTCCCCGGATCGGCGCGCGGTCCGGCGATCCGGGACCACAGCACCGGGTACAGGTGCAGCGCCCAGCCATTGTAGTAGTCGAACTTCTTGCCGTCCCCATCGGTGTACCAGCCGCCGCCCCGGTACCAGTCGTCCAGACGGGCGAGTCCGGCGTCGATCTCCGCCCGGCTGTGCGGGGCGCCCACGGAGGCGAGGAACTCCTCCGTGATCACCTGGAAGAGCCGCCAGTTGGAGTCGTTGGCGGTCGCCCCGACGAATTGGCCGAGCCACTCGACCACTCGGCCACGGACACCGTCGTCGAGCCTGTCCCAGAGCCAGGGCCGGGTTTCGTGCAGCGCGAGGGCGACGGAGGCCGCCTCGACCATGGGCTGGCTGCGGTCGGCGATGGGCGGCCAGTGCTCGGGGTGCTGCGGATCGGTGCCGGCGGCGAGCCCGGCGGCGTACCGCTCGATGAGTTCCGGCCCGACCCTCCCCTGTGATCCGGCGATCCGGAAGGCCGCCAGCAGAAAGGACCGGGCGAACCCTTCCAGCCCGTCGGACCAGACTCCGGAGTGGCTGGGCGGCCCGGGCAGCCGGTACTGGGCGAAGCCCGGGGTGGCATAGGGCAGGAGCCCGTCGAGAAGCCGGTCGGCGAGGGCTTCCCAGTGGGCCCGGGTCCAGCCGGTGACCGGGGAGAGCGCGAGGTCGTCCGGGGGCAGGGCGGGGAGCGACACGTACGGCGCGGTCATACGGGGGTGATTCCTCCGTCAGCAGGGGGTGGCGCGACGCTTCGGCGTACGACGATGTGGGTGCCCAGCAGATGGTGGCTGCCGGCGGCGTGCTCGGGGTCGCGCAGAGCGATGCGTACGGCGGCCCGGCCGAGTTCCTCGGCGGGGGTACGGACCGTGGTCAGGGGCGGGTTGAAGTCCTCGGCCAGGGGGATGTCGTTGTAGCCGACGACGGAGATGTCGTCGGGGACACCGAGCCCGGCGTCGGCGATGGCGCGCAGCGCGCCCGCGGCGACCATGTCGTCCCCGGCGACGACAGCCGTGAACTCCCTTGTCTCCTTGAGGAGTTCGGCCATCGCCCGGAGACCGGCGGTCCGGCCGAGCCCGCAGTCGACGACCCGTGCGGCCGCCGCGGGCACCCCGTGCTCGGCGAGTGCGGCCCGGTATCCCGCCACCCGGGCGTCCAGCGCGGTGTTGCCCGGCAGCCCGCCGAGGAAGACGATCCGCCGGTGCCCCGCCGACAGCAGATGCCCGGTGATCGCCCGGGCCCCCGCCTCGTTGTCGAACTCGACGACCAGCGCCGGGGTTTCGGGATCGGGAGCGGGACGGCCGCACAGGACGAGCCTGGCCCCCGAGGAGTCGAGGGCCTGCGCGTAGTGGGCCACCCGCTCCCGGTACGCGTCGTCCTCGACGACCCCGCCGACGAGGATCACCAGCCGGGCCCCCTCCTCCCGCATCAGCTGCACGAACTCCATCTCCCGCTGCGGGTCCCCGCCGGTCGCCCCGACGACGCACAGCCATCCGCGGTCGGCGGCCTCCGCCTCCACGCCCTCGGCGACCTGCGCGTAGAAGGGGCTGGTGACCTGCCGGACGACGACGGCGGCCATCTTGCGGCCGCCGCCGACCAGCGCCCGGGCGTGCGCGTTGGCGACGTAGTCGAGGTCGCGGGCGGCGCGCAGGACACGGGCCCGGGTCGCGGCCGGCACCGGATGGTTGCCGCTCAGCGCGCGCGAGGCCGTCGCCATCGACACCCCGGCCCGCTCGGCGACCTCGCGGATTGTGACCCGTCCCTTGCCCGTCATCCCGTTCTCCATCCCCCGCGCCGCCTGTTCCACCGGCGGCGCCTCATGTGTTGGCCGCGTAGTCCTTCGCGAGCTCCGCCGCCATTCTGTCGCCGCCCTGAGCACGCCACTTCTTGACCACCCCGTCCCACTCCGACAGCGGCAGCCGTCCGGCGACGATTCCGGTGACGGCGTCGTCGAGCATCGCCTTGAGCGTGGTGCCCTGGGCGTTCCTGGTCCGGGACTGCAGCCCGAAGGAGGCGTCCCGGATGGCGTGCGGCACCACCTTCCGCTGCCAGGCGTGCAGGGCCCGTACGGCATCGGGCATGCCCGGCACGAACAGCACCTGGGGGCCTTCGGCGAGGTACTTCAACGGCAGGTTGGTGTTGTTCTCGACCTCGCCGAGCTCGGTGGGCTCGGGGGAGCCGTCCTTGCCGCGGGTGAAGTGGGTGCCCTCGACGCCGTAGTGGACGAGCTCCCACTCCTGGCTGCCGAAGGGGGCCGCGAGGTGGTCGAGGATGCGCAGGAGCAGCTCGACGCGTTCCTTCTTCGCCTTCTTCAGGACGGTGTAGCCGAAGGAGCGGCGGGCGGCGACGATGCCGCCGGGCTCCCCGCCGACGCTGTACGGCAGCGCTGCGGCCGGGGTCAACTTGCCCTGTGTCTCACGGTACTTGGGCAGGTAGGCGCCGAAGCCGTCCTGCATGGAGCCGACGGTGCCGTTGTAGAAGAGGGTCGTCAGGTCGATCTGGGAGACGGAGGTGGCGTCGGGATAGTAGGAGCCGTTCCTGCGCAGCCCGGCCTGGAAGGCGATGGCCGCCTTGTAGCGCTCGTCGGCGCAGCCCGGCCGGAAGGTGCCGTCGTCGGTGACCGCCCAGTTCTGGGGCGCGTTGTGGGCGGAGGAGTGCACGGCGTTGCCGAACAGGGAGCCCTGGGCCGCGCCGAGTGCGTAGGTACGGCCGCTGGTCGCCCGCTTCGCCACGGCGGTGAAGTCCTCGGAGGTCCAGCCCTCCTTCATCCCGGCGTCGGTGAACATGCCCTGGTTGGTCCAGAGGGTGGAGCCGGGCAGGGGTCGTTCCAGTGGGATGCCGTAGATGCGGCCGCCGATGCGGCCCATGTCCTTCCAGGCGTGGGTAGGGATGCCCGCGAGGTTGGGGTAGTCGGCGACGGCCTCGCCGGAGAGGTACGGCGTGAGGTCCTCGGCGCGGCGCTGCACGAACTCGGCCTCGCGGGGCAGGACGAAGCCGGAGAACATGTTGATGATGTCGGGCAGGGCGTCGGCGTCGCCCGCCATGACGGTGGCCATCTTCTTCTGGTAGTCGGCCTGGGAGATGATCGTGTACTCGATCTTCACGCCCAGCGCCTTCTCGACGGCGGCCCAGAACCGGTTGGCCGGGGCCGGCTTGGGAGGGGTGCCGAAGGACACCGACATGACCTTGACGGTGGAGCCGTCGCCGGGGGTGCGGGCGACGGACTTGACGAGGTCGGTGGGGTAGGCGGTGTATCCGGCCTGGACGCCGGCCTCGGTGGCGGGGAGGTCCGGCTTGGGGCCGTTCGCGGGTTTGTACGCGGGCCAGGCGGCCAGCTTCTTGCCCGCGTTGGAGACGTCGCTGTCGCCGGATCCGGTGGAGCAGGCGGTCAGCACACCGGGGACGGAGACCGCCGCCGCGGACAGCAGCAGGGTGCGTCGGGACAGGCTGGGCATGGGTGGATCACCTCGTGTCGGCTCGTGTCGGCCTGTTTCGGCCTGGGTCAGCTCTTGATGGCGCCGGTGAGCACGCCCTTGGTGAAGTACTTCTGGAGGAAGGGGTAGATCAGCAGGATCGGCACGGTGGCGATCACGAGGACCGCCATCTGCACGGTCTGCGGGGCGGTGACGGTGCCCTCTCCGGTGGTGGCGTCGGTGAGCCCGGAACCGGCCACCACGTAGGTGCGCAGCACCTGTTGGAGGGGCCAGTGGTCGCTCTCCAGGTAGAGGGAGGCGTAGAACCAGGAGTTCCAGTAGGCCACCGCGTAGAAGAGCCCCACGACGGCCAGCGCGGCCTTGGACAGGGGCAGTACGACGGAGACGAGGACCCGCAGGTCGCCCGCCCCGTCGAGCCGCGCGGCCTCGTACAGCTCCTCGGGGATGCCCTGGAAGAAGCCGCGCAGGACGACCAGGTTGAAGACGTTGACCAGGACGGGCAGGACCAGGGAGGCGTAACTGTCCAGCAGACCGAGCTCCTTGACCAGCAGGAAGCTCGGGATCATGCCGGGCGGGAAGAGGAAGGTGAACAGCACCAGCAGCAGGACGGGCCGGCCGCCGAGGACGCCGGGGCGGGCGAGGGCGTAGGCGAGCGTGACCGTGCACAGGAGGCTCAGCAGGGTTCCGACGACCGTGACGCCGACGCTGACGCCGAGGGCGTGGGTGACGATGCCGCCGTCGAGGATGTCGCGGTAGGCCTTCAGCGAGGGGTCCGTCGGCCACAGCACCCAGCCGCCGTTGGCGACGACCTCGTCGGTGGAGGCGAGCGAGGTCGACACGATGACGAGGAACGGCACGCACACCAGCAGGACGACGACGGCCAGGGCCACCGCCTTCGCGGCCTGGGTGGCGGGCCTCGGCCGCTCCATCCAGCCGGGCCGGTTGGTGGGTCGGTGGCCCGGTGGGCGCCGAACAGGGTCGCGCCGTACGGGAGTTGACGGTGTGGGGCGGACGGGGGTGCGGGAACCGGCGCTCACTTGTAGACCCCCTGCTCGCCCAGGCGATGGGCGACCTTGTTGGCGGCGTAGACGAGGAGGGCGCCGACGACGCCCTTGAACAGCCCTGCGGCGGCGGCGAATCCGTAGTCGCCGCCGACGATGCCCCGGTAGTAGACGAAGGTGTCGATGATCTCGGAGGCCTCGGGGCCGACCGCGTCGCGCTGGAGCAGCATCTGCTCGAAACCGACGGAGAGGATGTCACCGAGCCGCATGATCATCAGCAGCACGATCACCGGCCTGATGGCCGGCAGGGTGATGTGCCAGAAGCGCCGCCAGGGTCCGGCGCCGTCGATCGCTGCGGCCTCGTACTGCTGCTCGTCGACCTGGGCGAGGGCGGCGAGGAAGATGATCGTGCCCCAGCCGGCGTCCTTCCAGATGACCTGTGCGACGACGAGCGGCTTGAAGGCGTCGGGGTTGCCGATGATGTCGACGGTGTGCAAACCCATGCCGTCGAGGCCGGAGTTGAGCAGACCGGTGTCGCCGAGCAGTTGCTGGAAGAGCGCGACGACGATGACCCACGAGATGAAGTGCGGGAGGTAGGCCACCGACTGCACTAACCGGCGCACGCTGCTCCAGGTGAGGCTGTGCAGCAGCAGGGCGAGGCCGAGCGGGACCGGGAAGTAGAACACGAGCTGGAGGACGGCGATCCAGACGGTGTTGAACACCGAGTCCCAGAACGCGGTGTCCTCGAACATCCGCTGGAAGTTGCCGAGTCCGGTCCAGGGGCTGCCCCACAGCCCGTCGAAGGGCACGTACTCCTTGAACGCGATGACGTTGCCGACCAGCGCGCCGTAGTGGAAGAGCAGGAAGTAGGCGAGGCCGGGCAGCATCAGGAGCAGCAGAGCCCGGCTCTGGAAACCTTTTCGTCGGACAACTGCCAAGGTGCTCCCTCTTCCCGGTCGGTCTGGGCGAAGAGGAAGTTAAAACGTTTTCATGCATGGGTCAACAGTTCTGACAAAGGTGGGGAGTTGACGCATGTCAGAGCGGTACCCCGTGGAGCATCAGCTGATGAAAACGCTCTCAGCCGGCTGTGGATCGGCGGGCCAGGAGGACGCTCGCGACGGCCACCCACACGCCCGCGAGCATGAAGGCGAAGAAGCCGACCCAGGGGATGAAGACCAGGACGCCGAGGGCGACGGCGGCCCAGCTCAGCCAGCGCGGCAGAGGCGAGTCGGCGACGCGGACCGTGGCCAGTCCCGCGGCCAGCAGCATCAGGCCCATACCGGCGACGAACGGGATGAAGAAGTCCTCGTTGACGGCGTTCAGTGCCTGGAGCGCCGGACCGGTCGCCGAGGACTTGTCCGCGAGGTCCAGCAGGGCCAGGGTGAGGGCCGATCCGACCAGGAAGCCCGCGGCGAGCAGCACACCGCCCGCGAGGACGACGCGGTGCAGCCAGCCGCCGCCGGCCGGGAGGGCGTCCCGGACCACGCGGGCCAGGAAGGCGGCGAAGAAGACGAACAGTACCGAGGCGATGACCAGGAGATACAGGCTCACCCCGATCTGCGCCCGGTGGTCGTCGTAGTACGACCCCACCTCGCGGCCCGAGGCGCCGACCCCGGGGGTGTCGCCGAACAGGAGGAAGCCGGCGACCGTGATCACCACGGCCATCAGACCGGTCAGGGGCGCGACGCGCATGGGGACCTCCTACACCCCCCTGCGGTGCTGCCCCCTCGTCCCACGGTCCCAGAGATACCGCCACTGCGCCATCCGGGTGAGTACCGGGCCCCCGGGCCGGGACCCCTGCTCAGCGCCGTCGCCGCGCGAGTGTCACTCCTCCGCCGCCGGCCACGAGCAGGGCGATCGCCCCGCCCGCCAGGTACGGCGTCAGGGAGCCGCCGCCGGTCTCGGCCAGGCCCGCCTCCTTGACGGGACCGCCCTGCGGCTCGGCGTCGTCCGCGGGAGCCGTGGACGCGGGATGCGCCGCCGGTGCCTCGCAGGTCGCCCTCGCGAGGGTCAGGGTGCCCTCGACCTCGGCGACGTTGAGCTTCAACGGGTTGACGGAGACCTTGAGTTCGAGCGCGGTGGCGGCGGCCGTGCGCGAGGTGGTCGCGCTCTTCGACAGGTCGAGGCGGACCTCGCCGACGCCGGGCACCTTGACGTCCGTCGGGCCGCCGGCGGTGACCGTGACCTTCCTGCCGAGCACCGTCACCGCGCCGAGCAGGTCGGAGGTGGCGGTCGGCGCCTTGCCGGCCTCGCAGGTCGCTCTGGAGGTGACGCCTTCGACCTCGACGAGGGACAGCAGCGGCAGGCCCGGCACGTGGAGCCTGGCGTGGGTGAGCTCGGTGGAGGCCTCGGCCTTCGCGCCGGTGACCGTCGCCTTCGCGTCGGCGACCTCGGCGTCGAGCACGCGGAACGGCTGCCCGCCGTCCACTCCGTCCAACTCAGCTGTCAGCGCGGTCCGTTGAGCGCTCCGCGGCGCCTGCACCTCGTTGAGGGCGACCGCGAGCGGGACGTTCGCGGTCTTGTCGAGCAGGGCGACGTCCAGCCCGGTGCGCAGGACGACGGCGCTCGCGTGGCCCTGCCCGCCGGTCGCGTGCGCGGCGCCCGCTCCGGTCAGTGCCACGGGGCCGGCGGCCAGGGCGGTGGCCGTCGCGACGGTGGCGAGACGGCGTGCGGGCATGCGGAAGCTGGTGCTGTTCAAGGTGGTGGGACCCCCAGAGAGAACTCGCTTGGGACCTCGAAAGGATGTCGCACCGTTGGCCGTTCGACAGCGGTCCCGCGGGAGTTCACACGATCGTGGCGCATCCGGGCACGCTTTCGACTCCGCTTCCACGAACGGGAGTTGCACAACCGGGAGATGCGCGACCGGAAGTTGGCGGACGTCAGACGACGGCCCCGTTCAGCACCACCCGCACCGGGGCCGCGAGCACGCGTACGTCCGCGCGGGGATCCTGCTCGTAGACCACGAGGTCGGCCGGCGCGCCCTCGTCCAGGCCGGGGCGCCCCAGCCATGCCCGGGCGTTCCACGTCGTCGCCGACAGGGCGTCCAGCGGGGGGATGCCGGCCGTCACCAGTTCCGCGACCTCCGCCGCGACCAGGCCGTGCGGGAGGGTGCCGCCCGCGTCGGTGCCGACGTAGACCGGGATGCCGGCGTCGTAGGCGCCCCGGACGGTGTCGTAGCGGCGTTCGTGGAGGCGGCGCATGTGGGCGGACCAGCGGGGGAACTTGGACTCGCCGCCCTGTGCCAGCTTCGGGAAGGTCGCGATGTTGACGAGGGTCGGGACGATCGCGACGCCCCGTGAGACGAAGAGGGGGATCAGGTCGTCGGTGAGACCCGTGGCGTGTTCGACACAGTCGATGCCCGCCTCGACCAGGTCCCGCAGGGAGTTCTCGGCGAAACAGTGCGCGGTGACACGGGCGCCGAGACGGTGGGCCTCCGCGATGGCCGCCTCGACGGCGTCCCGGGGCCAGCTGGGCGTCAGGTCGCCGGCCTCTCGGTCGATCCAGTCGCCGACCAGCTTGACCCAGCCGTCACCCCGGCGGGCCTCCTGGGCGACATACGTGACGAGGTCCTCCGGCTCGATCTCCCAGGCGAAGTTCCTGATGTAGCGGCGGGTACGGGCGATGTGACGGCCGGCCCTGATGATCTTCGGGAGGTCCGCGCGGTCGTCGACCCAGCGGGTGTCGGAGGGCGACCCGGCGTCGCGGATCAGCAGGGTGCCGGCCTCCCGGTCGGCCAGGGCCTGCTTCTCGGCCACGTCCTGGTCGACGGGGCCGTGCGCGCCCAGGCCCACATGGCAGTGCGCGTCCACCAGGCCGGGCAGCGCCCAGCCCGACACCGTGCGGACGTCACGGGCGGCGACGGGACGGTCGTAGGAGATCCGCCCGCCGACCACCCACAACTCGTCCCGGACGTCCTCGGGACCGGCCAGGATCCGGCCCTTCACGTGCAGCACCGTGCGATCGCTCATGCACCGCACCCTAGCCAGCCCGGGGTCACTCCACCCAGGGTGGTGGCCCCTCCGAAGCGAACGGTCACTCCACCCAGGGCGGTGGCCCCTCGAAGGCGAGCTGGTGCACGTCGAAGACGACGGCCGCCTCGACGCCGAGGGCTGCTCCGCCCTGCCGGGCCGCCCAGGTCAGGAAGGGCCGCGGTTCGAAGGCTCCCGCTCCGAGGCCCTTGGTGTACTCGGCGTGCGCGGTCAGTGAGGCGATGCCCCGCTCCAGCGGTTCGCCGGTGACGTCCACGCCGTGGGTGGGGTGCTCGGCGCCGGCCACGGCCACGAAACGGACCCCGCCCCAGGGTTCGAGGCCCTCGTCGGCGAGTTCGGGGAAGATCCACCGGTTGCCGGCGTCGCGTGCCGCGTCGAGCGCGGCCAGGCCCACCACGCGGTGGTCGGCCTGGTTGACCACGCCGGCGACCATCCGCACGGTGTACGCCCCCGTCACCACCACCTCCGGCCGGTGCCTTCGGATCGCCCGCACGATGTCGCGGCGCAGGGCCGGGCCGCCCTCGATCGTGCCGTCCCGGTGGTCGAGGAACTCCACCGTGTCCACGCCCACCTCGCGCGCTCCGGCCCGCTCCTCGGCCTCCCGCAGCGGGGCGGCCTCGTCCGGGTGCAGCCCGTCGATGCCGGCCTCGCCGCGGGTGACCAGCAGGTAGGTGACGGTCTTGCCCTGGGTCGTCCAGCGGGCCACCGCGGACGCCGTCCCGTACTCGATGTCGTCCGGATGCGCCGCCACGGCAAGGCAGCGCTCCCAGTTCTCCGGCAGCGGGGGCAGTGTGCCGCCCGCTGCGGATCCGCCCGTGGTGTCGAGTGTCGTCATGCCCGAATGATGACGGTTATCAGGCTGTGCGCGACAGGGGAACGTATGTCCCTTTCAGATGTCGTTCTCCTCCACGTCGGCCATCGCGGGGTCCAGGAGACGGGAGAGGAAGTGGCGGGTGCGCTCATGGCTCGGGGCGCCGATGACCCGGTCCGGGGTGCCGTCCTCGACGATCGCCCCGTCGTCCATGAAGACGACCCGGTCGGCGACCTCGCGGGCGAAGCTCATCTCGTGGGTGACGACCATCATCGTCATGCCCTCCCGGGCGAGCATCCGCATGACCGCGAGCACGTCGCCCACCAGCTCCGGGTCGAGGGCCGACGTGGGCTCGTCGAAGAGCATCACCTCGGGGCCCATGGACAGGGAACGGGCGATCGCGACCCGCTGCTGCTGGCCACCGGAGAGGGAGGAGGGGTAGGCGTCCGCCTTCTCGGCGAGACCCACGCGTTCCAGGTTCTCGGCGGCCACCTGCGCGGCCCGCGCCTTGCCCCGCCTGAGGACCCTGCGCTGCGGCAGCGTGAGGTTCTCGGTCACCGTGAGGTGCGGGAACAGGTTGAACTGCTGGAAGACCATGCCGATACGGCGGCGTACGGCGTCGATGTCGACGTCGGGGTCGGTGAGTTCGGTGCCGCCGACGAAGACCTGCCCCCTGGTCGGTTCCTCCAGGAGGTTCACGCACCGCAGCAGCGTCGACTTGCCCGAGCCCGACGGGCCGATCACGCAGACGACCTCACCCCTGCCGATCTCCAGGTCGATGCCCTTGAGGACCTCGTTGTCGCCGAACGACTTGTGCAGGCCGCGTACTTCGATCTCCGGACGCCGCGCGGTGGACTCCTCGCTCATTTCACGGCCTCCCCGGCCTTCGCCTCCATACGACGGACCACGAACCCGAGCGGGATCGTCACCAGCAGATAGCACAGGCCCGCGACGAGGATCGGCGTGGAGTTGGCGGTCGTGCTGGCCAGGTCGCGGCCGTACTTGGACAGTTCGCGCTCCTCCAGGGTGACGCCGAGGAACAGCACCAGCGAGGAGTCCTTGAAGAGCAGCACGAGTTCGTTGGTCAGGGGCGGCAGGATGATCCTGAACGCCTGCGGGACGACGATCGAGATCATGGCCCGCGCCGGCGAGAAGCCCAGCGAACGGGCCGCCTCCAACTGCCCCTTGGGCACGGCCTGGATGCCCGCGCGGATCGTCTCCGCCATGTAGGCCGCCGCCACCAGACCGAGGGCGAGGGCGACCTTGCCGTACGTGCCGCCGATGATCTCCGTGCCCGGGAAGGCCAGCGGGACCGCGACGCCGATGAAGATGAAGATCAGCAGGGCGGGCAGGCCACGGAAGATCTCGATGTACACACCGGCGAACCAGCGGTACGGGCCGACCGACGACAGGCGCATCAGGGCGATGACCATGCCTAGGGCGAGTCCGACGACGAAGCCGGACAGCGTGTAGAGCACGGTGTTCTTCAGCGCCAGCGTGATGACGTCCGGGAACATCTGGCCGGCGATGTCCGCCTGCGCGAACTGGTTCTTCAGCCGCCCCCAGTCCGCCGAGACCGCGAAGGCGATCACGACGGCGACGAAGACGACGTACTGCGCGCCGCGGGACAGGCTGCGCTTCTGACTCCGGGTCAGTCCCTTTTTACGGGGCTGGAGTTGTGTGTCGGCCGCCGTCATGAGGCCGAGGGGGACGCGGCCGACTCGTCGTACGGGCCGATCCACTTCTCGTACAGCTTCTTGTACGTGCCGTCCGACTTCGCGTCCGAGATCGCCTTGTTGACGGCGGCCAGCAGCTTGGTGTTGCCCTTCTTCACCGTGAAGCCGTACTGCTCACCGGTGTTGATCTGCTCGGCGAGCTGGAAGGCGTCGGCGTTGGCCTTGGTCTTCAGCCAGCCCTGGACGACCGGGTAGTCGATGACGACGGCCTTGACCTGGCCCGCGCGCAGGCCGTTGAGGACGGCGTCGGAGGACTCGAAGGACACCGGGTCGAAGCCCTGGGCCTTCGCGTAGTCCTCGCCGGTGGTCTGCGCCTGCGCGCCGAGCTTGGCCTTCTTCGCCTTGGCGTCGGCGAGCGAGGTGATCCCGCTGCCCTTGGCGACCAGGAGGGCCTGGGTGGCGTCGAAGTAGGCGTCGGAGAAGTCGACGTTCTTCTTGCGCTCCTCGGTGATGGTCATGCCGGCCGCGGCCAGGTCGCATCCGCCGGAGTTGAGGAGGGCGCCGGTCTTGAAGTTCTCGAAGGGGGTGTCGAGGATGTCCTGCTTCACGCCGAGGTTCTTCGCGACCAGGTCGATCATCGAGACGTCGAAGCCCTGCACCTTGCCGTCGATCTCCGACTGGAAGGGCGGGTACGGCAGGTGGGTGCAGGTGGTGAGCTGTCCGGCCTTGACCAGTTCGACCCCGCCCGCGGCGGTCTTCGAACCGCTGCCGCCGTCGTCGGTGGAGGTGCACCCGGAGGTGGTGACAGCGACGAGCAGGAGCCCGGCCGTCGCGGTGGTGGCGGACAGGACGCGGGTCCGGCGCCCGGAGCGGTTGTTCACGGGAGGCCTCCTGTGGGGGAACTGTGGGTTCCGATTATAAGGAGAAGTTTGGGTCTCTCAAATCAAACCGATGGTTCCGAGGCCGTTCAGCCTAAGAAGTCGCCAGTTCAAGCGGGGTGCCCCACAGGGCTACCCTCGATCACCTCTACCCCAGCGAGCGAAAGAGCACCGTCGTGACCCACCCCTTCCTGGATCTGGCCCCGCTGAGCGCGGCGCAGTTCGCCTCCATCGAGGACCGTGTGGCACGGCTGCTGCGCACCGAGCAGGACGTCGTGATCATGCAGGGCGAGGCGCTGTTGCCGCTGGAGGGCGCGATCCGCGGTACGGCCGGTCCAGGTACGACCGCGCTGAACGTCGTCACCGGCCCGTACGGGCAGACCTTCGGCGACTGGCTGCGGGACTGCGGTGCGACCGTGATCGATCTCGCGGTGCCCTTCCACACGGCGGTGACCGCGGAGCAGATCTCGGCGGCCTTCACGGAGCACCCGGAGATCGACTTCGTGTCGCTGGTGCACGCGGAGGCGGCGACCGGCAACACGAATCCGGTCGCGGAGATCGGGGAGGCCGTACGACGGCAGGGGGCGCTGTTCTATCTGGACGCGGTCGCCTCCGTCGGGGCCGAGCCGGTGCTGCCGGACGCCTGGGGTGTCGACCTGTGCGTGATCGGGGCGCAGAAGGCGATGGGCGGGCCCGCGGGTGTGTCGGCGGTGTCGGTGAGCGAGCGGGCGTGGGCGCGGATGGCCGCGAATCCGGCGGCGCCGCGACGGTCGTACCTCTCCCTTCTCGACTGGAAGGAGCGCTGGATCGACGGCGGCCGCAAGGCCCTGCTGCACGCTCCGGCGCAGTTGGAGATGCTGGCGCTGGAGGCGTGCGTCGAGCGGATCGAGGCGGACGGTCTCGACGCGGTAATGGGCCGGCACCGGGCGGCCGCGGCGGCGACCCGGGCGGGGGCGCGGGCGCTGGGCGGGGGCCTTGAGCCGTACGTCCACGCGAATCACGAGGCGGCTCCCGTCGCGACCACGCTTCGGGCGCCGGCGGGGACCGTCGCCTCGGAACTGGTGTCCCGGGCCCTGTCCTCCGACCCCGCGCTGCCGCTGGCCGCGGGCGGGGGTGCGCTGGCCAAGGAGATGATCCGGGTCAACCACTACGGGGTGGACGCGACGCGGGGGGCGGTGCGGGCGAGCCTCGCGGCGCTGGGCGCGGCGCTGTCCGGGCAGGGGCTCACGGTGGACGTGGAGGCGGCACTCCGGGTCGCGGACACCGCCTGGCACTGACCGCAACCAGGTACCACGCGCGACGGACGGGCGAGTGCGGCGCCATCGTGGCCGGTCACACAGTTCCCCGCGCCCCTGGGAGGGCGCCGGACCGCACCGCACGCGGGGCGGACGGGCGAGTGCCGCGCCGTCGTGGCCGATCGCGCAGTTCCCCGCGCCCCTGGGAGGGCGCCGGACCCCACCACACGCGCGGCCGACGGGCGAGTGCCGCGCCGTCGTGGCTGGCCTCGCGCAGTTCCCCGCGCCCCTGAAAGGCGGGGCTTGCGCTCGCGGCTGAACGGGGGCGGTGGGCGGGCCGCGCCGGCAGGCCCGGGTCATGACCACGAACACGCTTCCCGACGGCCGCCCCGTCCCCCTGTTGACCGGTGACGAACAACCCATGCTGGAGAGCTGGCTCGCCTTCCACCGGGCCGCTCTGGAGGTCAAGTGCCAAGGGCTCAGCGATGCGCAGGTGCGGGTCGCGTCCGCCGAACCGTCCGCGCTCACGCTGCTCGGGCTGGTGCAGCACCTCGCCGAAGTGGAGCGGAACTGGTTCCAGCGGGTGGCCGGCGGTCTCGACGTGCCGTTCGTGTACGAGGAGGCGAGTGGGTACGTCCTCGATCCGGACCGTGGGCTGGACGAGGCGCTCGGCGTGTGGCGGCGGGAGATCGCGCGCGGGCAGGAGGTGTGCGCCGGACGGTCGCTGGACGTGGTCGGGCGGATCGTCGACGGACCCATGCGCGGCGTCGAGGTCAGTCTGCGCTGGGTGCACCTTCACATGATCGAGGAGTACGCGCGCCACAACGGACATGCCGACATATTGCGTGAACGCATAGACGGGGTTACCGGAGCATAATCAGGAGAGTAATTCCGGGATTTATCGAAGAACAGCTTCCCGTATTCTTCTGCCCGCTTTCCTCCGACCTAAACGCAAAGATTCTGCGAACGCGAACCGGAGGAATTCGGGTGGATGTCACGGAGGTTACATGGCTGTGACGCGTTACACATGTTGATCAATTCGTCCCTTATTTACGTGCCATAACGGGACAGAAGCGGCGACTTTCGCGCGTTTGCACGCGCCCGCGTGATAACACAAGGAGTGCCCGCACGTAACCCCATCGGGCGATGCAATTTTTAATTTCCCTCGGTAAATTCATTTCGCATGACTGCCGCACAAGCAGACCTGCAAATCGACCGGCCGACGGTCGCGGACGGAGCCGCACTCTGGCGGATCGCCCGCGACTCGAAGGTCCTCGACCTGAACTCGTCGTACAGCTATCTGCTGTGGTGCCGTGACTTCGGCGCCACCTCGGCCGTCGCACGGAACGAGAACGGGGAGCCGGTCGGCTTCGTCACCGGGTACGTCCGCCCGGACCGGCCCGACACCCTGCTCGTCTGGCAGGTGGCGGTGGACTCGGCGTACCGCGGCCGCGGGCTCGCCGCCGCCCTGCTCGACGGACTGACCGCGCGGCTCGCCGCCGAGCGCGGGCTGACCTGCGTCGAGACCACCATCGCGCCGGGCAACACCGCCTCCGAGCGGCTGTTCACCGCGTTCGCCGAACGCCGTGGCGCCGCCCTGGAGCGCGAGGTGCTGTTCGACGCGAGCCTGTTCCCCGACGGGCCGCACGACCCCGAGGTCCTCTACCGCATCGGTCCCTTCTCCCCCTGACGACCGACCACCCCCCGCACTCCCCCTCACGCCCCCGCACTCTCCCCCACGCACCGAGGAGCGATTCGTCGTGACCATCACCCAGCCCGACCTCAGCGTCTTCGAGACCGTCGAGTCCGAGGTACGCAGCTACTGCCGCGGCTGGCCCACCGTCTTCGACCGCGCGCAGGGCAGCCGCATGTACGACGAGGACGGCCACGCGTACCTGGACTTCTTCGCCGGCGCCGGCTCACTCAACTACGGCCACAACAACCCCGTGCTGAAACGGGCGTTGATCGACTACCTGGAGCGCGACGGCGTCACGCACGGGCTCGACATGTCGACCACCGCCAAGCGGGCGTTCCTGCAGGCCTTCCAGGACCACATCCTGCGGCCGCGCGACCTGCCGTACAAGGTGATGTTCCCGGGCCCGACCGGCACCAACGCCGTGGAGTCGGCTCTCAAGCTGGCCCGGAAGGTCAAGGGCCGCGAGTCCATCGTGTCCTTCACCAACGCCTTCCACGGCATGTCGCTGGGTTCGCTCGCCGTCACCGGCAACGCCTTCAAGCGGGCCGGCGCCGGTATCCCGCTGGTGCACGGCACGCCTATGCCGTTCGACAACTACTTCGACGGCGCCGTCGAGGACTTCCTGTGGTTCGAGCGGCTGCTGGAGGACCAGGGCTCCGGGCTCAACAAGCCGGCCGCCGTGATCGTGGAGACCGTACAGGGCGAGGGCGGCATCAACGTGGCCCGCAAGGAGTGGCTCCAGGCGCTCGCCGCGCTGTGCGAGCGGCAGGACATGCTGCTCATCGTCGACGACATCCAGATGGGCTGCGGCCGTACCGGTGCCTTCTTCTCCTTCGAGGAGGCGGGCATCGTCCCGGACATCGTCACGGTGTCCAAGTCCATCAGCGGCTACGGCCTTCCGATGTCCCTGTGCCTGTTCAAGCCGGAGCTGGACATCTGGGAGCCCGGCGAGCACAACGGCACCTTCCGCGGCAACAACCCGGCCTTCGTGACCGCCACCGCCACCCTGGAGCAGTACTGGGCGGACGGTTCCGCGATGGAGAAGCAGACCAGGAAGCGCGGGGAGCAGGTCGAGCAGGCCCTCATCTCCATCACCGAGGAGAACCTCGCCGACGTGAAGGAGTACCGCGGCCGCGGACTGGTGTGGGGCCTGGAGTTCCACGACAAGGCGCGCGCCGGCCGGGTGGCGCACCGCGCGTTCGAACTCGGGCTGCTCATCGAGACGTCGGGCCCCGAGAGTGAGGTCGTGAAGCTGCTTCCGGCACTCACGATCACCCCCGAGGAACTGGACGAGGGACTGAGCGTCCTCGCCCGTTCCGTCCGGGAGACCGTCTCGGAACCGGTCTGAACAACCCGTCTGAACAACCCTCTCGGAATCTTGCCGGGAACCGTCTAACTAGGAGGCATCGCAGCACCGTGATCGTCCGTTCGTTCAAGGACATCGAAGGCACCGACCGGCATGTGAAGGCCGCGTCCGGCACCTGGGAGAGCAAGCGCATCGTGCTCGCCAAGGAGCGGGTCGGCTTCTCACTGCACGAGACCATCCTGTACGCGGGTACGGAGACGTCGATGTGGTACGCGAACCACATCGAGGCCGTCGTCTGCGTCGAGGGCGAGGCCGAGCTGACCGACCACGAGAGCGGGCAGACCCACTCGATCACGCCCGGGACCATGTACCTCCTGGACGGCCACGAGCGGCACACGCTGCGGGTGAAGGAGGACTTCCGCTGCCTCTGCGTGTTCAACCCGCCCGTGACCGGCCGGGAGGACCACGACGAGAACGGCGTCTACCCGCTGCTCACCGAACCCGATCCCGACCCCACCGCATCCGAGGAGGTGTGACCGCATGACCACCCTCACCGATCTCTACCCCAGCCGCGGCGCCACCGAGGTGTCGACCCCCCGCAAGGACCCGGTCCTCTGGTCGTCGCCCGACACCCCGGGACCGATCGCCACCGGCGAGCTGGAGTCCTTCGAGCGCGATGGCTTCCTCGCCGTGGACCAGATCATCGGGCCTGACGAAGTACCCGTCTACCAGCGCGAGTTGGAGCGGATCATCAGCGCTCCGGAGATCCGTGCGGACGAGCGCTCGATCGTCGAGCCGCAGTCCAAGGAGATCCGCTCCGTCTTCGAGGTGCACAAGATCAGCGAGGTGTTCGCGAATCTGGTGCGCGACGAGCGGGTCGTCGGGCGGGCCCGGCAGATCCTCGGCTCGGACGTCTACGTCCACCAGTCGCGGATCAACGTCAAGCCCGGTTTCGGGGCCAGCGGCTTCTACTGGCACTCCGACTTCGAGACCTGGCACGCCGAGGACGGCCTGCCCAACATGCGCACGGTGTCCGTCTCGATCGCGCTGACCGAGAACTACGACACCAACGGCGGTCTCATGATCATGCCGGGGTCGCACCGCACCTTCCTCGGGTGCGCGGGGGCCACCCCGAAGGACAACTACAAGAAGTCGCTGCAGATGCAGGACGCGGGCACGCCGTCGGACGAGGCGCTGACGGAGATGGCCTCGCAGTACGGCATCAAGTTGTTCACGGGCAAGGCCGGTTCGGCCACCTGGTTCGACTGCAACTGCATGCACGGCTCCGGGGACAACATCACGCCGTTCCCGCGCAGCAACGTGTTCATCGTGTTCAACAGCGTGGAGAACCAGGCCGTCGAGCCGTTCGCGGCTCCCGTACGGCGACCCGAGTTCATCGGCGCGAGGGACTTCACGCCGGTGAAGTAACCCTGTGCCAGGGTGAGTTGACCCTCACAGCCACGACAGCGACGCGGCCCGCTCCAGTACGTTTCGTACGGCGGCCGCGTCGCCCGTGGTGTGTCGGGGCACGGTGTCCGGCGCTCGTCGCCAGCCCACCAGCAGGCAGAAGTCGACGGGGTCCAGGGTCTCGGCCGGGCCGGGTGCGGAGTCCGGGATGGCGTGCAGTGCCAGGTCGTCGGTGCGGGCGTCCTTGCGGTGCCGGGCCTCGCGGCGCACCCAGTCGACGGCTCTGCGGTGTGCGAGCAGCGACAGCCAGGTGCGCAGGCTGCCCCGGTGCGTGTCGAAGGCGTACGGCCTGCTCCACAGCTGCGCGAAGACCTCCTGTGCCACGTCCTCGGCGGCGGCCCCGCTGCGGGTCACGCGCACCGCGACCGCCCGCACCGGGCCGCCGTACATCCCATACGCCTCGGTCAGCGCGGACTCGTCGCCGTACACCGGCCGTCGGTGCAGCTCCGCGTCTGCGAGTTGCTGCACGGACGTCGTCCCGCCCGTGGACTCCACGGCACCACCACCCCTTGGTGCCCCTTCCTGGCGTCCCGGGCGGTCCGGCGCCAGCGGTTCAGTGAGACAGGGCGTCCAGGATCCGGTCGACATCGGCGGCCGTGTTGTAGAGGTGGAAGGAGGCGCGCAGGTTGCCGGCCCGGTTGGACACCTCGATGCCCGCCGCGCTCAACTCGGGCTGCCGTCCGCCGAGTCCGGGCACGGACACGATCGGCGAGCCCGGTGCGGGCAGGGGTGCGTGGCCGAGGTCGGCGAGTCCGGTGCGGAAGAGGTCGGCGAGGGCGAGGTCGTGGCTGCGTACGGCGTCCACGCCCAACTCCTCCAGGAGTTCGAGTGAGCGACGTGTTCCCGTGTAGGTGAACAGGGCGGGGCTGATGTCGAACCGCCGGGCGGAGTGGGCCAGTTCGGCGACGGGGCCGTAGCAGCTGTCATAGGGGACCTCCCCCGCGACCCATCCGGCGAGCACCGGCTTCAGGTCGCCGAAGTCCTCGGGCACGACGAGGAAGGCGGCGCCGTGCGGGCCGAGCAGCCACTTGAACGTGGTGGAGACGGTGTAGTCGTACGACTGCGCGTCCACCGGGAGCCAGCCCGCGGCCTGCGAGAAGTCGACGTAGGTGCGGGCGCCGTGGTCCGTCGCGGCCGCGCGCAGGGCGGCCAGGTCGGCGATCCGGCCGTCGGCGGACTGGGCGGCGCTGACCGCGACGAGGGCGGTGCCGGGGCGGACGGAGTCGGCGAGCCGTTCCAGCGGCACGATGCGGACCTTGAGGTCGCCGCGGGTGTGGAAGGGGTTCACCACGGAGGTGAAGTCGTCCTCGGCGGTGAGGACTTCGGCGCCCGCGGGCAGCGACGCGGCGACCAGGCCCGAGTGGGTGGAGACGGAGGCCCCGGCCGCGACCCTCGTGACCGGGACACCGGCCAGCCGGGCGAACGCGGCACGGGACATCTCCACGTCTTCGAAGAGCGGATCCAGCGGCCTGCCCTCCGCACGGATCAGGGCGGCTCCCTGGAGGGCGGTCACGGTACGGGCGGGCAGCAGGCCGCTGCTCGCGGTGTTGAGAAAGGTGTTCTTCGGGGTGAACTCGGCGCGGACGAGGCTCTCGAAGGTCTCCATGGGTCCACTGTGGGGCCGGGAGACCTCTCGGTCCATTGCGACTTTCTACGGGGTTCCGCCAAGGAACGCTTATATGTCCGCGCCGAGCTGGTGTGTCAGCCCTGCTGCGGTACGGCGCACCCGTCGGGGCCGCAGGCCTCCGCGCTCGCGTCGCCCTGGTCGATCAGTTGCAGCGGGGAGCGGTTGCCCCAGGCCTGGGTGAGTGCCTGGGCGAAGACCTCGGCCGGCTGGGCGCCGGAGACGCCGTACTTGCGGTCCAGGACGAAGAAGGGGACGCCGTTCGCGCCGAGCTCCGCGGCCTCGCGCTCGTCGGCGCGGACGTCGTCGGCGTAGGCGGTGGGGTCGGCGAGGACCGTGCGGACCTCGTCGGCGTCCAGCCCGGCCTCGACGGCGAGTTCCACGAGCCGCTCGTCGCCCTCGCTGAACAGGGACCTCTCCTCGGCGAAGTTCGCCCGGTAGAGGATCTGGATGAGCTCGTCCTGCCGGCCCCGCTCCTTGGCGAGGTGGAGGAGCCGGTGCATGTCGAAGGTGTTGCCGTGATCGCGGTCACGGGTGCGGTACGGGAGGCCCTCGGCGGCGGCCTGGGTGCCGAGGTTCTCCTCGCCGGCCTGGGCCTGGGCCTCACTCATGCCGTACTTCTTGCTGAGCATGGCGAGGACGGGCTGGACGTCACCCTTCTTCCGCCCCGGCTCCAGCTCGAACGACCGGTGGACCACCTCGACACCGTCACGGTGCGGGAAGGCCTCCAGCGCCTTCTCGAAGCGGGCCTTGCCCACGTAGCACCAGGGGCAGGCGATGTCGCTCCAGATCTCGACGCGCATGTCTACGGCTCTCTCCAGGTCGGACGGCTACGGAGACACCCTCCGCTCATTCGGTGAACGTTCAAGCAGCGGCCGGCATTCCCGGGCCCCTGCATCCCCCCAGGGAAACGGCGCAGCGCTCAGCTTCCGTCTCTCAGGTCGGCCGGCCAGTCGGGCCTGAACTCGATGTGGTCGTACGTCACCACGCAGCCCTCCCCCATCGGCGACTGGGACATGAAGCCGACCAGGGCCGCGTCGGTCTCCTTCTCGTCGCCCAGGGTGAACAGGCGGACGAAGGTCCAGCGCTTGCCGTCCCGGGAGGCGTGGAAGGCGAAGGCACGGCCGGTGCGGCTGATCCGGAGCCAGACCGAACTGCCGTCCACGGTGAAGGAGTTGCAGTCGTCGGAGTGCCCGCGGGTGACGACCGTGCAGACGGTCGGCACGGACGGGGAGTTCTCCAGGCAGAGTTTGGCCCAGGCCCGCTCCCCGACATGGACGTACAGCACACCCGCGTCGAAGGACGCGTTGAAGCCGACGGTGACCCGGGCTATCAGCTGGAAGTCACCCTCGGGGGCGCCGAGGAGGCGGGGCGCGTCGGAGACGGGGTCCAGCGCCTCGCCCGTGGGCGGTACGAACCGGTCCTGCCGGGGTCCTGCCCATCCGGAGAGGATCCCGTCCTCGTAGAGCCAGTGCCCGTCGGGCCCATAGGTACGGAGCGGGAAGGGCAGTTCGGAGAGTTCGACGTCCATCCGCCGATTGTTCCAGGTCCAGATGACCTGCCTATAGGGGCGCGGGGCTGTGTCGATATGCGGCTACCGCCGCGTGAGCGCGACCAGCCACGACGGACCGGCAGCCCGCGATCCACCGCACCCCTACGGCGCTATCGCTCCAACCGACCGTTGAACCGGCGCGGCAGCCCCAGCGGGTTCTCGTCCCGCAGCTCGGGAGGCAGCAGGGCCTCCGGCGTGTTCTGGTACGCCACCGGCCGCAGCCAGCGCTCGATCGCCGTACCGCCGACGGACGTCGACGTGGAGGTCGTCGCCGGGTACGGGCCGCCGTGCTGCTGGGCGGGGGCCACGGCCACGCCCGTCGGCCAGCCGTTCACCAGGATCCGGCCGGCGAGGGGGGTCAGTTCCGCGAGGATCTCGGCGCCACGGCCTTCACCCGCGGCCTCCTGCGTCGACAGGTGGACCGTCGCGGTGAGGTTGCCCGGCAGCCGGGACAGCACGGCGCGCGCCTGGTCGTCGTCCTCGTAGCGGGCCACCACGGTCACCGGGCCGAAGCACTCCTCCAGGAGCAGGTCGTACGCCCCCTCGGTGGTCAGCTTCTCGGCCGCCACCGTGAGGAAGCCCGCGCTCACGGTGTGCTCGCCGCCCGCTCCGGGCGTCACCGGCGACTCGACGTCGGGCAGCTGCGCGCGCTCGGCGACCCCGGCGACGAAGTTGTCCCGCATGCGGTGGTCGAGGAGGACGCCCGCGTCGGTGTCGCTGACGGCGTCGGTCAGGGACTTCAACAGGCCGTCGCCCGCCGCACCCGAGGGCACGAGGACCAGGCCCGGCTTGACGCAGAACTGGCCGACCCCGAGGGTCATGGAGCCCGCGAGCCCGGCGCCGATGGTGTCGGCCCGCTCGGCGGCGGCCTCCTCCGTGATCACGACGGGGTTCAGCGAGCCCAGCTCGCCGTGGAACGGGATCGGCACCGGCCGCGCGGCCGCCGCGTCGAACAGGGCACGGCCGCCCTTCACCGAGCCGGTGAACCCGGCCGCGGCGACCAGCGGGTGCTTGATCAGCTCGATACCGGCGTCGAGGCCGTGGACGAGGCCGACCACGCCCGCGGGGATGCCGTGCTCGCCGGCGGCCCGGCGCAGCGCGGCGGCGACCAGCTCGGACAGCGCCGGGTGGTCGGGGTGGGCCTTGACGACGACCGGGTTGCCCGCGGCCAGCGCGCTGGCGGTGTCACCGCCGGCCACGGAGAACGCGAAGGGGAAGTTGGACGCCGAGTAGACGGCGACGACGCCCAGCGGGATCTTGTAGCGGCGCAGGTCCGGGATCGGCGGGGTCGCGGTGTCGTCGGGGTGGTTGATGACGACACCGAGGAACTCGCCCTCGTCGACGATGTCCGCGAAGGCCCGCAGCTGGTAGCAGGTGCGGGCGAGCTCACCGGTCAGCCGGACCGGGCCGAGGGCGGTCTCGGCGTCGGCGGCCTCGACCAGGTGGTCCTTGGACTCTTCGAGCTTGGTGGCCGCGGTGCGCAGGAAGGCCGCGCGGACCGTGCGGTCGGTGAGGGAGGCGCGCGCGTCGTGAGCGGCGCGGACGGCGGCGTCGACCTCCTGGACTGTGGCCTCCACCGCAACCTGTTCGCGCTGCTTCCCGGTTCGGGGGTCGACACTCCAGACTGGTGCTGCTGCCACCGCAGGTCCCTCCACATGTATCCGGGTCATCCACCAGGAACGTTCGATATGCTGAACGCTGTCCCTGATGGTGAATATGCTGTTGGAGACTATATCTCTGGTTCTCGTCCAACAAAGGGGTCAAGGGCGATGTCGGCAGGCGAGACGGGCGGCGGGGCACAGGTCAAGTCCGCGGTACGGACGGTTGAACTGCTCGAATACTTCGCCGGGCGCCCCGGCATGCACTCTCTGGCGTCGGTCCAGGAGGCCGTCGGGTATCCCAAGTCCAGCCTCTACATGCTGCTGCGCACGCTGGTGGAGCTGGGCTGGGTGGAGACGGACGCGACGGGCACGCGGTACGGCATCGGGGTGCGGGCACTGCTCGTCGGCACCTCGTACATCGACGGCGACGAGGTGGTCGCGGCGGCCCGGCCGACGCTGGACCGGCTGTCCGACGACACCACCGAGACCATCCACCTCGCGCGTCTGGACGGCACCAACGTCGTCTATCTCGCCACCCGCCAGTCGCAGCACTACCTGCGGCCGTTCACCCGGGTCGGCCGAAGGCTCCCGGCGCACTCCACCTCCCTGGGCAAGGCGCTGCTGAGCACGTACTCCGACGAGCAGGTCCGCAAGATGCTCCCGGAGACCCTGCCCGCGCTCACCGAGCACACGATCACCGACCGGGAGAAGCTCATCGAGGAGCTGCACCAGATCCGGGAGCAGGGCTTCTCGGTGGACCGCGAGGAGAACACGCTCGGGCTGCGCTGCTTCGGTGTGGCGATCCCCTACCGCACGCCCGCGCGGGACGCGATCAGCTGCTCGGTGCCGGTGGCGCGGCTGACCCCGGCCCACGAACAGCTGGTGAAGGACGCCCTGTTCGACGCGCGGGACCGGCTGACACTGGCCACCCGTAGGCTCTGAGGCATGCAGATCGCGCTCCGAGAGGTCCATGACAGCGATCTGCCGGTCTTCTACCGGCAGATGAACGACCCCGAGGCCCTGCGCATGGCGGCCTTCACCCCGAAGGACCCGGCCGACCGGGACGCCTTCGACGCCCACTGGAAACGGATCCGCGCCACCGACGCCGTGCACCGCACGGTCCTGGCGGACGGTGACGTGGTGGGCAGCGCGGCGGTGTACGGCGAGCCGGGCGAACGCGAGGTCACCTACTGGATCGACCGCGCCTACTGGGGGCGGGGCATCGCCACGGCGGCCCTCGGGGAGCTGGTCGCCGAGGTGTCCGAGCGCCCGCTGTACGCCCGCGCGGCCGCCGACAACGAGGGCTCGCTGCGGGTCCTGCACAAGTGCGGGTTCCGGGTGACCGCCCGGGCCTCCGGGTACGCCAACGCGCGCGGCGCGGAGATCGACGAGTTCGTGCTCGCGCTGGACGCCTGACACCGTCGTACAGGCAGTCCCGGATGAACGTCCGATGAGAAAAGCGGACGCATGGGAACGATTCGTTTCCGCCTGATCGTCCTCTGTGTGGGATGAACAAGACGATCAGGCGCGCATCGGTCTTCGCGCTGCTCCTGGTGTTCGCTCTGCTGATCCGAGCGACCTGGGTGCAGTTCTACGAGGGCCAGGCACTCGCGGACGACAAGGACAACCGACGGAACGCGATCGAGACGTACTCCTCGCCGCTCGGGAACATCATCGTGGCCGGAAAGTCGGTCACGGGTTCCGCGAGGACGAAGGGCAGCGACCTCGCGTACAAGCGGACGTACACGAACGGCAAGCTGTACGCGGCGGTGACGGGGTATGCCTCGCAGGCGTACGCCCCGACCCAGCTGGAGGGCATCTACGCCGACCTCCTCAACGGCACTGACAGCCGGCTGAAGACCGTCATGGACACGGTCACCAACCAGCGGGCCGAACCCGGAGACGTGATCACCACGATCGTTCCGGCCGTGCAGAAGGCCGCGTATGACGCGCTCGGCGACACGAAGGGCGCGGCCGTCGCGATCGACCCGAAGACGGGCAAGATCCTGGCGGTGGTGTCGACACCGTCGTACGACCCGTCCTCGCTGACGGACGCCAACACCGCGGGCAGTGCCTGGAAGCAGCTCACCGAGGACTCCGACAAGCCGCTGACCAACCGTGCGCTGCGCCAGCCCCTGCCTCCCGGCTCGACGTTCAAGCTGGTGGTGGCCGCAGCGGCGCTGGAGGACGGCCTGTACTCCTCGGTGGACGAGAAGACGGTCAGCCCGGACCCGTACACCCTGCCGGGCACGGTGACCCCGCTGGGCAACGAGAACGTCTCGGCGCCCTGTGAGAACGCCTCGATCCGGGTCGCGCTCGAGTACTCCTGCAACACCGTCTTCGCGAAGATGGCCGTCGACCTCGGTCAGGACAAGGTGAAGGCGATGGCCGAGAAGTTCGGCTTCAACAACTCGGCACAGGACGTCCCGGTGCGGGCGTACGAGAGCGTCTACCCCTCCGGCATGAACAAGTCGTCCACGGCCCTGACCGGCATCGGCCAGTTCGACGTCACGGCCACCCCGCTGCAGATGGCCATGGTCTCCGCGGCCATAGCCAACGACGGTGAGCTGGTGTCGCCCCACATGGTGTCGACGATCACCGACAGCGGCGGCGACGTCCTCAAGAACTACGACGACGAGGCGGCCACGACCCGGATCGTCAGCTCCGACACGGCGGAACAACTCCAGTCGGCGATGGAGTCGGTGATCCAGGACGGCACCGGTACCAACGCCAGGATCGCCGGGGTCACGGTGGGCGGCAAGACGGGCACCGCCCAGCACGGCGAGAACAACAGCCAGACGCCGTACGCCTGGTTCACGTCCTACGGCAAGGCCGACGGCAAGGAGGTCGCCGTGGCGGTGGTGGTGGAGCAGTCGAACGCGGCCCGGTCCGAGGTCAGCGGCAACGGGCTGGCCGCCCCCGTGGCCAAGGCCATGATGGAGGCGGCCCTCAGGAACTGAGGCTTCCCGGTGGCTACTTGGCCCCGAGCACCTGCTCGATCGGGTCGATCGCGAAGTACACGAGGAACAGCGCCGAGGTGGCCCACAGCAGCCAGTGGATCTCCTTGGCCTTGCCCAGCACCACCTTGATCACGACGTAGGCCAGGAACCCGGCGCCGATCCCGTTGGTGATCGAGTACGTGAACGGCATGACGGCGATGGTCAGGAACGCCGGGATCGCGATCTCGTACTTGTCCCAGTCGATGTGCTTGACCTGGGTCATCATCAGGAACCCGACGGCGACCAGGGCGGGCGCGGCGGCCTGCAGGGGCACGATCGTGAGCAGCGGGGTCAGGAACAGCGCGAGCCCGAACATGCCGCCGGTGACCAGGTTCGAGAACCCGGTGCGCGAGCCCTCACCCACGCCGGCCGCCGACTCGATGTAGGCCGTGGCGGAAGAGGCCGACGCCGCACCGCCGGCGACCGCGGCGGCCCCGTCGATCAGCAGCACCCGGCCGAGGTTGGGCACCTTGCCCTCCTCGTCCAGCAGTCCCGCCTCCGCGCTGATGCCGACGACGGTGCCCATGGTGTCGAAGAAGTCGGACAGGATCAGCGTGAAGATCAGCAGGACGACGGTGACCACTCCGACGCCCGCGGCGCTGAACGCCCCGAACAGGCTGAAGTGGCCGATCAGTCCGAAGTCGGGGGCGTCGACGATCTTGTCGGGCCACGCCGGCGTGGTCAGCCCCCAGGCCTTGACGTCGGCGATGGAGTTGATGATCATCGCGAGGACCGTCATGGTCACGATGCTGATCAGGATCGCACCCTTGACCTTGCGGGCGAGCAGTCCGATCGTCAGCAGCACCCCGAGGCAGAACACGAGGATCGGCCAGCCGGTGAGCGCACCGGTACCGCCGAGCTGAACCGGCACGGTGGTGTTCGCGGCGTCGGGGATGCGGCTGACGAATCCCGCGTCCACGAAGCCGATGAACGCGATGAACAGGCCGATTCCCACGCTGATCGCCTGCTTGAGCGGTTGCGGGATGGCGTGCATGACGGCCTCGCGCAGACCGGTCACCACCAGCACGCAGATGAGCAGGCCTTCGAGGACGACCAGTCCCATCGCGTCGTCCCAGCTCATCAGCGGGGCGATCTGGAAGGCGACGACCGCGTTCAGTCCGAGCCCGGCGGCCAGAGCGAGCGGCAGGTTGCCTCCGACACCCATGATGATCGTCATCACCGCGGCCACCAGCGCCGTCGCGGTGGTCAACTGGACCGCATCCAAATGGTGCCCGAACTTGTCCTTGGCACTGCCGAGAATGATCGGATTCAGGACAAGGATGTACGCCATCGTGAAGAACGTGGCGAAGCCGCCGCGTATCTCACGGGCGAAGGTGGACCCCCGCTCGGAGATCCTGAAGTACTGGTCGACGGACATGTTCCCTGCTCCTCGATGCCTGAATGAACGATGTGCGGATGCTGGCCGGATTGTTCCCTTACTGAGCCCGATTCAGGTTTTCTCCGTGTTACGGAATCGGACTCGGCGCACCATGGAGATGTTCCCGAACAGCCAGACAGCGTTCGAAGACCCGTACGAGAACGTGCACAGAACCACTGCTACGCTTCCCGATCTCACCCCGGCCCGCCCGGAATGGTCACATGTCATACACATGACACGCAAAGTGAGGAGAGGTAGCCCGTGGGCACTGTCGTCGACGACGACGCCTCCGTGGAGTTCCATGCCTTCTTCGAGCGCCACTACGCCGAACTGTCCCGCCTCGCCCATCTGCTGACCGGCGAGCCGGACGCCGCCGACGACCTGGCGGCGGACGCGCTGCTGGCACTGTGGCACCGCTGGGACCGGGTGCGCGCGGCCGACCATCCGGCGGCCTACGCCCGTGGGGTGGTCGCCAACCTGGCCCGTACCCGCATCCGCAGCGCGGTCCGGGAGCGCCGGCGCATCGCCCTGTTCTGGTCCCAGCGCGAGGAGAAGGTCGAGAACCCGGACGTGGCGGGCGTGATCGACGTCCAGGAGGCCCTGCGCAGGCTGCCGTTCCGCAAGCGGGCGTGCGTCGTGCTGCGGCACGCGTTCGACCTCTCGGAGAAGGACACCGCGCTGGCCCTGGGTGTGTCTGTCGGTACGGTTAAGAGCCAGACCTCGAAAGGGATGGCCGAGTTGCAGCGCCTGCTCGGCACTCAGAAGACTCCGATGACGATGCACACCGCGATGATGCGCACCGGTGACGCCGGAGGAAGGGACCGATGACCATGCAGCGGGACGTGCACGGCGAACTGCGCGCCCGGCTGAAGGACTCGGCCGCGGCGCACGAGCCGAACCGCGAGCGGATCCTGGCCCGGGTCGAGCGCGGCATGTCGGAGCAGACCCGCCCCGACCACCGGGCGACCCGGCCGCCGGTCTACGGCTGGGTGCGGGTGGTGAGCGCCACCGCCGCGGTCGCCTGTGTGCTGGGCTTCGGCGGTTACGCCGTGGCGTCCGCGGTGAAGGACGAGCCCGCGCAGACATCGGTCACCGCCACGGACACCCCCTCCCCGTCGCCCGACGCGACGAGCCGCGCGCCCCTCCCGCCGGCGGATCCGACACCGGGCACCACCCCCACGCGGAAGGCCGAGCGGCCCAGCGGCACGCCCTCGCCCACGCCGAGCGCCCCCACCGGGGTGCGGGCCACCGGCACCGAGGACGGTCCGCTCTGGTCGGACGGTTCGGTGGACCCGCACAGCAACGACTTCTGGGCGCAGAGCGACGTCACCTTCAAGACCTCGGAGCAACTCACCGCGCTCACCGTCCAGTTGAAGATCGCCGAGACCGGCGGGGTCACCGACACCGGAGCCTGGCGTTCGCTGCCCGAGGGTGACTTCACGCTGACGGTCGCCGAGAAGGACGGCTTCCTCGTCTACACCTGGGTGCTCAAGGACGGCCGTACGGTCCCGAAGGGCGAGTGGGTGTTCGCCGGGCAGTACAACCACAAGCGCGGCGGCCGGGACGCGAAGGACGACAACTACACGGCGACGGCGACCGCGAAGTCCGGCGACCTCGCCGTGAAGGGCGGCTTCGCTGCGCACGACGACGGGTCGGCGGAAGGGGACTCCTGACCGACTCTTTACCGGTCCGGCTGAAAATCACCGACCGGTGAGGCAACCGTTCCGTCGCCGGCGGCAACTTACAGGGCGCAAGGTCCCCCCTGACGACGGAGCACAGCCCCCTTGAGCACGCACAAGAGACATCTCTCCCGGCGACGGGTACTCGGCGCCTCCGCCCTCGGCGTCGCCGCCACCGGCGCGGCCGTCGCCGGCGGCACCGGTCTGCTCTCCGCCGCCTCCGCCGCCACCTTCGGCTACAAGGACGACGGCAGGAACTACGTCGTCGACACCGGGGCCCTGCTCGTCTTCAAGGTCTCCAAGACGACCGGCGACCTCACGTCCCTGGTCTACCGGGGCAGGGAGTACCAGGGGTACGGCGGAAAGAACTCGCACGTCGAGTCGGGGCTCGGGGCGTCCACCGTCAGCGTCCGGCAGTCCGGGCCGGTCGTCCTGATCAAGGTCGTGCACGGCGCGATCACCCAGTGGTACGCGGCCCGCAGCGGCCAGAGCAACGTCTACCTCTGGACGGACAAGAAGGACGCCTCCTTCACCGCGACCCGCTACATCGTCCGGCTCAAGCCCGGGATGTTCCCCAACACGGGCCCGGACAGCTGGATCGAGACCTCGGACAAGATCATCGAGGCCGGCGACGTCTGGAAGCGCGCCGACGGCACCACCCACTCCAAGCACTACTCGGGCAAGCGGACCATCGACTACGACCACGTCGGCTTCACCACCGGCTCGGTCGGACTCTGGATGGTGCGCTCCAACCACGAGAAGGCCTCAGGCGGACCCTTCTACCGCTCGCTGCTGCGGCACTCGAACGACAAGGGCGCCGGGCTGTACGAGATCCTGCACTACAACGAGGCCCAGACCGAGGCGGAACGTTTCGGCCTCCAGGGCCCGTACGTCCTCTCCTTCACCGACGGTGGTGCTCCGTCGTCCGCTCTCTTCCACGACCGGCTCGACACGGGCTGGGTCGACGGCCTCGGCATCACCGGCTGGGTCGGCGCGTCCGGCCGCGGCAGGGTGGCGGGGGTCGGTCTCAAGGGCATGGACGCCACGTACCCGTACACCGTGGGGTTCGCCAACGCGAGCGCGCAGTACTGGGCGAAGGCCACGGCGGGCACCGGGGCGTTCTCCTGCAAGGGGATGCTGCCGGGGACGTACACGATGACCGTGCACAAGGGCGAACTCGCCGTGCACACCGCGTCGGTGAAGGTCACGGCGGGCGCCACGACGTCCCTGCACAGCATCCCGATCACCGGCGACCCGTCCACCGCCAAGGCGATCTGGCGGCTCGGCGACTGGGACGGCACGCCCGGCGAGTTCAAGAACGCCGAGCTGATGACGTACGCGCACCCCTCCGACGCCCGCGCGGCCAAGTGGACCGGCAACGTCACGATCGGCGCCGGGAAGGAGGCGGCGTCCTTCCCGGCCTACATGTGGAAGGACGTCAACGACGGCGTCCTGATCTACTTCAAGCTGACGGCGGCACAGGCGGCGGCCGCGCACACGCTGCGGGTCGGGGTCACCGACGCCTTCGCGAACGGCCGCCCCCGGGTGACGGTGAACGACTGGGTTTCGGCCATCCCCACGAGCCCCGCGCAGCCCGAAACGCGCTCCCTCACCACGGGTTCGTACCGTGGGAACAACCATTCGTTCACGTTTCACGTCCCTAGTAGTGCCTGGAAAACGCACACCTCGCAGTACAACGTCCTGAAGCTCGACATCGTGAGCGGCTCGGGCGGCAGTGCCTACCTGAGCGCGGGCACGTCGTTCGACTCCATAGACCTGCTGGCCTGAGCCCCCCTCGGCCAGCAGTTGCCGGCAGAGCCCCCCTCGGCCGGCACGAGGAACGCCCCGCCTGTGACGACAGGCGGGGCGTTCCGTCGTTCAGTTCATCGTGGCGCCGAGGGTCGCGGAGCCAGTGGTCAGAAAGGTCGTCGTGGGCAGCGAGCCGTCCGGTCTCCGCGCGCTGTACGCCGTCGTCGCGTCCACGGACCTGAAGGCAGGCGCGGGGACCCCGCTGTCCCAGTTGCCGGCCGCCGACACGGTCGACGATCCCCGCTTCGACTGCCCGCCCTTGTAGCCCACCGCCAGGTTCAGCGCGAACGCCCCGGTGTCGGAGTTCTCGGTGAAGCCGTTCAGCGTGTTGTCCCAGGCCGCGTTGTCGTTGACGAGGTGCGCCACCGCAGTCGCCGCTGCGGCCTGAGAAGGTTGCCGCTGCGCGACGAAACCAACCGAAACTTTCGCTGCTTCCCCTCGCACGCTCACCGATTGACGTGCTGTTTCGCACTGGTGACACTCCGAAGGCGCGCACAGCCCCCAACAGAAACCCCCACACCCCCACACCACAGGAGCGACATGCGCTCTCGTATCCTCCTCGTCGCCTGTCTCTCGCTTCTCCTTGCCCTTCTCACCGCACCGCCCGGTTCCGCCCACTCAGGAGCACCACCCGTGAATGAGCCCAAATACGCCGGCTATCTCTTCGCCTACTTCACCGGCGAGGGCACCGCCGACGGCGAGCAGATCCGCTACGCCCTCAGCCGCGGCAACGACCCCCTGCACTGGCGGGAGCTGAACCAGGGCAAGCCCGTCCTGACGTCGACGATCGGCGAGAAGGGCCTGCGCGACCCGTTCGTGATCCGCTCCCCCAAGGGCGACAGGTTCTATCTGATCGCCACCGATCTGCGCATGTACCGCAACAGCAGCGGCAGTTGGGACGACGTCCAGCGGCACGGCAGCAAGTCGATCATGATCTGGGAGTCCACCGACCTGGTCCACTGGACCGACCAGCGGCTGGTCAAGGTCGCCCCGGACAGCGCGGGCAACACCTGGGCGCCTGAGGCCTACTGGGACAACAGCCTCGGTGAGTACGTCGTCTTCTGGGCGTCGAAGCTGTACGCCGACGACGACCCCGGGCACACGGGATCGACGTACAACAAGATGCTGTACGCGACCACGAAGGACTTCCGCACCTTCAGCGCGCCCAAGGTCTGGGACGACCCCGGCTACTCCGTCATCGACTCGACGGTCGTGAAGTACAAGGACAGTTACTACCGCTACACCAAGGACGAGCGGGACCCCGCCTCCAGCTCGCCCTGCGCCAAGTTCATCACCGGCGAGAAGTCGAAGAGCCTGACCTCCACCACGTACGACCTGGTGGCGGACTGCATCGGCAGCGGTGCGATGGACCGCGGCGAGGGGCCGACGGTGTTCAAGTCGAACACCGAGAAGAAGTGGTACCTGTTCATCGACGAGTACGGCGGCCGGGGGTACGTCCCCTTCGAGACCACCGACCTCGACTCCGGGAAGTGGACCCCGTCCACGAACTACCAGCTGCCCGCAAGTCCCCGGCACGGCACGGTACTTCCGGTGACACAGAAGGAGTACGACCGGCTGCTGGCCGCGTATCCGTCGACGCCGGCCTCGGTGGTGGACGCGACGGCCGCGGGCCAGAAGGGGTACGCGATCGTCACGGAGGCCGCGTCGAAGGTCGTGCTGCCGGTGCAGACCGACACCGACCTCTCGCACCTCGCTCCGAAGATCGCCGTGGGTGAGGGCGCGAGCATCGCCCCCAGGTCCGGTACCCGGCGCGACTTCCGCAGGCCGCAGTCGTACACCGTGACAGCCGCCGACGGCACCAGCCGCAGTTGGACGGTCGAGGCGGTGCGGACCGGCAGCCCCGTCCTGCCCGGTCTCAACGCCGACCCGGACGTGCACCATCTGAACGGCGAGTACTGGATCTACCCGACGACCGACGGCTTCAACGGCTGGGGCGGGACGCGGTTCACGGCGTACTCGTCGAAGGACCTGGTCCACTGGAAGAACCACGGGGTCATTCTCGACCTGGGCCCGGACGTCTCGTGGGCCGAAAAATACGCCTGGGCGCCGGCGATCGCCGAGCGGGACGGGAAGTACTACTTCTACTTCTGCGCCGAGCAGCAGATCGGCGTGGCCGTGGCGGACTCCCCCGCGGGGCCCTTCAAGGACGCGCTGGGCAAACCGCTGGTGGCGAAGGGCGGTTCACTCCAGGGCCAGATGATCGACCCGGCCGTCTTCACGGACGACGACGGGACGTCGTACCTCTACTGGGGGAACGGGCACGGGTACGTGGTGCCGCTGAACGACGACATGACCTCGTACGACCCGGCGAAGGTGCAGGACATCACGCCGGACGACTTCCGCGAGGGATCCTTCGTGATCAAGCGGAACGGCACGTACTACTTCATGTGGTCCGAGGACGACACGCGCAGCGAGAACTACCACGTCTCCTATGCGACGGGACCGTCCCCGCTCGGCCCGTGGACCAAGCGGGGGACGATCCTGTCCAAGCGTCCCGAGTACGGCGTCCTCGCCACCGGCCACCACTCCGTGGTGAACGTCCCCGGCACCGACGACTGGTACATCGTGTATCACCGGTTCGCCCTGAACGGGCCGGGGAAGCCGGGCGGCGACGGTATGCACCGTGAAACCACCATCGACCGGATGGAGTTCGCGGCGGACGGCACCATCAAGCCCGTGGTGCCGACCCTCCAGGGCATCCGGCCGGTGAGGAACTAGCTGACGAAGTACGTCGGGTTCGGCAGCTTGTACGTCTTGTCGGCGTAGCCGCCGTCGAGGTCCGAGTACTGGTCACCGAGGTTGGCGACGATGTCGTACCCGAGGTCCTGCTCGATGTGCTTGCGGGTGCCGCCCTTGTACTGCACGGTCGTGCAGGTCCAGGTGCCGGGGGTGGCGCAGGCGCTCAGGTAGGACGGCGGGTTGGCCTTGTCCTTGAGGAACACGTGGTCGGCGTCGAGGTTCACATCGGCGCCGATCTTCTTCAGGTTCTCGACGGCGGCGGAGCGCTGCGCCTCGCTCAGGCCCGAGTTGTAGAAGACCTCGACACCCTTCTTCTCGGCGTACTGCACCAGCTCGGCGCTGCCGAAGACCCCCGGGCGGTCGGCCTTGTTCACGTAGTCGGCCCAAGTGGTCGGGTTGTACGTGTAGTTGTAGCGCTTCTCGTAGTCGAGGCTGAGCAGCAGCGTGTCGTCGATGTCGAAGACGACGGCGGCGGGCTTGTGGCCCTTGTGGTGCCCCTTGCGGGCGGCCTGGTCGATCTGCTTCTTCACGGCCTTGTCGACGGCCGCGAGGTCCTTGGCGTACTGGCTGTCGGGAGACGCCTGGTAGACACCGTTGGCGTCGGCCGTGGTGCCGTAGTAGGTGTCGATGTCCTTGACCAGAAGCCCGATGTTGTAGGGCTCGTGCGTGGAGTTGGCCGTGGACTGGTGGGCCGTGGCCGCACCGGCGCCGTACACGGCGACGCCGACGACCGCACAGGCGGTGGTGGCGGCAGCGATACGCAATGTCTTATGCATGACAGAGGTTCTACGCGCGTCACCCCGGTGGGCGCGAGACCCGCCGGGTAAAAAACGGGTCAAGCGCCCCGGGCCGGGGTCCTGAACGGCGCAATCAGTTCATCGTGGCGCCGATGGTGGTGCTGCCCGTCGTCAGGAAGGTCGTGGCGGGCAGGGTGCCGCTGGAACTGCGGGCGTTGTACGTCGTCGAGGCGTCCGTCGACTTGAAGGCGGGGGTACTGATGCCGCTGTCCCAGTTGTTGCCGGACGAGGAGACCTTGGAGCCCTTGCTGACCGAGCCGCCGCCGTTGCTCACCGCGAGGTTCTTGCCGAGCTTCGCGGAGCTGGTCGCGAAGTAGTAGCCCACCTTGCTGTTGGCGTAGGCGGTGGTGCGGTTGATGACGATCGCGCCGGTGTTGGAGTTCTCGGTGAAGCCGGTACCGGCGTTGCCCCAGGCTGCGGAGTTGTTGATGACGTGGGCGACGACCTCGCCGTCGCCGCCGAGCTTGTAGCCGTTGCCGTCGCCCGCGAAGGCGGAGTCGGACCAGCGGTTGACGCCGTTGCCCATGGACCAGGTGTGCTCGACGGTGACGGGCGAGGAGAAGGACCAGAAGTCGATCCCGTCATCCGAGTTGTTGTAGAGGCGGGCGCCGGTGATGAGGTTGCCGGTGCCGGATCCGAACTTCACGGCGATGCCGTCGGCGTTCTCGCCGTGGTTCGCGGCGTCGTAGTTGCCGTAGGAGTCGATGTTCTTGACGGTGTTGTTCACGGTCCCGTCGCCGGTGAGCGTGAAGCCGGAGTCGCCGCCGTTGATGGTCTTGATGTTGTTCCAGACGGTCCCGGTGCAGGACTGGCAGACGACGGCGCTGTCCGGGGAGTTCTGGAAGGTGATGTTTGAGACGTTCCAGTAGTCGGCGGTCAGCTTGAAGATCCAGTCGCCGTCGGGCAGCGAGGACCCGTCGATCTTCACGGTCTCCGAGCCGTACCCGGTGAGCGTGATCGCGGACGACGAGGTGCCGTTGGCCGTGGACTGGAGGGTGGCCGTCGGGTAGTAGGTGCCGCCGCGGACCTGGATGACGGTGCCGGCGGTGGCGTTCTTGATGGCGTTGGACAGGTCGGTCGAGTTGCTGACGACGACCGTCGCGGCCTGGGCCTGGGTGGGGAGAACGGCGATGCCGGAGCCGAGGGCGAGGGCGGCCGTGGCGATGAGAGCGGTACGACGAGACATGGAGTGCGGGTCCTTTCGTCGTGCGGGTGGGGAGGGTCAGAGGACGGTGTCGAGCCAGTGGAAGACCTCGTCCTGCATGCGGTCGACGAAGACATGGCCCAGGTCGGGCCAGGTCTTCAGACGCAACCGCTCCTCGGCGTGGCGGGAGTGCCAGACGGCGCGCAGCTTGTCGTGGGCGACCTGTACGCCGTCGGCGGGGAACAGCGGGTCGAGCCCGCCGTCGAAGAAGAGCATCGGCCTGGGTGCGGCGATGCCCGCCACGTCGGGGAAGTCGAGGAACCGGGGAAGCCCGGGGTGGAGCATGTAGTACGACGACTGCCCGCGCAGGGTGTTGTTGCCGGGCACCATCATTTCCTTGAGGCCGGTCATCCAGCAGACGGACGCCGTGGCCGCGATGTGGTCGCTCAGCGCGGCGGTCTGCCAGGCACGGTAGGCGCCCATGGAGAACCCGACGGCCGCAACCCTGCGGGCGTCGACCCGGTCGAGACCGGCGAGGAAGCCGGCCGCGCGGGCGTCCTCGCGGGCCATGAGTCCGGCGAGCGAGGAGCCGAGGTTGTAGAAGTTGCTCGCCAGGGCCTGCTGTTGGTCGTACGCGACCGGTCCGCGGTCGCCCCAGCCGAGTGCGTCGGCGCACAGGACGACATAGCCGCGCCGGGCCAGCTCGTCTCCGACGAACCGGCCGCTGAAGTACCTGTCGGCCCAGCCCTGCGCGGAGGCGAGCCGGGTGTCGTCGTACCAGGGCCGGACCAGCTTCTCCTTGCCGATGTCGAACTTCGCCCCGTGGTCGTGGAGAAGCAGCACGGCGGGGAACGGGCCCGGGCCCTGCGGGGTGAGCAGGGCGGCGCGGACGCGTTCGTGACGGGTCAGGGAGAGGGTCACCAACTCCCTTGTGTAGCCGTTGCCTTGGGATCGGCTGCCGACTTCGGGTGCGTACGGGGTGCCGTCCTCGCGGTCGACGAGGAGGTGGTCCTCGACCATCGCCCTGGCTCGGGCCCGCCAGGTCCTGAAGTCGCGGATCGGTGAACGCCCCCAGGCGAGCGGGAAGTTCAGCTCCTGCTTGAGTGCCGGGTGGAAGTCGGGCAGCGGGCCGTCGACGACCCCGGCCTCCGCCGGGCTCACTGCGGCTCCGGCCAGCATGGCCGCTCCGGCACCCGCGACGAACGCCCGCCTGCCGACCGGGACCCTCGGCTCACGGGCCCTCATAGGGCCTCCAGTCCCCGAGGTAGCTCCGCCGGGTGTGCGTGGCGGCCTCCGCGGGGGTCAGCTGCGGCCGGTTCTCCGGGACCGAAATCACCGCGCCGGGGCCCGAGTTGCCGTACTCCGCGAAGCGCATGGTCTGCCAGGGGTAGGCCTCGCGCATGTTGGTGTAGGGCGCGACCGGGTCGATCCCGGGACCCATCAGGGAGTTCCGGACGACGAGGGACGGCCAGGCGGTCGTCTCGTACGACGGCACCCACGGCCGCGCCAGTTTGTACGCCCCGTCCTCGGCACCGGAGGTGAAGCGGGAGCGGACGGCGAGGATGCCGTGGGGGTTGGCGCGGGCGGTGGAGGGGGCGAAGACCATGCCCTTGGGGACGAAGTCCACGTCCCGCTGCAGGGTGTGGAAGTGGCAGTCCTCGAAGACTGCGGTGGCCCGGCCGAAGACGAAGTCGACGTCTCCCTCGATGTGGCAGCGGCGGAAGTACTGCCGGTCGAAGGAGGTGAGCGAGCTCGTCTCGACGAAGAGGGTGTCCTGGTGGGCGAGGAGGCGGACGTTCTCGAAGTGCGTGCGGTCGCCGTAGGTGTAGGCGGCGACCGCCTGGGTGCCGGTGATGTCGGGGTGGTCGGCGCGCAGCCAGTCGTTGGCGAGGGTGAGGTCGCGGACGGTGAGACCGGGGGCAGCGGAGGTGAAGGTGGCGGAGCCCGCGGTGCCGTAGGTGCCCGAACCGTCGGGCTTCCGGGTGCCGTTGGCGTTGTCGTACACGATGACCACGTCACGGGGGTCGCGGGTGGCACCGCGTACCGTCAACTCGGCGGCGGTGGCGGGGACGGTGACGACCTCGCGGTAGGTGCCCGGGTGCACGACGATGGTCCGGCCGGGGCCGGTGACCGCGTCCACGGCGGCCTGGACGGAGTCGCCGGGGCGGACGTGCAGGACGTGACGGCCGGCGGCGGAGGCGGGAGCGGAGGCGGCCGCTGTCAGGCCGCCCGCGACCCCGGCGAGGAGGGCGCGTCTGCGCAGCATCTCAGCACGTCTCCTTCCACGGCTTCCAGTCGCCGAGGTAGGCCTCGCGGGTCGCCGACCCGGCCTGCTCGCGGGTGAGCTGGGGCCGGTTCTCCGGGACGGTGATCCTCGCGCCGGGGCCCGTGTTGCGGTACTCGGAGAACCGCTGGTTCTGCCAGGGGAAGGCGTCCGACATGTTGGTGTAGGGGGCGACCGCGTCGATGCCGGGGCCGAGCCGGGTGTCCCGGACCACGAGCGACGGACGGGCCGTGGTGTCGGAGCTCGGGACCCACGGCCGGGCCAGCTTGTAGGAGCCGTCCGGGGCCTCGCTGCTGACACGGCTCCTGGTGACGAGGTAGCCGAGCGGGTTGGCGCCCGCGGTGGAGGGCGCGAAGACGAAGCCGTACGGCGGCGCCGCCAGGTCTGTCCGGTTCAGGGTCCGGAAGTGGCAGTCCTCGTAGACGGCCGTGCCCCGCCCGAAGACGAAGTCGACGTCGCCCTCGGCGTAGCAGTGCGCGAAGTACTGGCGCGCGAAGGAGGTCAGGGCGGTCGAGTCGGCGTACAGGGTGTCCTGGTGGCCGAGGAAGCGGCAGTGGTGGAAGGCGGAGCGGTCGCCCTGGACCTTGAGGGCGACGGCCTGGGTGCCGGTGATGTCGGGGTGGTCGGCGCGCAGCCAGTCGTTGGCGAAGGTGATCCAGCGGGCGGTGAAGCCGGCCGCCTGCACGGTCGTGGTGGCCGACCCGGTGGTGCCGTAGGTGCCGCCGCCGGGCTTGGGGGTGCCGGCCGCGTTGTCGTGGACGATCACGGCGTCCCGGGGGTCCTCGGAGGCGCCGATCCAGGTCGCCTCGGTGCGGGTGACGTCGAGCGCGACGGTCTCCCGGTAGGTGCCGGGGGCGAGGACCAGCGTCCAGCCGCTGCCGGTGGCGGCGGTGACGGCGTCCTTGACGGTGGTGTGGTCACCGCGGCCCCCGGGGTCGACGTAGAGCGTCTGCGGGGTGAGCCGCGCGGCCGGTGACCCGAAGCGGCCGAACGGGCGTCTTCCGGTGGCCCCGGAGGAAGCGGACGCGGGGGCCGGCGTCAGGGCGAGCGCGGCTGCCGCTCCGGTGCTCGCGAGCAGGAAGCCCCTTCTGTTCAGGGGGAGTTGGGTGTGGGGCGAGGACATGCGGGTGCTCCTTGGAAACGCGGCTCAGTGGTGGGGTGCCTCGCGTGGGGGGTGTGGTGGAGTGGCCGGGGCGGCCGCTGGATTCCGCCCCGGCCGGTTCTGGGGGTGGGGCGTGTCAGCAGATGCGTCCGGCGCCCGCGCCGCGGTCGACGATCCCCGGCACCTTCTTCGTCGGGTCGATCTTCGTGCGCAGGGTGGGCGTCCAGCCGGCGCCGGACGGAAGGGTCTCGGCGGGGATCTCCGCGTTGTGGACGGCGATCAGGTCGGTGGGGGCGCCGTTGACGTAGTTGTCGGCGGCGGTGAGCGGCGAGACGTTCCACCGCTTGAGCACCTTGGCCGCGCTGACGCCCGCCGGCAGGGTGAACGCGTTGTGCTCGGCGACGAGTTGGGACTCCTTGCCGATGCCGAAGCTGTAGGCGTAGTCGCCGTTCGCCACGAAGTGGTTGTTGTAGGAGTCGACCTGTCCGAAGCGGACGCGGGGCGCGCGCTCGACGAGGTCCGAGAACAGGTTGTGGTGGAAGGTGACCTTGAGCTTGCCCCGGTCCCCCACCGCGGTGGACTCGCTGTCGCTGTTGCCGATCAGGATCGTCTTGTCGTGGTCGGTGAAGACGTTCCAGGAGGCGGTGACGTAGTTGGCGCCACGGACGATGTCCAGCTCGCCGTCGTGCTGCTGGTAGAGCATGCCGAAGTAGGTCGGCGCGGCGCTGTCGGGGTGGGATCCGTCGGTGAACGTGTTGTGGTCCAGCCACACATGGGTGGAGCCGTAGACGACGGCGGTGTCGTACTCGGAGTTCCAGTTGCCCTTGTCGCCGTCGGTCGGGTCCCACTGCGGGAAGCAGTCGATGGGGCTCTCGAAGGTGAGGTTGCGGACGATGACGTTGTCGACGGCCTTGATCTGGAGGCTGGCGCCCTTGAACCCGGCGTTCCTGCCGACCCCGATGATCGTGGTGTTGGCGGGCACGTTCGCCTTGATGGTCTGGTCCTGGTTGGCGGCGGAGACGCGGCGCAGCCCCTCGGGGCTGTCGGCGGGCTCGGCGCTCAGGTCGGTGTCCAGGCCCCAGGCCTCGGGCGAGTACTTCGCGAGGTAGGCGTCGAAGTCGTAGCCGGGCGCGGCGAGCGAGTCGCAGCCCTCGGAGACGGCGTCGATGGTCCCCTTCACCTTGATGATCTTCGGTGCGGTGCCGCCGGCGGCGAGGGCGGCCTTGAAGCCGGCCCAGTCCGTGACGGTGTAGACGTTGGCGGCGTCGGCGGCGGCTCCTCCGGTGGTGCCGGTGCCGTCGGAGGCCCAGCCGTCGTTCGCGGCGAGGGCCTCGCGGGTGACGTCATGTCCCTTGGCCTGGGCGGTGGTGCCGGTGACCGTGAGGACCAGGGCGGCGCAACCCGCCACGGCCATCGCCTTTGTCATGACATGCCCATGCCATATGCGTGCGTTCATTGTGCGGCTCTCTTTCGACTGCGAAGAAGGAGGTGTCAGGCGGTGGCCGGCGACGGCCAGGTGATCCAGGACTCCGGGATCTCGGCGTGGAGCCGGCACACGTCCCGGGGCGCCAGCACCCGCCGGTGCAGCAGCTCTCCGGCGACGAGCCGGGCCACGGCGATGGCACCGGGCGGATTGAAGTGCGTGTTGTCCTGCTCGGTCGCGGTCCAGTTGAAGTACCGCTTGGTCTCCTCGACCCCGAGCTTCTGCCAAAGGGCGAGCGACAGCGCCTGGATGTCGAGCAGCGTCACGCCCTCCTCCCCGGCGAGCGCGCGCATGGCGGCGGGGTACTCACCGTGGGTCGGCACGGCGTTGCCGCTCGCGTCGAACTTCCGCCGTTCGACGGGCGTGACGAGCACCGGCCGGGCGCCCTTCGCGCGGGCGCCGTCGAGGTACAGGCGCAGATAGTCCTGGTACGTCGTCCACGGCTCGGTGTACCGGGTCGGATCGGCGGTCTTCTCGTCGTTGTGCGCGAACTGGATCAGCAGGAAGTCACCGGGTCCGATCAGTCCGAGGATGGCGTCGAGCCGCCCCTCGTCGACGAAGGACTTCGAACTCCTGCCGTTCACCGCGTGGTTGGCGACCGGGAGATTCCTGTGCAGGAAAAAGGGGAGTGCCATTCCCCACCCGGTCTCGGGTGCGGCGTCGGAGTACTTCTGGGCGGCGGTGGAGTCACCGGCGATGTAAAGAGTGCGCTGTTCCTTGGCCTGAGCGGTACCGGTCGCGCTGAAAGCGACGGGCACGGCGGCAAGCGCCGCCACGGTGACTTGTCTACGGGTAAGGGACATTTCAGGTGCACCTTCATGTTTTCAGGGGCGCGGGGAACTGCGCGACCAGCCACGACGGACCCGCAGCTCCCCACGACCGCAACCACCGGGGCTCCTAGCCGTTCTGTTCCTTCCATTCGGCCTGAGCCTTGTTCAGCTGCTCGGCCATGGTGTCCAGGAACTTCTTCGCGCTCATGTCGCCCAGCAGCACCTTCTGGAAGTTCGGCTCGTTGTCGGCCTTGGAGATCGTGTTCCAGTCGGGCAGGTAGTACGGCAGCTGGACGATGCTCGTGGAGCCGTCGGTCAGCGCGGCGGCGGCAAGCTTCGTGGGCTCCGCCTCGGAGATCCACGTGTCCTTGGCGGCGTCGTTGTTGGACGGCACCTGTCCCGCCGACTTGTTGAACTTCGAGTTCTCCGCTTTCGAGGTCGCGAACTCGATGAACTTCCAGGCGGCGTCCTTGTTCTTCGAGCTCTTGAACACCCCGAGCCCGTCAACGGGGTTGGACACCTGGACCCGCTTGCCGGAGGACCCGATCGGCTGCGGAATTCCCCGGAACTTGTCGGCCCCGAGCGCCTTCACGTGATCCTGGTAGGACCCCAGGTTGTGGTTCAGCATCCCGATCGTGCCGGAGTCCCACTGCGCGACCATCTTGGTGAAGTCGTTGTTGAGGTCGGCCGCCGGAGTGTCCTTCTTGTACAGCGCCGCGTACTTCTCCAGCGCCGCCACGTTCTTCGGGTCGTTGAGGGTGGTCTTGTCGCCGTTCCAGAACGAGGTGATCCCGCTCTGCCCGTACGAGGCGTCCAGGGCCTGGGCGATGGACCCGGCTCCACCGCGGATGGTGTACCCGAACTTGTTCTTCTTGGCGTCGGTGAGCTTCGCCGCCGCGTCGTAGAACTTCTCCCAGGTCGTCGGCTCGTCGAGGCCGGCCGCCTTGAACAGGTCGGTCCGGTAGTAGAGCACACCGTTGTTGGCGGAGGTCGGGATCGAGTACAGGGTCCCGTCACCGCCCCCGGCCGCCTTCAGCGACTCGACCATGTTCTCGTTGAGCTTGCCGTTCAGGGAGGACTTGGCGAGCCGGGCGTCCAGCGGCTCCAGCGCGTTCTGCGCGGAGAACCCGGCGAGCATGGCCGCACCGACACCGCCGACGTCCGGCAGGCCGCCGCCCTGGATGGCGGTGTCGACCTTGGACTGGTACTCGGTGGAGGCGATGCCGACGTACTCGACCTTGATGTCGGGGTTCGCCTTCTGGAAGTCGGCGATGACCTCCTTCCAGATGTCGGTGCGCACACCGCCGTTGTTGTCCCAGAAGACGATCTTGCCCTTGCCGCTGCCCTCGTCGCCCTTGCCGCCACCGGACCCACTGCCGTCGTCACCGCAGGCGGTGGCGGTCAGCGCCAGGACGGACCCGAGGGCGACGGCTATGGCAGCGCGCCTGCTTCTGCGGATGCTGATCTTCATTGGTCGGCTCTCTTCTTCTTCTGGTTCCAGCGGAGAAATGAAGGTGTGGGGGGAAGTCAGTGGCGGGCGTACGGGGCCCAGCCGTCCGTGCCCTTGAGGTGGTTCGCGACGGTGTACACCCTCGCGTCGGCGGCGCTCAGCTGCGGCCGGTCCGCGCTCGGGGTGGCCCCCGGCCCGAAGTTGCGGTACTCGGCGAACCGGGCGTCCTTCCACGAGAAGCCGCTCATGTCGGTCCACGGCGAGGACTTCACCGCAGCCGGCAGCTCGGTGTCCCGGATCAACACCTGGGCCACGGCGGCGGGTTCACCGCCCGGATGCCAGGGCCGTCCCAGGTGGAAGGACTGCTCCGGCGCGTCGCTCACGACCTTCGAGCGGGTGATCAGGAACCCGTGGGGGTTGCCCGTCCAGGTCGAAGCGGCCGTCATATAGCCGTTGTTGGTGGTGGAGCCCCGGCTCAGCAGGCGGATCACGGACCGCTCCACGACGGTGGTCGCGCGGCCGTAGACGAAGTCGACATCGCCCTCGATGTACGAGTCGCGGACGTAGACCCGGCTGATCACGTCCAGCTTGGGGCTGTCGGTCATCAAGGTGTCCTGGTTGCCCAGGAAGGCGGTGTCCTCGAAGACGATCCGGTCGCCGGTCGTCTTCATCGCCAGCGCCTGCTCGCCCTTCAGCTCGACCGCGGCCTCGTCGAAGTCGTTGCTGAAGGTGAGGTGGCGGGCGGTGACGTCGTTCGCGGCGATCCGGACCGTCGCGCTGCCCGTCGAACCGCCGTACTCGGCAGGCGTGTCGAAGACGATGACGGTGTCGGACCGGTCGTGTCCAGTGCCCTGCAGCACGATGTTCGGCTTGGTCGCGGGGACGTACACCTTGGCGCGGTAGGTGCCCGGCGCGACGGCGATCGTCACCGGCACGGTGTTGCCGTCGGGCACGGCGTCCACGGCGGCCTGCACGGTCGGGTGGTCGTCCGGGACGTGCAGGGTCACGCCGATCCGCCGCTGCGGCCCGGAGAACCGGGACACCAGCGCGGGCACAGCGGCTGCGGGATCAAGCCGGTAGTCGTAGAAGGACCGGGGGTCAAAGGCCGTACCCCACGCGTCGGTTCGCCCGGCCGTGTTCCTCAGGATCGAGCCGCGCTGCACCAACTCGGCGGTGGCGTCGGCCTGGTAGGGATGCCGGACGCCGTCGTAGTAGCTGTTCTCGATGACCATCTTCGTCCTGCCGCGCGACCAGTTGCCGTACGTCCACACCGGGTCCCCGTCGGCCACCTGCGCCGAGAGGTAGTTGTTGTAGAGGTGCGCGTAGGCGCAGTTGTCGGCGGAGGGGTTGCGCTGTTTGGTCCCCGTGAACCAGTTGTGGTCGATGGTGATCTGGGTCAGCACATTGGCGGTCCAGCCGATCCCGAACGCCTTGTTGTGGTTCCGGAACCGGTTGGAGGAGACGGTGACGTACTGGCTGTCCTTGCGGATGTCGAGCAGCCCGTCGCCCATGTGCTCGAAGGTGTTGTGGTCGATCCAGACGTGGTCGGCCGTGTCCATCTGGATGGCGTCGAAGTCGGTGGTCTTGCCGTCCCAGTCGCCCTCGACGTACGAGTCGCGGATCGTCAGGTTGCGGATGATCACGTTGTGCGTGCCGGGGCCGAGATGCAGCTCGCCGTGGACGATCTCGCCGGTGTCACCGACGCCGATGATCGTCTTGTCCGAGCCGACCGCGATGTCCGAGCCGAACGGCTCGACCGCGATCGCGCCCGACACCCGGATGACGTACGGCTCCTCGGCCGCCGCGTACCTGGCGAGCGAGGCCTGGTCGGTGACGGTGACGACCTTGCCGCCGGCCCCTCCGGTGGTGCCGCCGGCGAGGGAGGCGAAGCCGTGCGGCCGGTCGTCGAAACGGTCCGCGGAGGCCGTGGCCCCGGAGGCCGACGCTCCGACGGCCGGTGTCGCCGAGGCCCTCGCCTCGCCCACCGCCCCGAGACCCAGGGCGGCCACGAGGCCGAGCACGGCGGCCACGACTCTGCCGTACCCCGGTCTCTGCAAGCGCTTGCTATGCAGGTGCTGCGTCATTGCGGCTCCCAACAGGCTTACGGATTCGGTGCGTTACAGGTGGTCGATCCTGAAGTGCGAGAAGGTTGCCGCGCCGGCGTGTCCTGCTCCGACGGGCGCGAGCGCGAACAGGCCGAGCAGGGCGCCGACCCAGCGCCAGGGCGTGGCGGTGAAGACGGGCCCGGAGGGGTGCAGGCCGTCTCCGAGGTCGTAGAGGAACCGGCAGCGCGCCCCGGCGCCGATCTCGATCCGCAGCCGTACCTTCTCGGCGAGGGCTGGCCGCGGGTGGTCTGCGTCCCGTTCCCTCCCCCACTGCCCGAAAGGCGTGGGAGGTGCCCCCGCGGCGACGCCCTCGGCGAACCGGTGGACGAGGTGGACCGCCCCGTCGGCCCCGCGCTGGAGCCCGATCCAGCTGAAGGCGTCGCCGAGGACGGTGAGTCCGGCGCGGGCCCCCGGTTCCTCGCTGTCCAACCGCAGTTCGACCTCGACCGCCGAGGGGGTGCCGGGCAGCCGCTGGGTGAGGAGGTTCGGCAGTTTGCGCAGGTCGTGCGCGTCGGCCGAGCGAACGCAGGTGAGCCGGAGGCCGTCGCCCGAGTGGTGGGTGGCCCAGCCGTGCTGCGGGTTGGCGGTCCACTGCCACTGCCGGCCGAAGCGTCCGCCGGGGAAGTAGTCGTCGGTGGCGGGTGCCGCGTCCGGCTGTGGCGGCAGGTCGGGCCTGACGTGCTCGGCGACGGGGGCGCCCTCGTCGCCGAGCACCGGCCAGCCGTCCGAACCCCAGCGCATGGGCTGGAGATGGACGACCCTGCCGTAGGCGCCCTTCTGCTGGAAGTGCAGGAACCAGTCCTGGCCGGCCGGGGTGCGCACCCAGCCGCCCTGGTGGGGGCCGTTGACGTCGGTGTCCCGCTGCTCCAGGACGATCTTCTCCTCGTAGGGCCCGAAGAACCCGCGCGAGCGGAAGGCGCCCTGCCAGCCGGTCTCGACTCCCCCCGCGGGGGCGAGGATCCAGAACCAGCCGTCGTGCTTGTAGAGCTTGGGGCCCTCCAGGGTGAACCAGCCGGGGATCCGGTCGCCGTCGACGATCAGCTTGCCCTCGTCGAGGAGTTCACGGCCGTCGAGGTCCATCCGGTGGCCGGTGAGCCGGTTCTTGACGCCGGAGCGGGATCTGGCCCAGGCGTGCACGAGGTAGGCCTCGCCGCTCTCCTCGTCCCACAGGGGGCAGGGGTCGATCAGGCCCTTGCCCGACTTGAGCAGGTGCGGGCGGGTCCAAGGGCCCCTGATCCCGGGGGCGTTGATCTGGAAGATGCCCTGGTCGGGGTCGCCCCAGAAGATCCAGAACCGCTCGTCGTGGTAGCGCAGCGAGGGCGCCCAGACGCCGCAGTCGTGCCGGGGCCTGGTGAACTCCCCTGCCGGTTCCAGGCGTTCGAGGGCGTGGCCGATCAGCGTCCAGTTGACCAGGTCGCGGGAGTGCAGCAGCGGCAGGCCGGGGACGCGGCCGAAGCTGGAGGCGGTGAGGTAGAAGTCGTCGCCGACGCGGATGACGTCGGGGTCGGACCAGTCGGCGTCGAGGACCGGGTTCGTGTACGTCGACGGCGGAAGAACCTGACGTGGGTGCGTCGACGGCGGGGCCGGGTCCGGGTGCGTCGACGGCGAAGCCGGGTCCGGGTGCCTCGACTGCGAGGCCGGGTTCGGGTGGGTCACTGGCTGACCGCCTTCCGTACCAGGGCCGCCGCTTCGAGCCGCGGGAGGCGTCCGTCGGCCACGACGGTGATGATCCGCCGTACGACGGTCTCGCCCGGCGGCACGTCCAGCCGCTCCTGCGACGCCAACGAGGAGCCCACGCCCGGGTATTCGCCGGCGCGCACGAACCACGGGTCCCGGCGGGTCCGGTCGGTGGCCCCGGCGAAGACGAGCGTCCAGGTACGGCCCGTGAGGGCGACCCAGTCGGCCCGGGTGCCGTGGATCGCGGCCTCGCCCTCGCGGTCGACGGTGAAGACGTCCGGCGCCTCCTGCTCCTTGCGGGCCCGCCAGAAGAAACCGCCGTAGGCCGCTCCCGGGCGGCCGTTGGTGGCCGGGCTGCCGATCGACAGGGGGTCCTGGGTGACGTTGGTGAGGGAGAAGGTGAAGTCCAGCGCCCAGGCGGTGCCGGTCAGTTCGGTGGCCGCGACGGTCCGGCGCTCGCGCAGCAGCTCGGTCCCCTTGGCGACCCAGCGCAGCTCCTCCACGAAGCCGTCCGGGTCGCGGAGCTGGAAGGAACTGTGGCGCTGGGCACCGTGGTTGTCGAGCTCGGTCGGGCCCTGGTCGCGGACGTAGGTCCGGCCGCCCCAGAAGTTGTGCCCCTCGACGTCGGGTACGGCGACACCGACGCCGAGGTGGTGGATGTGGTCGGCGGGGCTGAGTTCGGTGACCGCCGTACCGGCCAAGGTGGTGACGGGGTGCAGATAGGGGCGTGGGGAGACGTGGGCGGACAGCTCGGGCCGGGTGACGTAGCGGCCGACCGGGCGGCCCGCGACACGCAGGACCGGGGAGTCGGGGGTCGTCATGTGCTCACCTCGTTCGCGTCGTGTGGCGGGGCCCAGCCGGCGCCGAGCTCGGAGTACAGGGCGAGGGTGTCGGCGGCGGCCGTGACGAGGCCGTCGATGCCGGGGACGACCCGGCGGTCCTCGTCGGGGAGCAGCTGCCAGGCCGTGGCCGGCAGCTGGGTCGGGTCCGGGGCCAGCCGGATCGCCTCGACGACCTTCATGAAGGCGCCCGTCACGTCCGGGGCGACCAGGAGGCCGGTGCCGTCGGTGAGGTGGTCGACCAGGTTCTCCAGCAGGTCGGTGCGGCCGTACTCGTACTCCTCGGGGCCGTGGCCGGCCCGCTGGAGCAGTACGCGGTCCTGCTTGTACCAGTAGGTGATCCGGCCGCGGTCGCCGTGCACGACGACGTACGGCTCGCCGGGCTCCTCGGCGCACAGGGTCACCGCGACGGTCACCGTGAGACCGGCCGAGGTGGTGACGCGGACGCACGAGGTGTCGTCGGACTCGATGTCGTTGGCCCGCAGCAGCTCGGTCTCGATGCGGGTGACGTCCTCGGCACGGCTCGCGTCACCCAGGGCCAGCGCGGTGACGACGGCATGCGCGAGGGGGTTGGTCAGCACGCCGTCGATGACGTCGACGCCGTTCATCCGCCGCTTGCCCGCCCAGGGCGCACGCCGGTAGTACGCCTCGGCACGCGCCCAGGCACCGGCCCCGCCGATCCCGGTCAGCGCGCCGATCGCGCCCTCCTGGACCAGCTCGCGGATCGCGGGCACGGCGTGCGAGCCCAGCGACTGGAAGCCGATCTGGCAGGCGACCCGGGCCGCGGCGACCCCGTCGGCCATGCGGCGGAACTCGGCGTAGGAGGGGGCGGGGGGCTTCTCCAGCAGGATGTGCACCCCTCGCGAGGCCGCTTCGAGCGCCAGGTCCGTGTGCGTCGGGATCGGCGTGCAGATCACGGCGATCCGGGCGCCGGTGGAGTCCAGGAGCGCCCCGAAGTCGGCGGACTGCTCGGGCGTGCCCAGGCCTTCGGGGATCTCGTCGCCGGTCAGCGGGGTCAGCTCGCAGATCCCCGCCAGTCGTACGATCCCCTTGTCCTGCAGCCGGCGGATGTTCTCCAGGTGCCAGCGGCCGTGGCCGCGCGCGCCCGCCAGGACGATGTCTACGGTGCTCATGGGGTCCTCCCTGCGCCCGCGCCGCGCGCCACCTCTCGGTCGGCCGCCTCGGCGCTGTCGATCTTTGTGTGCAGGGTAGGCGGCCGGCCGACGTCCGCCGCCGGATCACGCTCGCTGCCCGAGTCGTAGGCGGTGTGCACGGCGAGCAGGTCCACCTGGCAGCTCCCGAAGAGGGTGCCGGTCCGGTGCGGTGCGCTGCCGTTCCGGCTCTTGACGAGGTCGGCGGCCTCGATGCCCGAGGGCTTCGTCGGAACACGGCCCTCGGCGTGGAGCAGGGCGGTATGACGGAACCTCATGTCCTCGCCCCCTCGCCGGAGCCGGGGAACGACCGGCTGCGCACACCCGCGGTCCGGTGCACGAGCGCGTTCGCGCCACCGCGGCCGACCGGCACCGCGGCCCCGTCGGACACCCGGGCGTCGCCCACCCCCAGCAGGACGCGGCCGACGGCGCGCCCCTCGGCGCGTACGACGACACCCAGCAGGCCGAGCACCATGCCGCCCAGGGCGATCCGACGCAGGCTCATCCCTTCACCGCCCCCGCGCTGAAGCCGGTGATCAGCCACTTCTGGATGAAGGCGAACACGATCACCACGGGTACGGCCGCGATGATGCCGCCCGCCGCGAGGGCGCCGAGGTCGACGCTGTCCGCGCTCATCAGGGTGTTGAGGCCGACCGGGATCGTCTGCTTGTCCTGGTTGTTGAGGAACATCAGGGCGAACAGGAAGTGGTTCCAGGAGTGTACGAAGGCGAAGGAGCCGACGGCGATCAGACCGGGCCGCAGCAGCGGGAGCACCACGATCCGGAACGCCGTCAGGCGGTTGCAGCCGTCGACCCAGGCCGCCTCCTCCAGGGTGTACGGCACGTTCTTGATGAAGTTGCTGATCAGGATCATCGACAGCGGGAGCTGGAAGACCGTCTCGGCGATGATGACGCTGCCCAGCGAGTTGATCATGTTCAGTTCGGCGAAGATCTCGAACAGCGGGACCAGCAGGAGTGCGCCCGGCACGAACTGGGAGCACAGCAGGGCCAGCATGAAGGCGTTCTTGACCTTGAAGTCGAACCGGGCGAGGGCGTACCCGCCGGCCAGGGCGACCAGCGTCGTCATCACCAGGGTGGCGAGGCCGACGTACACGCTGTTCTCGAAGTAGGTGCCGAACGACCGCTCCGTCCACACCTTCTCGAAGTGGTCGAAGGTGATCGGCCAGGGCACGAGCGAGGTCGAGCCGGCCGGGCGCAGCGCGAAGAGCAGGATCCAGTAGAAGGGGATGAGCGTGAAGACGAGGTAGATCGACAGCGGTGTGTAGATCTGCCAGCGGGGTGCCTCGTCCCAGGCGCGGCGGTGCTTCACCGGGCGGGGTGGCTCAGGTGTCTCCGGCGCGGGCGCGGGGGCGACCTCGGTGGCCTCCTTGGTGATCACTTGGAACCGCCTCCGAACTTGCTCAGCCGCAGATAGACCATCGAGCAGAAGAGCAGGATCACGAACGCGACCGTGGTCAGGGCGGACGCGTAGCCGAAGTTGTGGGCATCGACCGAGGTGTTGGCGATGTAGAGCGGCAGGGTCGTGGTCTCCCCCGCCGGGCCGCCGCCGGTGAGCGTGTAGAGCAGGTCGACGTTGTTGAACTCCCACACCGCGCGCAGCAGCGTGGACAGGATGATCGCGTCCTTGAGGTGGGGCAGGGTGATGTGCCAGAACTGCTTGATCTTGCTCGCCCCGTCGACCTCGGCGGCCTCGTACAGGTCCTTCGAGACGGACTGCAGGTCGGCGAGGATGAGGATCGCGAAGAAGGGGACTCCGCGCCACAGGTCGGCGACGACCGCCGCCGAGAAGACGGTGGAGGTGTCCGACAGCCAGCTGGTTCCGTAGGAGCCGATGCCCATGTCGGCGAGATAACGGGTGACGCCCGTCTGGGAGTTGTAGAGGAGCACCCAGATCGCGGAGGTCAGCACGCCGGAGACGGCCCACGGGGAGAAGACGAGCGCGCGGCCCATCGACCGGCCCACGAAGGTCTGGTTGACGATCAGTGCGAGCGCCAGGCCGAACAGCAGCTGCAGTCCGACCTCGACGAAGACCCACTTGGCGCTGAAGGCCAGCGTGTCCCAGAACTGCGGGTCCTTGGTGAAGATCTGGACGAAGTTGTCGAAGCCCGCGTACCCGTTCCGCCACGGCTTGGTGGGGTTGTAGTTCTGGAGGCTGTAGTAGAAGACGCTGATGACCGGGTAGGCGATGAAGCCCAGCATCAGCAGGGCCGCCGGCGCGATCAGCAGGTACGGCAGCCTGCGCGGCGTGGCGGAGGCACGGCGTCGCCGGGGCGGCGCGGGCGGTTTCGCCACGGCTACGGCTTGGGCCACGACTGTTCTCCGTTCTCGGTACGTCGTGCGGTGGTCGTACAGGAAGCGCTTTCTCAATATGCGGAGGCCCGCCCCTGTGCGCGGTACGGGGTGCCTCTTGCTGTTGCGCGGCGGCTGCGGGTGTGCGTGTGGCTGGTCGCGCCGTTCCCCGCGCCCCTACGTGGGTTGAGTCAACCTGCGTAAGGGTCTGGGGACTTGCCCGGCCTGGCCAGGAACTCGAAGTCGCAGCCGGTGTTCGCCTGGGTGATCTGGTCGTTGTAGAGGGCGCCGTAGCCGCGTTCGTAGCGGGTGGGCGGTGGTGTCCAGTCCGCCCTGCGACGCTCCAACTCCTCGTCATCCACATTGAGTTGGAGAGAGCGTGCCTCGACGTCGAGGGTGATGCTGTCCCCCGTGCGGACGAGGGCGAGCGGTCCGCCGACGTACGACTCGGGCGCCACGTGCAGGACGCAGGTGCCGTAACTCGTGCCGCTCATGCGGGCGTCGGAGATCCGGACCATGTCCCGCACGCCCTGCTTGAGCAGGTGGTCCGGGATCGGCAGCATGCCGTACTCGGGCATGCCGGGACCGCCCTTGGGTCCGGCGTTGCGCAGCACCAGCACGCTGTCGGCGGTGATGTCCAATGCCGTGTCGTCGATGGTGCGTTGCATGGTCCTGTAGTCGTCGAAGACGACCGCGGTGCCGGTGTGCTTGAGCAGGTGCTGCTCGGCGGCGACGTGCTTGACGACCGCGCCGTCCGGACAGAGGTTGCCGCGCAGTACGGCGACCCCGCCCTCGCTCGCGACCGGGTTCTCGCGGGTGCGGATGACGTCGTCGTTGTGGACGACGGCTCCTTCGAGCTGCTGCCCCAGGGTGCCGTTGACGGTCGGCCTGTCCAGGTGCAGCAGGTCGGTGATCCGCGAGAGGAAGGCGGGCAGCCCCCCGGCGAAGTAGAAGTCCTCCATGAGGTACGTCTGACCGCCGGGCCGTACGTTCGCCAGCACCGGCACGGTACGCGCGATGCGGTCGAAGTCGTCGAGGGTGAGGGGGACGTGGGAGCGCCCCGCCATCGCGATCAGGTGGATGACCGCGTTGGTGGAGCCGCCGAGCCCCAGCACCGTGGTGACGGCGTCCTCGAAGGCCTCTCGGGTGAGGATCTCCGACGGCTTGAGGCCGGTCCAGGCGAGGTCCACGGCGCGGCGCCCGGAGGCGGCCGCCATCCGCTCGTGCCCGGAGTCGACGGCCGGGACCGAGGAGGCGCCCGGCAGTGTCATGCCGAGGGCTTCCGCGGCGGCGGTCATCGTGGACGCGGTCCCCATGGTCATGCAGTGCCCCGGGGAACGCGCCAACCCGCCCTGCAGTTCGCGGAGTTCGCAGTCCGTCAGGTTGCCCGCGCGGTGCTCGTCCCAGTACTTCCACATGTCGGTGCCGGACCCGAGGGTCTCACCGCGCCAGTGTCCCGGCAGCATCGGACCGGCGGGCACGAAGACCGACGGGACGTCGGCCGAGGCCGCGCCCATGAGCAGCGCGGGCGTCGACTTGTCGCAGCCGCCGAGCAGCACCGCCGCGTCGATCGGATACGACCGCAGCAGTTCCTCCGTCTCCATCGCGAGGAGGTTGCGGTAGAGCATGGGGGTCGGCTTCTGGTACGTCTCCGAGAGGGTGGAGACCGGGAATTCGAGGGGGAAGCCCCCGGCCTGCCACACCCCCCGCTTGACGGCCTCGGCGCGCTCGCGCAGATGGACGTGGCAGGGGTTGATGTCCGACCAGGTGTTGAGGACGGCGATCACCGGGCGGCCCCGGTACTCCTCCGACTCGTAACCGAGCTGGCGCATACGGGCGTTGTGCGACCAGGTCCGCAACTGGCCCTCGGCGCCGTACCACTGGTGGCTGCGCAGTTCCTCCGGCCTCATCCGCTCCCTGCCGGTCATATGGCCCACCCGCCGGCTATCGCGGCGACCTCGGCGCGCCCCTGCTCGGGCAACTCGCGGCTCGGCGGGCGCACTTCGCGACGGCACAGGCCGAGGGAGGCAAGGGCCTCCTTGACGACGGTGACGTTGTCGGCGGAGCCGTTGGCCGCGCGGAGTTCCTCGAAGCGGCGGATCTGTTCCCAGACCTTCATGGCGGCCGCGTAGTCACCGGACCGAAGCGCTTCGATCATGTTCAGCGAGACGGCGGGGGCGACGTTCACGAGCCCCGAGGTGAAGCCGGTGGCGCCCGCGGAGAAGTACGAGGGGGCGTAGGGCTCGGCGAGTCCGGCGACCCACACGAAGCGTTCGAGTCCCGCGTCCCGGGCGAAGGCGGCGAACTTGGCGGCGTCCGGGACGGCGTACTTCACGCCGATCACGTTCGGGCAGGCGTCGGCGAGTTCGGCGAGGCGGTCGCCGCTGAGCTGGGCGTTGCGGATGTACGGGACGACGCCCAGCTCGGGCACCGACTCGGCGATGGCGCGGTGGTAGTCGACCCACCCGGCCTGCGAGACGTACGGGTGGACGGGCTGGTGGACCATGACCATCCCCGCGCCGAGCTCTCGGGCGTGCCGGGCGGAGGCGATGGCGGTGGGCACGTCGTGACCGACGCCGACGAGGACGTTCGCGCGATCCCCGGCCTCGTCGACGGTCAACTCCGTTACCAGGCGGCGCTCTTCGGGGGTGAGGGTGTAGAACTCGCCGGTGTTCCCGTTGGGGGTGAGGGTGGTGATCCCTCCGTCGAGCAGCCGACGCAGCAGGGCCCGGTGGACGTCCTGGTCGACGGTGCCGTCCTCGGCGAACGGGGTCACCGGGATCGCCACCACGTCGGCCAGGGCCGCCCGCTGGGCCTGATACGTCTCGCTGCTCATTCCTGACCTTCCTGGTCCATCACTCCGGGGAACGCTCGTTCGACGAAGGACGCGATGTGGGCGTGCAGGGCCCGGGCCGCGCCGTCCGCGTCACCCTCCAGGGCGAGCCGCAGGATCTCCCGGTGCTCACCGGCCTCCCGCTCCCAGGAGGGCGAGGCCGCCCAGGCGACGGCGGAGACGAGGGCCGCCTGGTCGCGGACCTCGTCGAGCATCCGGCCGAGCAGCGGATTGCCGCAGGGCAGGTAGAGGGAGCGGTGGAACTCCCGGTTGGCGAGGGAGCGTTCGGCGGTGTCGGTGGCGTCGTCGGCCCTGGTCAGCGCGTCACGGGCCGCGTCGAGCGAGGCCCCCCGGCGTACGGCCCGCTTCAGCGCCTCGGGTTCGAGGAGCAGCCGGACGTCGTAGACCTCGCGCGCCATGTCCGCGTCCACCATGCGCACCGTGACGCCCTTGTACTGGTTCATCACGACGAGCCCGGTGCCGGCCAGGGTCTTGAGCGCCTCGCGCACCGGGGTCTTGGACACCCCGAACTGTGCGGCGAGTTCGGTCTCCACCAGGGCCTGACCCGGCGTCAGACGCCCGGTGAGGATGCGGCGTTTGATCTCTTCCTGCACGTACTGCGTGCGGGAGGGGATCGGCGTGGGCACAGAGGTCATGCGCGCCTCTCGGATCTCGCGTATCGGATCGTGTGGATCTGATCTCGCATATCGCGTCTCATATATGACGTACGAAGTACGACGGGTTGAAGGTAAGAGGACGGTGTTGTTTCGTCAATGCTTCCGACAGAGGAAGCCGAAGTTTCCGTGAAGGCGCGTCAGACGAGACGGGTGGCGCCCTCGAACGCCGTACTGGTGCGCCCCGCGAAGGCGACGGCCGCTCGCGTGGTCGCCGCCTCCCTGGTGAGCGTGGGTCCGACGTGGGTGACGATCAGCTCGCGCGCACCGGCCTTGCGGGCGAGGTCGCCCGCGTCCTCTGGGGTCAGGTGGACCTGTTCGCCTTCGCGATGACGGTCGATGTCCGCCTCGCACAGGAACACGTCCGACTCGGCGGCCAGTTCGACGAGGGCGTCACAGGGCCCGCTGTCCCCCGAGTACGCGAGGACGCGCCCCGCGCACTCGGCGCGCAGCCCGTAGGCCTCGGCGTCGTGGACGACGGCCCGGGTGGTGAGCCGGAGGTTCCAGTGCCGGACGGCATGGCCGTCGTACAGGGGATGGAAGTCGAGGATCCCGTCGAGGAAACGGATGTCGGACTGTCCGAAGAACCCGGCCAGCCGGTGGGCGCAGCCCGGCGGCGCGTACACCGGGATCGGGGCGGGCGGGGTGAGTCCGCCGTAGGCGAAGGCGTAGACGGCGGCCAGCAGATCGGCGGTGTGGTCGGCGTGCAGATGGGAGATCCAGATCGCCGTCAGCCGGGAGGGGTCCGTGTGCCGCTGCAACTCGGCGAAGGTGCCGGGCCCGGCGTCCACCCACACCTCGGCGCCCCCGCCGCGCACCAGGTAACCGGAGCAGGGGCGGCCCGGTCCCGGATGCGGGGAGGCGGTTCCGAGGACGGTGAGACTGAGGGGCGGCATGGTGGGGAGCGTACGGTCCGGGCCTGCCTTCCGCCGCCCGTTTGGCTTCCTCTACGGCACTCTCGAACCGGCGTCTACGGGATCGGTGCCCCGGTTCACGGCGTCCACCGCGGGTTCCGCCCGCTGAGCCCCAGGGCCCGGTCCAGCAGCGGCGCGTCCGCCGGGACCGGGACGATCGGGCCGAAGATGGCGCCCCTGCCCGGATCGTCGGCACAGGCCTGGAGGAAGTCGTGCGAGGCCTGGAGCGCGGCGGGGTCCGGGTCGTAGGACTGACCGGTGGCGCGGGCCAGATCCCAGCCGTGGACGACCAGTTCGTCGACGGCGACGGCAGCGGCGACCGCGCCGGGCAGGTCCACGCCGCCCGCACGCGTCATCCCGGTCCAGGCCGCCGGGTCGCGCCACGCCTCGGCGAGTTCGTCGAGCACCTTGGGCAGGTCCTCGCGCCAGCCGGGGCCGATGTCCGGGACGGAGTCGGTCGGGGCCGTGTCGGTCGTGACGCCCAGGTCCTTGCGGGCCGCGTCGCGGAAGGCGGCGGCGAGGTGGAGCAGGTGGCCGAGCAGGTTGTGCACCGCGAGCTCCGGGCACGGCGTGGTGTTCCCCAGCTGATCGTCGGTGACCGCGTCGGCGAGATCGGCGATGACACGGGTCTGCGGTCCGAGGTCCAGGGTCGGGACGGTCATGCGGCACTCCTCGTGATGTACGGGCAACGAATCCCGGTGTCGTGAGGGGTGGACCGTCCGCGGCCCGAGAACTCATCGCCCGGGCCCCGGTTCGTGTGATGTCCGTCGACATCTAAGGCACCTGCCCCATCCCGACGCCGGGGCCTTAGCCCCACGATCTCCAGGCATGACCAAGACATGGAAGACACGATCGGTTCTGCGCGACCGTGACTCCGCCGTGTTCCTGACCGCTGCCGTCGTCTCCGGCTTCGGCACCTCGGCCCTGTGGCTGGTGTCCGGCATGTGGGTCAAGGAACTCACCGGCTCGGACGGCCTGGCCGCGCTGTGCATGCTCGCGATGTGGGCACCGACGCTCGCGGGCCCGCTGCTCGGGGCGCTCGCCGACCGGGTCCGCCGCAAACCCCTGCTGATCGGCGGCAACCTCCTGCCGGCGGCCCTGCTGCCGGTCCTCTTCGCCGTCGACGCCCCCGACCGCGTGTGGCTCGTCCTCATGGTCCTCTTCGTCTACGGCGCGGCGGGCGTGGTCCACGACGCGGCGGAGTCGGCCCTGGTCACCGGGGCAGTGGCCCCGGCCCTGCTCGGCGACTTCAACGGGCTGCGGACGGCGATCACGGAGGGCATGAAGCTGGTGGCTCCCCTGGCTGGCGCGGGTCTCTTCGCGGTCTACGGTGGTCCGGGTGTCGCCCTCCTCGACGCGATCACGTTCGTGATCGCCGCCCTCCTGTACGCCTGCCTGCGCGTCCACGAGGGCCGACGGGATTCCACCGCGCCGCCCACGACCACCGGACGCCGTCGGTTCGGACGGGCGAGGACGTCCCGAAGCAGGCGTGGCGTGCCCGGTCGCGCGGCGACCGCAGCGCAGGCCGTCGACGCCACGCCGGTCGCCCGGAGGGGGTCACCGCCGTCCGGGCTGCGCTCGGCCACGACCGGCCGCCCGAGGTCACCCCGCAGCACCCCGGCTGCCGTAGGCGCCCGCCACATATGGGCCCACCCCACACTGCGCCCCCTGGTCCTGGCCGGCGGCACCACCATGCTCTTCGCCGGGCTCAACGGCGCCCTGATCTACGCCGTGCTCGACGGCCTGGGCCGCTCCCCCGCGTACGCCGGCGCGCTGTATGCCGCCCAGGGCGCGGGATCCGTGGCGGTGGGGCTGCTCTCCGGGCCGGCTCTGCGCTGCCTGGGCGAACGGCGGTTCGCCGGGTACGGCATCGCCCTGACCGCGGTCGCCGCCGGGCTGCGGGCGATCCCCTCCGATCCGCTCGCCCTCGCGTGCAGCGCGGCCATCGGCGCGGGCCTGCCCTGCGTGCTGATCGCCGCCCTCACGGCCGTGCAGCGCGAGACGCCGGACGCACTGCTGGGCCGTACGGTCGCCACGGCCCACACCCTCGTGTACGCCCCGAACGTGCTCGGCCTCGCCGCCGGTGCGGCCCTGGTCGAACTGGTCGACCAACGGCCGCTGTCGGCCGTTCTCGGCGTGGTGTGGCTCGCGTCGGCCCTGCCGCTGTTTCAGAGGCCGGCCAGTGCCTCGCGGATCGCGTCCAGGTCGCCGTCCGACGCCAACCCGGCGTGATACAGCCGCACTTCGGTCGCCCCGAGCTCCCGCGCCGCCGCCACGTCCGCCGCGAGCGTGCCGGGGCTGCCGCCCATCGCCGAGATGACGGGGAAGTTGGCGGCGATCACCGCGTCCTTCCGGGCCCGGGCGAAGGGCGCGAGCAGGCCCGGTCCGCCCGCGCAGGGCACGACGACGCCGTCCGCGACGGACAGGATGTGCTCGGGGTCGACACCGGGGTTGGCACCGACGTGGTACGTCACGGGGTCCGCGTGCAACAGGATCTGGAAGCCCTCGGGCGCCGCCGCCCGGACCGCCCGGACCGCCGTCTCCTGGAGGGTGCGGGCACTCTCGTCCCGCCACGCGCGTGTGACCGCCGTGTTCGACGTGCCGAGCAGTTTCTCGACCGTCGGCCAGCCCTCGTCGGCGGCGGTGCCCTGCCACAGCGGCTCCAGGGCGGTGCGTGCGGCCGCCGCCAACTCGTCGGCGTCGGCGCCCTGTTCGCCGTACCCCTCACGGCAGGCCGGGCAGAAGCAGAGCGCCATGAGGTACATCCCGGCGTCGCCGAGCGGAACCCCGCCGGTCTTGTCGTGCGCGTGCAGGTGCTGGAGGCCGTACCAGCCGAGGGACTCCAGTTCGGTGCCGGCCGTGCCCGGGCGCACGGCCGCCTCGACGGCGAGGTCGACGAGGTACGCGCGCGTGGCGGGCTGCGCGATGCACGGGGCCCACGGGTAGCGGTCGCCGTAGGCGTTGACGACGGAGGTGCCCGGATGCTCGGCGCCCAGGCGGGAGTTGTGCGCGAGGACGACCCAGGTGTGCACTTCGAGGCCCGCTTCGAGAAGCTGGGAGGCCGCCTCGCCGAAGGCGTCGCCCGGGGCCCAGTCGCCGGCCGCATACGGCCGCAGTTCGCGTCCTTCCCACCGTGAGTCCGTCGGGTACAGCACGGACGCGTGCTCGGCGGTGACGATGCGGTGGCGCGGGTGGCGGGGGGTCAACGCGCGCGTGGAGTGGTAGGCGGCGGCGAGGGTGGCCTGCCGTACGCCGAGGGCGGCGATCCGGGCCGCGGCCTCCGGGTCCCCGTTGACGTCCCAGGGGTAGACGAACGTCGACGCCTTCACCGCTGCTCCTCCAGGAGTTCGTAACCGCGCTCGATGATCCGCGCGAGCTGCTTCACATGGTCCTCGGTCGGCTCGTGCAGCGGGGGCCGGACCTCCCCCACCTCCAGTCCGCGCAGCCGTACGCCCGCCTTGACCAGTGCGACAGCGTATCCGCGGCCACGCGCGCGCAGTTCGACGAAGGGACGGTAGAAGCCGTCGAGGAGCCGGTCGGCCGTGGCCCGGTCGCCTTCGCTGAGGGCGCGGTGGAAGGCGAGGGCGATCTCGGGGGCGAAGCAGAAGACTGCCGAGGAGTACAGGGTGACGCCGATGGCGTGGTAGGCGAGCTGGGTCTGCTCGGCGGTCGGCAGTCCGTTGAAGTAGAGGAAGTCGCCGCCGGGGATCTCGGTGCGCACGGCGCTGACGGTCCGCTGCATGAGGTCGAGGTCGCCGAGGCCGTCCTTGAGACCGATGACGCCCTGCGTGCGGGCCAGTTCGACGACGGTCTCCGGGGTGAAGACGGCGTTGTCGCGCTGGTAGACGATCACCGGGAGCGCGGTCGAGGCGGCCACCTCGCGGTAGTGCCGCAGCAGCCCCTCCTGCCCGGCGATCACCAGGTAGGGCGGCATGGCGAGCAGTCCGTCGGCTCCGGCGGTCTCGGCGAGCCGCGCGTACCGCACGGCGAGCGCGGTGCCGTATCCGGCGCCCGCGATCACCGGAACGCGTCCCGCCGTCGCCTCGACGGCCGCCCGGACGCAAGTCTCGAACTCCTCGGGCGTGAGCGCGTGGAACTCCCCGGTGCCGCAGCACGCGAACACGGCCGCGGCGCCCGCCTCCACGCCCCGGCGCACATGCGCGCGGTAGATGTCGAGGTCGACCGAGCCGTCGGCGCCGTACGGCGTGACCGGGAAGAACAGCGGCCCGCTGGGGATCCCGAGTCGATGGACGAGGTCGGCAGACGTCACAGGCTCTCCCTAGAACGAGTAGCACGGGCAATACAAGCGAGTACGAGAACACGCGTGCGGGATACTGATCAGAGTTTACATTTATGAACATAGGTCGCGCCACCCTTGACGCAGCCGGGCAATGATCCTTAACTTGTCCATGAATGTGAATACCGTGCACTCATACGGCCGTCGCCCCAAGGAGACCCGAGGATGCCCGCTCCCCGTACCGTTCTGCTCACCGGTGCCGCCGGCGGGCTCGGCACCCTGATGCGGGATCTGCTCCCGGCCTACGGCTACGAGCTGCGCCTGCTCGATCTGCGCCCCGTGGAGGGCGAGCCCGACGCGGTCGTCGCCGACCTCGCCGACAAGGACGCGCTGCGCGAGGCCGTGCGAGGCGTCGACGCGATCATCCACCTGGCGGGCATCTCCCTGGAAGCCCCCTTCGAGAAGATCCTCAAGGCGAACATCGAGGGCACGTACAACCTGTACGAGGCCGCCCGCGCGGAGGGCGTGCCCCGGATCGTCTTCGCCTCCTCGAACCACGCTGTCGGCTACAACCCCCGCCCGCAGGGCGAAGATCCCCTGATCCCGATCGACGCCCCGCGCCGCCCGGACACCTTCTACGGCCTGTCCAAGTCCTTCGGCGAGGATCTCGCGCAGTTCTACTGGGACAAGCACGGCCTGGAGAGCGTCTCCGTGCGCATCGGCTCCTGCTTCCCCGAGCCGACCAGCGTGCGCATGCTCTCGCTGTGGATGAGCCCGGCCGACGGCGCCCGCCTCTTCCACGCGGCGCTGACCGCGGAGGAGGTCGGGCACACCGTGGTCTACGGCTCCTCCGCCAACACCCGGCTGTGGTGGGACCTGAGCACCGCGCGGGCGCTCGGCTACGAGCCGCAGGACGACTCCGAGCCGTACGCGGAGAAGCTGATCGCCGAACAGGGCGAACTCCAGGACGGCAACGAGGGACACGCCTACCTGGGCGGCCAGTTCGTGACGGACCCGCCGATCTGGCCGTACTGAATCCTTGTCGCGAGGACGGGCGGGCACCGAACGGGCCCGCCCGCAGGTATATCCGGGCAGGAGGCAACCGTCCTGGGTGTAGGCGCGCCAGCGCCACCCCCAGGGGCGCGGGGAACTGCGCGACCAGCCACAACGAACCCGCAGTCGCCACACAACAGGAGCCGCCGAGCTCGTAGGCCACCCCGCCCGAACGGGCACACGCGGTCACTTTCACCCCCGCAACGGACCTGGTCACCACCGCGCACCCGCTGTACAACTTCCTGCATACGGCCCGAACGGGCAGACGGCGAAGGAAAGCGGGTGACCACATGTCCGGAACCGCGGAAGAACGCCAGCGGCACATCGTGCGCGCCGCCCGCACCACGGGCGCCGTCGACGTCAACTCCCTCGCCGCCCAACTCGGCGTGGCCAAGGAAACCGTGCGCCGAGACCTCCGCGCCCTGGAGGACCACGGCCTGGTCCGCCGTACGCACGGCGGGGCCTATCCCGTGGAGAGCGCCGGGTTCGAGACGACGCTCGCCTTCCGGGCCACCAGCCACGTGCCCGAGAAGCGCCGGGTCGCGGCCGCCGCGGCCGAGCTGCTCGGGGACGCCGAGACGGTCTTCGTCGACGAGGGCTTCACCCCGCAGCTCATCGCCGAGGCCCTGCCCAGGGACCGGCTACTGACCGTGGTCACCGCTTCCCTGCCGGTCGCGGGCGCTCTCGCCGAGGCCGAGAACACCTCCGTACTGCTGCTCGGCGGCCGGGTCCGCCCCGGCACCCTGGCGACCGTCGACCACTGGACGACGAAGATGCTGGCCGGCTTCGTCCTCGACCTGGCCTACATCGGCGCCAACGGCATCTCCCGCGAGCACGGCCTCACCACACCCGACCCCGCGGTCAGCGAGGTCAAGGCGCAGGCGATCCGCGCCTCTCGCCGCACGGTGTTCGCGGGCGTGCACACCAAGTTCGGCGCGGTCAGCTTCTGCCGGTTCGCGGAGATCGGCGCGCTGGAGGCGATCGTGACGAGCACGCTGCTGCCCTCCTCCGAGGCCCACCGGTACTCGCTCCTCGGGCCGCAGGTCATCCGCGTCTGATGGTCCGACCGATGCGTTCGACAGGGGTTCACCACACCCGGCGAAGCCCCTTTTCTCCCCATATGTCCAGGAGCGATATGCGAACCCAGAGCCGACGACGGCCACCGCGAGCCACGCTCGCCATGGCCGCCGCAGGGACGCTGCTCGCCCCGCTGCTCTCCGGCTGCTGGGTCGGAGCGGGCGGGACCGGGTCGGGCGGCGACTCCATCAACGTCCTGATGGTCAACAACTCCCAGATGACGGAGCTGCAGAAGCTCGCCCCGCGCTTCACCGAAGAGACCGGCATCAAGGTCAACTTCACCGTCCTGCCCGAGAACGACGTCCGCGACAAGATCAGCCAGGACTTCGCCAACCAGGCGGGCCAGTACGACGTGGCGACCCTGTCCAACTACGAGATCCCGATCTACGCCCGCAACGGCTGGCTGCACGAGATGGACTCGTACGTGGCCAAGGACCCCGCCTACGACGAACAGGACATCCTGAAGCCGATGCGCCAGTCCCTGACCGGCGACGACGGCAAGCTCTACGGCCAGCCCTTCTACGGCGAGTCGTCCTTCCTGATGTACCGCAAGGACGTCTTCGAGGAGAAGGGTCTGACGATGCCGGCCCACCCCACCTGGACCCAGGTGGCCGACCTGGCCGCGAAGGCGGACGGCGCCGAGTCCGGCATGAAGGGCATCTGTCTGCGCGGACTGCCCGGCTGGGGCGAGATCATGGCCCCGCTCACCACGGTCGTGAACACCTTCGGCGGTACCTGGTTCGACAAGGGCTGGAAGGCCCGGCTCGACTCACCCGCCTTCGAGAAGGCGACGAAGTTCTATGTCGACCTCGTCCGTGAGCACGGCGAGTCCGGCGCCGCCCAGTCCGGGTTCGCCGAGTGCCTCAACAACATGACCCAGGGCAAGGTCGCCATGTGGTACGACGCCACCAGCGCCGCCGGTCTGCTGGAGGCGGCCGACTCCCCGGTCAGGGGCAAGCTCGGCTACGCCCCCGCCCCCGTCGAGAAGACCGAGTCCTCCGGCTGGCTCTACACCTGGGCCTGGGGCATCCAGGACGCCTCCCGCAATCCCGACAAGGCCTGGAAGTTCGTCTCCTGGGCCTCCGGCAAGCAGTACGAGCAACTGGTCGGCGACGAGATCGGCTGGTCCAACGTCCCGGCGGGCAAGCGCGCGTCGACGTACACGAACCCGGCGTACCGGAAGTCGGCCGCCTCCTTCCAGGAGATGACCAAGCAGGCCATCGAGGGTGCCCGGCCGGACGACCCGGGGGTGCAGCCGCGCCCGGCGCCCGGCATCCAGTTCGTCGGCATCCCCGAGTTCACCGATCTCGGCACCAAGGTCTCCCAGGAGATCAGCGCGGCCGTCGCCGGACGCCAGTCCGTCGAGGCGGCCCTGAAGAGGTCCCAGCAGCTCGCCGAGAAGATCTCCGAGGAGTACGAGGGACGATGACCGCGACCACCACGGCCCCCGTGGCCACCGCGCACATACGCACCGCGGACCCGTCGAAGGCCCGCCTGCGGGCCTGGGCCACCCGGGCCCCGCTGCTCCCCGCCCTGGTCTTCATGATCGTGGTCACCCAACTGCCCTTCGTGGCCACGGTGGTGATCTCGTTCTTCGACTGGAACGCCCTGTACCCCAAGGCCCGCCACTTCACCGGCGTCGACAACTACCGTGAGGTGCTGACCGACGCGGACCTGCGCCACTCGGTGTGGACGACGGTCCTGCTGACGGTGACGGTCGTCCTGGTCAGCCTGGTTCTCGGACTGCTCCTGGCGCTGCTGCTCGACCGCCGCTTCCGGGGCCGGGGAGTGGTCCGCACCCTGCTGATCGCCCCCTTCCTGGTGGTCCCGGTGGCAGCCGCCCTCCTCTGGAAGCATGTGCTCTACAACCCTGAATACGGCCTGCTCAATGGGCTGTTGCACTATGTGGGCGGCTCACAGCCCGACTGGATCTCCAACACCCCGCTGCTCGCGGTCGAGGCGTCCCTCATCTGGCAGTGGACCCCGTTCATGATGCTGATCCTGCTGGCCGGACTCCAGAGCCGCGACCAGCAGCAGATGGAGGCCGCGCGGGTGGACGGCGCGAGCGGCTGGCAGATGTTCCGCTATCTGACGCTCCCGCACCTGCGCAGGTATCTGGAGCTGGGCGCCCTGCTCGGCTCGATCTACATCGTCCAGAACTTCGACGCGGTCTTCACCATCACCTCGGGCGGCCTCGGCACCGCCAACCTGCCCTACACCGTCTACCAGAGCTTCTACCAGGCCCACGAGAACGGCCTCGCCTCGGCCGCCGGCGTCCTGGTCGTCATCGGTTCGATCATCATCGCGACCTTCGCCCTGCGCGTGGTGTCGTCCCTGTTCCGTGAGGAGGCGGGCCGGGCATGAGCACAACCGCCGTACAACGTAAGGGGCGTGGCCTGGGCCTGGTGGCCTGGCTGCTGGGGATCGTCTTCTTCCTGCCCATCGCGTGGATGGCCCTGACGTCCTTCCACTCGGAGGCGGACGCGGCCACCAACCCGCCGTCCTTCGGCGCCGCCCTCACCCTGGACGGCTACCGCGAGTTCTTCGGCACCGGCGGCGGCGCGAGCCCCTGGCCCGCGCTGATCAATTCGACGGTCGCGTCGCTCACCTCGACCCTGTTCGTCCTGCTCCTCGCCCTCCCGGCGGCGTACGCGCTGTCCATCCGCCGGGTCCGGAAGTGGACGGACGTCCTGTTCTTCTTCCTGTCGACGAAGATGCTGCCGGTGGTGGCGGGCCTGCTCCCCATCTACCTGTTCGCGAAGAACACGGACATGCTCGACAACATCTGGCTGCTGGTCATCCTCTACACGTCGATGAACCTGCCGATCGCGGTCTGGATGATGCAGTCCTTCCTCGCCGAGGTCCCGGTCGCGGTGATCGAGGCCGCGCGCGTGGACGGCGCCCGGCTGCCGACGATCCTCGCGCGCGTGGTGGCCCCCATCGCCCTGCCCGGCATCGCCGCCACCGCCCTGATCTGCTTCATCTTCAGCTGGAACGAGCTGCTGTTCGCCCGGGTCCTGACGGGCGTGGCCGCCGAGACCGCCCCCGTCTTCCTGACCGGCTTCATCACCAGCCAGGGCCTGTTCCTGGCGAAGGTGTGCGCCGCGTCGCTCGTCGTCTCCCTGCCGGTGCTCGCCGCGGGGTTCGCCGCCCAGGACAAACTGGTCCAGGGCCTGTCACTGGGAGCCGTGAAATGAAGGCCGCCGTCATCGAGTCCGTGGGCCGTGCCGTCGTCACCGAGGTCCCGGACCCGACGCCGGGCCCGCGCGAGGTCGTCGTCGAGGTCGCCGCGTGCGGTCTGTGCGGCACCGACCTGCACATCCTCCAGGGCGAGTTCGCCCCCAAGCTGCCCATCGTGCCCGGCCACGAGTTCGCGGGCGCGGTGGTCGGGGTCGGCACCCAGGTCACCGAGCTGGCGGTCGGCGACCGGGTCGCGGTCGACCCGTCCCTGTACTGCTACGAGTGCCGGCAGTGCCGTACCGGCCACAACAACCTCTGCGAACGCTGGGCCGCGATCGGAGTGACGACGGCGGGCGGCGCGGCACAGTACGCCGTCGCACCGGTGGCCAACTGCGCACGCCTGCCTGAGCACGTCCGCACCCAGGACGCGGCGCTGGTCGAGCCGTTGTCCTGCGCGGTGCGGGGGTATGACGTCCTCCGGTCCCGCCTCGGCGCCCACGTCCTGATCTACGGCTCCGGCACGATGGGTCTGATGATGCTGGAGCTGGCCAAGCGGACCGGTGCGGCGAGCGTGGACATGGTGGACGTGAACCCGGCCCGCCTGGAGACGGCCCGCCTGCTCGGCGTCTCGGCGTCCGCCGCGAACCCCGACGAGCTGGACCGCCCACAGGGCTGGGACCTGGTGGTCGACGCGACGGGCAACGCGGCGGCGATCCAGGACGGCCTGGAACGGGTGGCCAAGGCGGGCACCTTCCTCCAGTTCGGGGTGGCCGACTACGCGACCAGGGTGACGATCGACCCGTACCGCATCTACAACCAGGAGATCACCATCACCGGCTCCATGGCCGTCCTGCACAGCTTCGAACGCGCGGCGGAACTCTTCGCGACCGGGGTCCTGGACCCGGAGATCTTCATCAGTGACCGGCTGCCCCTGGACCGGTATCCGCAGGCGCTGGACCAGTTCGCGGCGGGGGTGGGCAGGAAGATCGTGGTAGTGCCGTAACCCGGTCGGATCTCCCGGCCCCCATTTGGCCGCCGGGTAAGGGAACGGCAAAGTGGGCCCGATCGTTCACGGGGCATGACAGCTATGACCCCCGGCTCGAACATCCCCCTGTCCGCCGCCCGCGTGACGGTGGACGTCGCCGCGCCCGTGCGGCTCGACGTATCGGGCCTGCTGCTCACCGCCGACGGCAAGGTGCGCTCCGACGACGACTTCATCTTCTACAACCAGCCGAACGGGCCGGGTGTGACGTACCGCTCGGGCGGCGGTACGGCCCCCGACGCGATCGTCGTCGACACGGCGGCCGTACCGCCCGGCATCGAGAAGATCGTCGTCACCGCCAGCCCGGACGCGGCCGGCCAGTCCTTCCAGGGCATCGAACCGACAGCCACGATCCGCAACGCGGACGACAACAGCGCGCTGGCCACGTTCACGCCGCCGCAGCTCGGCGCCGAGACGGCGCTGGTCGTCGTGGAGATCTACCTGCGCAACGGCGCGTGGAAGGCCCGCGCGGTGGGGCAGGGGTACGCCAACGGGCTGGCGGGCATCGCGACGGACTTCGGCGTGACGGTGGAGGAACCGGCGCCCGCGCCCGCCCAGGCACCCGTGGCTCCGCCGGTCACTCCCATCTTGCAGACCCCGGTGGCTCCGCCCGCCCCGGCCGTGGACCCCAGGATCGCCGCGCCGCCTGCGCCCGCCGCTCCCCCGGCGCCGCCCGCCGCGGCCCCGGGCGCCGGGAAGATCAACCTCGACAAGGGCCGCGTCAGCCTCCAGAAGAACCAGACCGTGTCCCTGGTCAAGGGCGGTCGCCCGCTGCTCTCCCAGGTCAAGATGGGTCTCGGCTGGGAACCGGCGTTCCGCGGCAAGGACATCGACCTCGACGCGTCCGTCATCGCCTACGGCCCGCAGCGCAACCACATCGACAGCTGCTACTTCGGCAAGCTGTCCATCGTCGGCGGCGCGATCAAGCACTCCGGTGACAACCTCACGGGTGAGGGCGGCGGTGACGACGAGGTGATCGTCGTCGACCTCGGGCGACTTCCGCAGGACGTCACCGGCCTGGTCTTCACGGTCAACTCCTTCTCCGGTCAGAAGTTCACCGAGGTCGCCAAGGCGTACTGCCGCCTCATCGACGCCGCGAGCGGAGAGGAACTGGTCCGCTTCGACCTCACCAACGCGGAGGCGCAGACGGGCGTGATGATGGCCAAGCTGATCAAGCAGTTCTCCGGCGAGTGGGAGATGACGGCCATGGGCGACTTCGTGAAGTCCCGCACGGTGAGGGGCATGGTGAAGCCGGCGGCGCAGGCGCTGTAGCCGACAGCAGGTGGTTGCGTGGTCTGCGGCCGGGTGGGGGCCGGTCGCGCAGTTCCCCGCGCCCCTGGGGGGGCGGGCGGCGCAGGGCTGTGAGCGGGATCGTCGTCGTCTGCGGGCCGGTGGGGGCTGGTCGCGCAGTTCCCCGCGCCCCTGAAGGAGCGCGCCCCGGCCCCGGGCGTCCCCGTCCGCTACGCCCGCAGGCCCTCCGTGAGCAGTGTCAGGTAGCGGCGGATGGACTCTCCGCCCCCGTCGCCCAGCTCCGCCGCTCCGGTGACCCCGTGGGTCAGGCGGAGCAGTTCCACCGGCTCGATATCGCTGCGCAGGACCCCCTCCGCCTGCGCCGCCGACACCAACCGCGTGGCCGCGCCCCGCACATGCGTTCCGCACACGGTGAGCGCCGCGTTGCTGCCGTCGACCATCGCCGATCCCAGCAGCGTCTTCAGGCCCCGCACCTGGATCGTCCCGACGCACAGCTCGTACAGCCACTCCGTCAGCGCCTCCCCCGGCGGCAGCTGCGCCGCGAGCTCGTCGGCACGCCGGGCGAAACCCTCGACACGGTCCACGTACGCCGCCTCCAGCAGGGCCTGCCGCGTGGGGAAATGCCGGTACAGGGTGCCGGACCCCACTCCCGCCCGCTTGGCGATGTCGTCCAGGGACGCGCCCTCCCCGTGCTCGGCGAACGCCTCCACCGCCACCTTCAGCAGCCGCTCATAGTTGCGCCGAGCGTCCGCGCGCATGGGCCTGACCTGCGTCATCCAGATACTCCTTGCGAACCGGGGACTCTCTCCGTATCTTATCGAACACTAAACGGAGACAGTCCCCGCTTGACGTGCCGACAGGTGCGGCGGCTCAGTCCGTGCTGCCCGCGCGCTTTACGCGGGCGCTGACCGGGGACGCGAGAACGGGAGAACAACATGTCCACCCCGTCCATGAGCACCGCCTCACCCTCCGCACCACCGGACGACTCCGTCCGACTCGGCGCCACCCTCCTCGTCGTCGTCACCGCCTACCTGATGGTCGGCGTCGACTCCACCGTCGCCAACGTGGCGCTCCCCGACATCCAGCAGGATCTCCGATTCAGCCCGACCGGACTGTCGTGGGTCCTCAACTCCTACACGCTCGCCTTCGGCGGCCTGCTGCTGCTCGGCGGCCGCGTCGGCGACATCGTCGGCCGCCGCCGTACGCTCATCACCGGCGTCCTCCTGTTCGCCGGCTCCTCGCTGCTCGGCGGGCTCGCCACCGACAGCGCATGGCTGCTCGCCGCCCGCTCGCTCCAGGGCGTCGGCGCCGCGCTCACCGCGCCCAGCACCCTCGCCCTGATCACCACCACCTTCCCCGAAGGCCCGCGCCGCCACCACGCGTTGAGCGTCTACTCCGCCATGGCCGGGATCGGCGCCTCCGTCGGCCTGGTCCTCGGCGGCATGCTCACCGACTGGGCGTCCTGGCGCTGGGCCCTGCTCATCAACGTGCCGATCGGCCTCGCGGTGGCCCTCGCGCTCCCCCGCTTCGCCGCCGAGACCCCGCGTCACGCGGGCCGCTTCGACCTGGCGGGCGCCCTCACCGGCACGGCCGGGACGACCTCGCTGGTGTACGCGTTCGTCCGGGTGTCGGAGGCGGGCTGGGGCGACACCCTGGCGCTGCTCGGCTTCGGTACGGCGGCGACGCTGCTCGTCGGCTTCGCCCTGGTCGAGTCCCGGGCCGGGCAACCCGTCCTGCCGCTGCGCCTGTTCGCCGACCGCGACCGGGCCGGAGCCTACGCGGGGGTCCTGCTGCTGCCCGCGGGCATGTTCGGCGCGTTCTACTTCCTCACGCTGATCAGCCAACAGGTGCTGCACTACAGCCCGTTGCGCGCGGGGCTCGCGTTCCTGCCGCTGACCCTGACCATGTTCAGCACCGTGCGCCTCGTGCCGCGCCTGCTGCAACGCCTTGGCGCCAAGCCGGTGTTGCTCACCGGTATGGCCCTGGTCGCCGGCGCGGCCGGATGGCTGTGGCGTCTCGACCCGGACGACGGCTACCTCTCCGGACTGCTCGGCCCACTGCTCCTGCTGGGCGTCGGGGTCGGCCTGAGCTTCATGCCGCTCAACGCGACGATCCTCGCCCGGGTCCGGCCGTCCGAGGCGGGCGCCGCCTCCGGGCTGCTCCAGACCCTCCAGTGGCTCGGCGGCACCCTCGGCCTGTCCGTCCTCGTCACGGTCTACGGCACGGCGACCCGGCATGCCACCGGGTCACCGTCCGAGATCCTGGTCGAGGGCGCGGCCCGCGCGTTCGGGGTGGGCGCCCTCGTCGCCGTGACCGCGCTGATCGTGTGCGGGGCGGTGATCAGGGGCGGCAGGCCGAAGTCCGGCTCCTGAGCCACGCCCCTCACCCCGCCGCTCTAGAACAGCGCGCTGTACCCGTTGAGCGCCGGCTGTCCGCCGAGGTGGGCGTAGAGCACGGTGGAATCCGGGCCGATCTCGCCGCGCTCGACCAGGTCGATCATTCCCGCCATCGACTTGCCCTCGTAGACCGGGTCGGTGACCATCCCCTCGGTGCGGGCGGCGAGGCGCATCGCGGCGAGGGTGCTCTCGTCGGGGATGCCATAGATTCCCGCGTGGTAGCGCTCGTCCAGCTCCACGTCGTCCTCGGTCAACTCCTGCTGTACGCCGATGAGTTGCCCGGTGTTGTGGGCGATCCGCGCGATCTGTTCCCGGGTGGCGGCGGGCTTGGCGGAGGCGTCGATGCCGAGGACGCGCCGGGGGCGGCCGCCCGCCTCCTCCAGCGCCCGGAACCCGGCGACCATGCCCGCCTGCGTGGATCCGGTCACCGAGCAGACCACGACGGTGTCGAAGAAGACACCCAACTCGCGCTCCTGGTCGGCGACTTCGTACGCCCACGCGGCGAAGCCGAGTCCGCCGAGCGGATGGTCGGAGGCGCCGGCGGGAATGGCGTACGGCGTCCCGCCGCCCTCCTCGACATCCCGGAGCGCCTGCTCCCAGCTCTCCTTGAACCCGATCCCGAACCCGGCTTTCACCAGCCGTACGTCGGCCCCGGCGAGCCGGCTGATCAGGATGTTGCCGACCTTGTCGTACACGGCGTCCGGCCAGTCCACCCAACTCTCCTGCACGAGCACGCACTTGAGCCCGGCCCGGGCGGCGACCGCGGCCACCTGACGGGTGTGGTTGGACTGGATGCCGCCGATCGAGACGAGGGTGTCGCAGCCCTTGGCGAGCGCGTCGGCGACCAGGTACTCCAGCTTGCGGGTCTTGTTCCCGCCGTACGCGATCCCGGAGTTGCAGTCCTCACGCTTGGCCCACAGGGCGGCGCCGCCGAGGTGCGCGGTGAGGCGCTCCAGGCGGTGGACGGGGGACGGGCCGAAGAGGAGCGGGTAGCGGTCGTAGGACGAAAGGGGCATGGGGTCCTCCTGGGACGGGGTGGGGCCCTCCTGGGAGGGATCAGTCGCTGTCGGCGAGTTCGGCCAGGCCCCGCCAGATCTCCGCCGTGACCCGGACGGCCCTGTCCACCTCTCCGGCCGCACAGGCCTCGATCAGCCGGTCGTGCAGGCCTGCCGAACGGCAGTTGCCGCCCTCGCCGAAGCGGCGGCGCTCCAGCCTGCGGATGAGCGGGGTGTAGCGGGCGGCGGTGGCGGCGGCCGCTCGGTTGCCGCTGACGCGGACGAGGACGTCGTGGAGTTCGTCGTCGGCCCGGATGGCTTCGTCCACCTCACCGGCGCGGACGGCGGCCGCGAAGCGTTCGTTGGCGGCGCGCATCGTCTCGATGTCGGCGGCGAACAGCCGGGGCACGGCGACCCGCGTGACCAGTTCGTGCATGGCTCCGACCACGGCGGCGGCGTCCCGCACGTCGGCGGCGACGACCTGGGTCACCCGCGTGTAGCTCTGCGGCTTGCTCTCCAGCAGCCCCTCGTCGACCAGCCGCGCGAAGGCCTCCCGCACCGGCGCCCGCGACAGCCCGAGCCGCTCGGCGAGCTCGGCGTCCCGCACCACCGCGCCTGGCTCGATCTCCCCGGCGACGATGGCGTCCCGGATGGATGCGTAGGCGCGGTCCCTGAGGAGGGTGCGGCCGAGCGGTCGTATGGCGTCCATGGACTGAAATGTTAAATGTCAGCCTCGGTGCGGACAAGGGTAAAATCCTGCGCGAAAGAACAGGCCACAGTCGCACTCATGTAGCTACAACTCCTTGGAGGGAGCGACAGAGCTCCCGGTCGCAACGCCGTTCGCGACCCACAGGCCGGACGGAAGCACGTCGACGCAGTACGTCCTCTTCACGCCGGCCGGAGCAATGGCAGTAACGCGGTCCCACATAATGGATTCTGAGTATCCGCGACGACCAACTGCCGAGCGGCGGGAAACACGATTGCGGGCGGCCAAAGAAGCCAGCGCCGCCGCCTTGTGATCCGCCCGGAGCTGCACCAATTCATTCAGCTGCGCCACAGAACGGCCATCGGCTACCCGAAGCCGCCATAACGGCTTGTCACTCTGATTGTTCCGCTTGCTGCCGACGCTGCTCTGAACACCAAGCCTCAGCAAGACATCCCCCAGCTGGCGCACAAGGCCTGCAGAGATGTTGGCAAACTCCACCTGTCGCGCTTCCACCGAGCCGTCGCTATCGATCAGCCCTGCGACAAGCCCACAGACGAATTCGCGAGTGTAGGGGAGGTTGGCCATCCGCTTACCTTCACCCTTGAGCCCCCACACACGATGCTCGATCAGCAAGTCACGAAGCGCGTTGCAATGCCACTTCGGATCCACCAGGCGTACCCGCAGCCAAGTGGCGTTGTCCTCCACGTTGGCCTGGCAACCGTACTTGGCCACGTAGTCGCGGATCTGTCGAAGCGTCCCATCATCGTGACCAAGCCATACTGGGGTACGGCCAGTCATGTTGCCATCGCCGAGCATCGCTCCGACGAACCATCCATCCCATTCGCCACCTACTGTTCCGAAGAAATCGGCAGTGAGTGGCGCGGGAACCGCGCAGCCCGGCGTCATCAGGGCAGTCGACCGCCACGTCGGACGTCGTGAACCCTCGCGGCCTCGAACTGCCCACTGATGGTCGGCTGTGGCTTCGATCACACGACCCGAAGCAAACTTCACGGCCAACACTGGCTGCACACCACCATCGATCCAGCGCACCGGGCGGGTGACTACCAGGTCGCCGACCTGGCTATCTCTCGGCGGGTAGGGCCGTCCAGGTCTGGCTTCGCGGAGATCCCACGCCTTGTCGTAGGCGAGGACGGGAAGCCTCGCGCCAACTACATCCTCCACGGGAGCAACCGTGCCGTCCGGAAGCCAGATCGGCGTTCCTTCAGCTAGGCATTTCCGGACCGGGATACCGCGCCCGCTACATGTGCTGGACATACAGGGACCGTATGTCCAGCACCGTCAGTCACTCATCGAATCGAACTAGCTCCACTCGCACGAGTGACACCACGTTCTAACGCCGCTGCCGCTTCCAGGGCCCCGTGATCGCCAGCATGATTCCCGGCGTCTGGATGTTGGCGTACAGCGTCCTTCCGTCGGGCGAGAAGGTGACTCCGGTGAACTCGCTGTACTCGGGGTCCTCTTCGGTGCCGATGTTGAGTTCGTTGCGGGCGATGGGATAGGTGCGGCCGCTCTCCGTGGCGCCGAACAGGTGCTGGACGCCCTCTCCGTCCTCGGCGATGACGAGGCCGCCGTAGGGGGAGACGGTGATGTTGTCGGGGCCGTCGAAGGCGCCGTCGACGGAGGGGTCGGGGTTGACGCCGAGGAGGACCTTCAGGGTGAGGGTGCGGCGCTTGGGGTCGTAGAACCAGACCGCTCCGTCGTGCTGGACGGGGCTCTCGGTGCGGGCGAACGAGGAGACGATGTAGGTGCCGCCGTCGCCCCACCACATGCCTTCGAGCTTGCGGGCGCGGGTGACCTGGCCGGTGGTGAACTGCTTGCGGACGGAGGTCGTCCTCGCGTCCCGGTCGGGGACGTCGACCCAGTCGACGCCGTACACCGTCCCGATCTTCGTGGCGCGCGAGAGGTCGTCGACGAACTTGCCGCCGGAGTCGAAGCACTTGAAGGCCTGGAGGGTGCCCGCGTTCTCGGCGAGGGTGCGCAGCTTGCCGTGGCCGTGGCAGAAGCCCTCGGGCGGGGTCCAGCGGTACAGCAGACCGTTGGGGTTGGAGGCGTCCTCGGTGAGGTAGAGGTGTCCGCGCCTCGGGTCGACGACGACGGCCTCGTGGGCGTAACGGCCCAGTGCCTTGATCGGCTTGGGGTTCTTGTTGGCGCGGCGGTCGGACGGGTCGACCTCGAAGACGTAGCCGTGGTCCTTGGTGAAGCCGTTGGTGCCGGCCTTGTCCTCGGTCTCCTCGCAGGTCAGCCAGGTGCCCCAAGGGGTGTTGCCGCCGGCGCAGTTGGTGGCGGTGCCGGCGATGCCGACCCACTCGGCGACCTTGCCGGGGCGTACCTCGACGACCGTGCAGCCGCCGGCCGCGGCGGGGTCGTAGACCAGGCCGTCGATGAGCGGCACGGGGTGCGGCCAGTTGGCGCGGGGCCCGGCGAGTTCGTGGTTGTTGACGAGGAGGGTGGTGCCGCGGGGGCCGTCGAAGGTGGACGTGCCGTCGTGGTTGGAGGGGGTGAACTCGCCCGACTCCAGCTTGGTCTTACCGCTGTAGGTGATGACGCGGTACTTGAACCCGGCGGGCAGCGCGAGGATGCCGTCCGGGTCGGGGACGAGCTGCCCGTAGCCGACACCGCCGTGGGCGCCCGCGGTCTGTGCCCCGTCGCTCTCGACGTCGGTGGCGGCGAGTGCGTTCGGCGCGGTGGCGAGGGCGCCGACGCTGCCCGCCAGCGCGACGCCGGCACCGGTGATCGCGGATTGTCTGGCGAAGTCCCTGCGGGTGAGCGACATGGTGTGTCTCCTGAGACGGTCGGTATGCCGTGGAGGGTGGCGGACCTCGAATCGGCGCAACCGTCTCGCCCGTGCCTGAACACCGGTTGAACACCAGGCGACTTCAGCGGGCCAACTTCAATGAATCAACAAAGGGCAGGACATGCTCCCCTATAGGGACGCGGGGCCGTGCCCCTGTGCGGCTCCGCCGTGCGGGCGGGGTCGTCCACGGCGCACCGGGCGCCGAGGGCCACGACGACCCCGGCGCACTGCGCTGGGCGGCGACCGCCTGGATGATCCCGTCGGCTCACCTGTCCACTTGTCCACCTGTCCACCTGCCTGCCCGACGCCGCGCGGGTCACAACCGATCCACCGCGGGTCGCAGCGGACGCGGGCACAGTTCACAGCGGGCGCGGACCGCAGCGGGCACAGACCGCAGCGGGCGCGGACCGCAGACGGCTCGTGTCCGCCGACCGCACCCTCAACTCCCCTGCTGTGACCTCGCCTTGAACGCCGCCTTCCGGGCTTCCTTCGCGACGCGCTTGTCCGGGTGCAGCCGCCCCATCGCCTCCAGCACGTCCGCGGTGGCCGGGTGGTCGACCTTCCAGGCCGCCGCGAAGAACCCGCCGTGCTGCTGGGCCAGCCCCTCCACCAGCCCCCGGAGCTCGTCGGAGTTGCCCTCGGCGGCCAGTTGCGCGGCAATCGTGTCGACGGTCAGCCAGAAGACGAGGTCCTCGGAGGGTGCGGGCACGTCCGCGAAGCCCCGCTCGGCCAGCCAGACGCGTGCCAGCCCGCCCAGTTCGGCGTCGTCCAGCACCTCCCGCAGCGCGGGCTCCGCGGCCGGGCCCACCAGCGACAGCGCCTGCTGGCACCGCAGCCGTCGCAGCGGAGCACCCGGGTCGTTCCCCCGGGCCGCGGTCAGCAACTCCCGTGCCGCGGCCAGGGGTTCACGCCGGTCAAGCCACTGTTCGGTCTCGGCCTGCGCGGCAGCCGCCGGGAACGACGACGTGCCGTCGAGCAGCACGTCCGCTCCCTTGCCGGCCAGGTCGCCGACGGCGGGCGCGGGAATCCCCGCCTCAAGGAGCCGTGAGCGCAGCCCGTACAGCCCGAGCGGGGTCAGCCGCACCATGCCGTACCGGGAGACGTCGGTGTCGTCGACCGCCGCGGCGGGTTCCTCGTCGGCGTCGGCCATCAACGCCTCGTCGACGGGCTGGTACTCGACGATCCCCACCGGCTCCAGGACCCGGAACTGGTCGTCCAGCCGCATCATCGCGTCGGACACCTGCTCCAGGACGTCGTTCGTGGGCTCGCCCATGTCGCTCGGCACGATCATCGACGCGGCGAGGGCGGGCAGCGGTACGGTCCCGTCCCCTGGGCCGTCCTCGCTCACCGTGAGCAGGTAGAGGTTCCCGAGCACCCCGTCCAGGAACTCCTGCTCGGCCTGCGGGTCCCAGTCCAGGGCGGCGAAGTCGACCTCGCCGCCTTCGTCCATCGCGTCGACCAGGTCGTCCAGGTCGGGCACGCTCGCGTCGGCCAGCGCCGTCTCCAGCGCGGTCAGCCACACCGCGAGCACGTCCTGCGGCGACCCGGTCAGCAGGGCCAGGTCCTCGCCCGCCGTGACGGCGCCCGCCTCCTCGTCGACGATCTCCACGAGCCCGGTGTCGACGGCGACCCGCCAGGCCTCGCTCGCGTACGCGGCCGCGTCCTCCCCGGTCAGAGCGAGTTCCGAGGCCGCCGCGGGCAGCTGTTCCTCGACGAGTCCGCCCCCGGCATCGACGCGTGTGTCCTCGCCGGCCCAGCGGGCGAGCCGGGCGGCCCGGGCGAGCAGCGGCGTGGACAGGGCGTCTCGCGCCAGCTCCGCTTCGGAGTGCAGCCGCACCGGCGGCAGGGGGGAGCTGTCTGACATCGGCTGGTTCTCCTAGGGCGCCTCTGAAGGCCGTACCACCGGAGTACGGCCGAAGAACGACGGCGGGCCGTACGGCCATCCGGACGCCGTACGACTCAGTCGCTCAGCCTAGACGGATATCCACCCATGCCGCCCGGTTCATCTCCCGGACCGGTTCTGTACATGGCTGAAACCTTGACAACTGCCCAGACCAGGCACGAGATTTACGCGCGTAGAAACCGGGCGGACATCTGTTCACCGTACTTTCTACGCGCGTGGTCACCGCCCCACAGGTCGCCGCTCCCATCGTTCCACCGCCACCCTCGTCCCGGCGCCCAACGCACGTCCCCGGAGGGATTCCGTTGCCCAGCAAGAAGTCCGCGCGTCTCGCCGCGCTCACCGTCGCCGCCCTGTCCGCGGCCTCCACGGTCGTTCTGATCTCGCCCGCCCACGCGGCCGGCGTGAGCATCCATGACATCCAGGGCGCGACCCGGATATCCCCGTACGCCGGGCAGAAGGTCACGGACGTGGCCGGAATCGTCACCGGAGTGCGCACCTACGGCTCCTCCAGAGGTTTCTGGATCCAGGATCCGAACCCGGATGCCGACCCGGCCACCAGTGAGGGCGTGTTCGTCTTCACCAGCTCCGTGCCGAAGGTCGCCGTGGGCGACGCCGTCACGGTCACCGGCACCGTGTCGGAGTACGTCCCGGGCGGCACGTCGACCGGCAACCAGTCGCTGACCGAGATCACCAAGCCGACCGTCACCGTCGTCTCCAGCGGCAACGCGGTCCCGGCCGCCACGGTGGTCGACGCGAAGTCGGTGCCGGCCGCGTACGCCCCGGCGGGCGACCCGGCGGCAGCCAACTCGATCAACGGCCTGACGCTGCAGCCGAAGAAGTACGCCCTGGACTACTACGAGTCCCTCGAGGGCATGAACGTCAAGGTCGCCGACACCCGCGTGGTCGGCGCCAGCGACCCGTACACCGAGCTGTGGGTGACCGTGAAGCCGCGCGAGAACACCACCAGGCGCGGTGGCACGCTCTACGGCTCCTACACCTCGCAGAACACCGGCCGGCTCCAGATCCAGTCCCTGGGCGCGACCTCCGCCTTCCCCGTCGCGAACGTCGGTGACGTCCTCACCGGCACCACCGCGGGCCCGTTGGACTACAACCAGTTCGGCGGGTACACCCTGGTCGCCAATCAGATCGGGACGCTGAAGAGCGCCGGTCTGGCGCGGGAGACGACCCAGAAGCAGAAGAAGGGCGAGCTCGCGGTCGCGACGTACAACGTCGAGAACCTCGACCCGACCGACGCCACCTTCGAGGAGCACGCCTCCGCGATCGTGAACAACCTGAAGTCGCCCGACGTGGTGTCCCTGGAGGAGATCCAGGACAACAACGGCGCGAAGGACGACGGCACGGTCGCCGCCGACGTGACGGTGAACAAGCTCATCGACGCGATCGTGGCGGCGGGCGGCCCGAAGTACGACTGGCGCTCGATCGACCCGGTCAACGACCAGGACGGCGGCGAGCCGGGCGGCAACATCCGCCAGGTGTTCCTGTTCAACCCGGAGCGGGTGTCCTTCGTGGACCGCGCGGGCGGCGACTCGACGACCGCCGTCGGCGTCACCAAGGTGCACGGCAAGGCGCAGCTGACGGCGTCCCCCGGCCGGATCGACCCCGCGAACGACGCCTGGAAGTCCAGCCGCAAGCCGCTGGCCGGCGAGTTCGTCTTCCGCGGCCGTACCGTCTTCGTGATCGCCAACCACCTGAACTCCAAGGGCGGCGACCAGAGTCTGACCTCGGCGACCCAGCCGGTGCCGCGCAGCTCGGAGATCCAGCGTCACGCGCAGGCGACGCTGGTCAACGGGTTCGTCAAGAGCATCCTCGACGTCCAGAAGAACGCGGACGTCATCGCTCTCGGCGACATCAACGACTTCGAGTTCTCCGACACCGCGAAGATCCTGGAGGGTGACGGCGAACTCTGGTCGGCGATCAAGTCGCTGCCCGCGAGCGAGCGTTACACCTACGACTACCAGGGCAACCAGCAGGTCCTGGACCAGATCCTGGTGAGCCCGTCGATCCGGCGCGGCTGCGACTTCGAGTACGACAGCGTGCACATCAACTCGGAGTTCAACGACCAGATCAGCGACCACGACCCGCAGGTGCTGCGCTTCCAGCCGTAACTCCGGCCAGGTCAGGGCTGGTTGAACACTCCGTTCAGCCAGCCCTGCCACTCGCTCTCGCACTCCTTGATGTCGGAGTCGGGGGCGAAGTCGTGCAGGGAGATGCCGACCGGGTGGCCCCAGTGGTTGCGCCCGAAGATCCGGGTGAGGCCCCGGTCGGTGCGCAGGCCGATGAAGTACGGGTTGCGGAAGTCGACCACGGCGTCGAAGGTGTCCGGCCCGTTGACCGTCAGCCGGGTACCGGCGGCCACGTCCTCCCCGACACCGAGTGCCTGCCCGACAACGGCGAGGGCGTCGGCCGCCCTGGACGCCTCGGGTCCGTCGAAGGTGGCGAAGGCGGCCGGCCGCGGCGCGAAGTGCGTCAGGTACTCGCGCAGGGTGTGGAGATAGAAGTCGGTGTGCCGGGCGGCGCCGTCGTACTGGTTGTCCCAGTCGTCGACGAAGATCCCGCTGTGCACGTACCGCACCCAGGCCCGGCGGCCCTCGTCGCGGGGTTCGACGGTGTAGTCGAGCTGGTTGAGGCTCTGTTCGGAGATGCCCTCGACGTCCTCGACGCGGTTGGTGTAGCGGTGCGGCGGGTCCCAGGCGGTGACCTTGGACCCGAAGGGACCCGCACCGCCGACACGGGGTTCGGGCGGCTCCATCGGCCACAGGTAACCGCCGGTCCCGGTGGTGATCGCCTCCCACACCTGCTCGGGGGTGGCGTCGACCTCGAACTCGCGGGCGATCTCGAATTCCTTGGACATCGTTCTACTCCAACTCGGTCTGCTCGGTCTGCTTCAGCGTGGGGTGGACGGCCACGACGATCCGGTGGTCCCGGCCGCCCTCGGTGTCCGGGGCGTCGTACTTGCGGATCAGGGCGGTGACTCCGGCGGTCAACTCCTGGATGAACGCGGCCCGTTCGGCGGCGGAGGCGAAACGCACCTCGCCGTCCAGCGCGTAGGTGGCCAGTCGCTGCCGCGCCTTCGTCGCGCCGGTGATCAGCGAGCCGACGTCCCGCACGAGGCGGGCGCCGAGCGCGAGCAGCCAGCGCGCGGAGAGCTGGTCGCGGAAGCGGTCGGGGTCGGGCTGTACGGCGGCGAGGGCGAGCGGTGAGATCACGTACGACGCCGCGGTCGCCCGCATCAGCCGCTCGGTGACGTTCCCCTTGCGGCGCTCCCCCGCGAGTTCGACCAGGCCGTGCCGCTCCAGTGTCTTCAGGTGGTAGTTCACCTTCTGCCGGGGCAGCCCGACCTTGCCGGACAGCATGGCGGCCGACGCGGGTCCTGCCGCCAGCTCGGCCAGCAGCCTCGCCCTTATGGGGTCCAGGGAGACGGCTGCGGCCTCGGGGTCCTCGATCACGGTGACGTCCAGCATGGGTCCACCGTCTCACCGAACACTTTTTTTGTCCAGACGGTTCTGTTTTTCGGACGGTTCAGTTCGGGACCAGGCCGAGGGCGTGGTCGTAGCGGCTGACGGTCCCGCTCTTCAGGCCCGGCCAGGTGTGCACCCGCTCCCAGAGGCCGGAGGCCGAACCGATCCCCTCGCCCGGTCCGGCGAGGGCGTCGATGTGCGCCCGGGCGCTCTCCCACCCCGAGTAGTTGAGGACCCTGCTGCCGTCGGTGCTCAGATGGAAGTGGCCAAAGATGCCTCCGGGGTGCGCGTTCGGCTCGCTCTCCAGCGCATCGAGAACGGCGTCGGTCCAGGCGCGCTGCCGGTCCGGGTCGGGCCCCTCGAACTCGATGTCGACGACCACGACACACCCCGGCACTCGCGTGTCACCTTCCTGGACCCTGCTCCGGTAGTGCCGGTACCGGCCGAGCCCCAGCCGCTCGATGCCGGGCACCAGGGTGTCGATCTCGTCGACGCGCTCCTGCCGGTGCGTCTTCACGAAGGCCTCGTACGCCTGCTCGGTGGCCCACTGCGAGTAGTGCATCAGGGTCTCGCCGTCGTGCGAGGTGTGGACGTGGTAGCCGAGCAGGCCGGCGGCGGGCCACGGCCGGCGTTCCCAGGTGCGCGCGATCGCCTCCACGGCTTGCTCCTGCCGCTCGGGCGTGCCCACCCGCCAGTGGCTGAAGAACGAGGCGCCGACGCGGGGGTCGGTGAGGTCCGGATGAGTTTCGGTACGACGTGTCATACCGACGACCCTGCAACCTCGACCACGATTCAGGTCAAGCAGCCGATTCGAACGGCCCGTTCGGGAGACCCGCCTGCCCATGGACGAGAAGGACGAGAAGGACGGCAAGCCCGAGAAGACCGGGACGGTGGAGCCGGAGAGCCCCTCCGAGCTGCCCAAGCGGTCGTGGGGTGCCGTGGTGCGGCGCACCTTCAAGGAGCTGCTGGACGACGAACTCGCCGACCGGGCGGCGGCGTTGACGTACTACGGGGTTCTGTCGCTGTTCCCCGCCCTGCTGGTGATGGTGTCCCTGCTCGGGGTGGTGGGACAGCGCGCGACGAACAAGATCCTCGACAACATCGGGGACCTCGCGCCGGGCCCCGCCCGGGACATCCTGCGGGACGCGGTGGTCCAGCTCGGCGACAGCGGGGGCACGGGCAGCATCCTGGCGATCCTCGGACTGCTCGCCGCGCTGTGGTCCGCGTCCGGGTATGTCGCCGCGTTCATCCGTACCTCCAACGCGGTGTACGACCTGCCCGAGGGCCGGCCGGTGTGGAAGCTGACGCCGCTGAGGCTGGCACTGACGGTGACGTTGATGCTGATGCTGGCGGCGAGCGCGCTGATCGTGGTGTTCACCGGCCCGCTCGCCGAACGGGCGGGCCGGGCGGTGGGTTTCGGAGACGCGGCGATCACGGCGTGGGGCATCGCCAAGTGGCCGGTGCTCCTGCTGCTGGTCGTCCTGATGATCGCCCTGCTGTACTGGGCCGCTCCCAACGTCCGCGGCCGCGGCTTCCACTGGATCTCCCCCGGCAGCGTCCTGGCCACCGTGGTCTGGCTGGCCGCATCCGCCGGCTTCGCGCTGTACGCCGCCAACTTCGGCTCCTACAACAAGACCTACGGCACCCTCGCCGGCGCCATCGTGTTCCTCGTGTGGCTCTGGCTGACCAACCTGGCGATCCTGCTGGGCCTGGAGTTCGACGCGGAGCTCGCGCGGGAACGGGCGATCACCTCCGGCGAGCACGAGCCGACGGACGAGCCCTATGTGGAACCCCGGGACACCAGGAAGTGGCCCGCCAAGCTGCGGGCGAAGCGCGGCCGGTGAGAGCGCTCAGCCGGTGACGGTGGTCGGCTGGTGACAGCGGACGGCTGGTGACAGCGCACAGACGAGGCACAAGGGTGGGCGCGGGCTTCGCGGCCCGCGCCCACCCTTGTGCGCACTGCTCACTTCCTGGGGTACCGCCACGCCACCACGACGACCACGGCCACCGCCGCGCCGACGATCAGCACCGGCCCGGGACGCCGTACCGCCGCCCTGACCAGGGACCGCGCCGGTACGGGCACGCTGTTCTCCGCTCCGCGCTCCAGCTCCTGGCCCGTACCCGTTGCCCTGTCGTGGACCTTGTGGCCGGCCTGTGTGGCCTTGTCGTGCACGATGTGACCGGCCTGCGCGGCGGTGCTGCGCAGCTGGACGGTCATCGCGCCCGCCTTGTCCCTGAGGTCGGCCGCCCGGGCCCGCGCGCGGCCCTTCACGTCCATCTTTCCTGCCAACTCCTCGACCGTGTCGCCGAGTCGGCTGCGGGTCCGCTCGATCTGGCGCCGCAGCTCCTCGGGTCCTTCGGCGCCGACCGCCTGAGCGGCGTCGGCGCCCGTGCTCTGCGCTGGTGTCCGGTCCGTCATCGGTGCGCCCTCTCCTTGATCTCCTCGACGTCGGCCTTGACGCTGTCGAGCGCCTGCTCGGGCGTGGGGGGTGTGGCCTGGCGCAGCTGGGCGCGGCCGGTCGCGGCGAGCACCCCGGCGATCACGAACAGCACGGCCGTCACGATCAGCGCCGAGGCCCACACCGGCAGCACCAGCGACAGGGCGGCGACGGCCGTTGCGGCCAGTGCGAGCAGCCCCGCGTAAGCGAAGGCACCCGCTGCGCCCAGCAGCCCGCCGCCCTTTCCGGCGCGTCGGCCCTTCGCGGCCAGCTCCTCCTTCGCGAGGGCGACCTCCTGCCGTAGCAGCAGGGAGACCTGTTCGGTGGCCTGCCCGACGAGTTCTCCCACTGAGTGCTGTCCGTCGTGCGCCGCCGGCCTGGGGGCCGTGGTTCCGGTCACGGTGCTCCGCCTCCTCTCGGTCGGAACACCCGGGTACCCGGCCCGGCTCCCGCTACCCCTGCGGGGCGCCGCCCGGACCGTGCTGTCCGAGGCGGGCCAGCTGGCCCTGGAACCAGTCGAGCCTCGCCTGCAACAGGGCGGCCTCCGCGGCGAGTTCGGGCACGCCGAGTGCCTCCGGCAGATCGGGACCGGCGACCGCGGCCCCGGCGACCACCCGCAGCCCCTCCCCGGCCAGCCGGGCGAACCCGGCGAGCGAGACGGACGTACGGCCCCGCAGGCAGCCCGCGCAGGAGGGGGCCAGCGCCCGCCATCCCGGTCTGCCCCAGCCGGCGTCGGCCAGCGCCGCGGCGACGGTGCCGCAGGCACAGGGGCCGACGGTGGCCGTACGCACCCGCTGGCGGGCGTAGCGGAAACCGAGCTCGAAGCGGACGTAGCGGCCGAGGACCAGGACGTCGAGGAGGACGGCCGTGCGGTGCTCGGCCGTGCACAGCAGTGCCTCGGCCGCCGCGCGGTCGTGCACGCAGTGGAAGCCGCAGTCGCAGCGGCGGTTCGGTGCCCGGTGCCGCAGGCCGTAGACGCAGGACGCGTCGGCCAGGGCTCCGTACGGCAGCGCGCCGCCGAGCGACACACCGGTGAACCCGGCCCGGCCGCCGTCCTGGGACAGCACCGGGTGGGCGATCTTGTATCCGGTCGGCGGCTCCGTCGGGCGTTCCTCCGGAAGCCGCAGCCTCACCGGCCCGCCGGAACCTCTTCGGGGACCCTCAACTCCATGATCTCCTCGGGAAGTTCGAGCTCTTCCTCATGGATCTCCGGCCGCTCTTCCGCGACTCCGGTGGCGAGTGCCTTGCCGAGCTTCATGACGCCTCCAGGACCTGGGGTCGTGCACGGTCCTGGCCATGGTGACCCATGCGGGCCCGGTTTGGACATAGGGCCTTTATGCAGCATCCCTTAGCTGTATGTCGTAGGAGAATTAAGTGGAGCTTCACGGTCGACCTGTCGAGACTACCTGTATGACAACCCCCGCCCCGCCCTTCGGCCGCACTCTCTGCGCCATGATCACGCCCTTCGACGAGGCAGGCGCCCTCGATCTCGACGGCGCACAGCTGCTCGCCGCGCACCTGGTGGGCAACGGGTGCGACGGGCTCGTCCTCTCCGGCACGACGGGTGAGTCGCCCACCACGACGGACGCGGAGAAGGCGGCACTGGTGACGGCGGTGCGGGAGGCCGTGGGCGCGGGGGCGTCGGTCGTCGCGGGGGTGGGCACCTTCGACACCCGGCACACCGTCGAACTGACCCTGGCGGCCGAAAAGGCGGGCGCGGACGGGGTGTTGGTGGTCAGCCCCTACTACAGCAAGCCGCCGCAGGACGCGCTGGAGGCGCACTTCCGGGAGATCGCGGACGCCTCCGGTCTGCCCGTCATGCTGTACGACATCCCGGGCCGCACCGGCACCCGCATCGAGCCGGAGACGGTGATCCGGCTCGCGGAACACCCCCGGATCGTCGCGGTCAAGGACTGCTCCTACGACTTCCTCGGCACCCAGAAGGTGCTGAACGCAACGGAGTTGGCGTACTACGCGGGCTGCGACGAGCACAATCTCGCGCTGTACGCGGTGGGCGGGACGGGCTGTGTCAGCACCGTCGCCAACGTCGTCCCGGCCCACGTCGCGGCGGTCCTGGAAGCGTTCGAGGCGGGCGACACCCCCGTGTCCGCCCGCCTCCAACAAAGGGCCACGCCGCTGATCGAGGCGATGATGTCGGCGGGTCTGCCCGGCACGGTCACCGCCAAGTCCCTCCTCAACGCGCTCGGTCTGCCCGCGGGCCCGGTCCGCGCCCCGCTGCGGCCCGCCGACCGGGAGACGGCCGACGGGCTGCTGGCGGAGTACGAACGGCTCGTGGCCGCCACCTGATCAGGGCTGCGCGAAGATCGGCTCCCATCGTCCGGCGTCCCCGTCGTTGCCCGCAAGGAAGCCGCTGAGCGGGACCTCCTTGTCGCTGCCGACGGTGACAAGCACAAGCCGCTGATGGAACTCGTTCTTGTCGTTCTTGCCGATGTCCCAGGCGATGAGCCGGCTTTCGCCCACCCAGGCGAGCAGCTGCTGCCCGCGTTCCTCGGTCCTGGCGCCGGTCAGGGCGTTGACGACGTAGGAGGAGGTGTGCCACTTCTGCCCGGCGAACGAGCCGGCCACGAGGCTGCCGTTCGGCGACCTGCCCGCTTCGACGGCCCACTCCAGGTACTTGTAGCCCGTCGGCACGGGGACCACTTTGCCCGTGCGGTCGTAGAACACATATCCGGGTTCCATGGGGCGGCCCTCCCAGACGTACCGGCCGTCGTCGGTGAGGGCGAAGTCCTGGCGGCTGTTGACTATGATGCCGAACGGGACGCGCGAGTCGCGCACGAGCTTGATCTCGGTCCAGTCGCCCTTCCCGGAGGCCACGTCGAGGACGTAGAAACCGGTGCGGCTCGACGTCTGCGGCTGGCCCCATTCGACGTTGCCCTCCACCTTGACCAGCCGGTCGGGGTTCTGGCTGTACGTCGTCGCGACCAGCTTGCGGCCGTCGTGGGAGAAGGTGAGTCCGCCGACGCCGTGGTCGACCGGGATCCACCGCTCCACCTTGCCGGTGGCCAGATCGAGCAGACCGATCCGCGAGGCGGGCAGGTCCCGTTCCAGGACGGCGGCGGTCCTCCCGCCGGGGGCGACGGCGATCCACGACCAGTCCGCGGCCTTGGCGTACTTGCCCGTCTTCGGGTTCAGCAGGTGGTAGGTGCGTTCGTAGACGGCGCTGTCCGCGCTCTTCTTGACCGTCTCCGGGACGAAGTAGCCGGCCAGGGTCGTGCCTCCGACGGAGATCTCCTCGCGCGGCGGCGACTGGTCGGGGTGGGCCTTCGTCTTCTTCTCCACCACGATGCCGCCGGAGGGCCGTACGTCCTCCTTGCCGGAGTCCAGGAGCGGCACCGCCACCGCGACGGCGACCACGGCGGCCGTGGCCGCGGCGGCGACCGCGATCCTGCGGGTCCGGCGGCGCCGGCGGACGGACAGCACCCGGTCGGCGAACCCGCCTGCCGCAGGGGCCTGTTGGGCGGCCTGCTCGCGCAGGACGTCGCGCACGAGATCGTCGACGTTCACGAACGCACCTCCACGGGCGAGTAGTCACGGGACGCGAACCGCTCGGTGTCGGCCTCGCCGAGGGCGGCCAGCTCCGGCGCGAGCGCACGCAGCCGGGCCAACGAGCGGTGGGTGGTGGACCGTACGGTGCCGACCGAGCAGCCGAGGAGGCGGGCCACATCGGCCTCGGGCAGGTCGTCGAAGTAGCGCAGCACCAGCACGGTGCGCTGGCGTGCGGTGAGCCGGGACAGCGCCTGGCGCATCACGAGGCGCAGTTCGGCCGCGGCGGCCGTGTCGGCGCCTGGGACACCGGTCCCCGGTGGTTCGGGCGGCTCGGCGACACTGACCTCCCGCCGGGGCCACTTCAGCCGCCAGCGGCTGACCTGCTGACGGTAGAGGATCCGCCGCACGTAGGCCTCGGGTTCGTCGATCCGCTGCCAGCGCCCGGCCGCCTTGACGAGGGCGTTCTGGAGCAGGTCCTCACCGGCGTGCTGGTCTCCCCCGCACAGCAGCACAGCGGTCTTCAGCAGGGCGGACGACCTGCTGTCGACGAAGTCCCGGAAACTCTCCAGCCCTTCGGCATTCATCGGCACCTTCTCTTCCCCGGCGACGCCTGTGCGTCGCCCCTCCGCCCCTTGTGACGCGCGCGGTGCACTGCCGCTATGCCACCCCGACGAAAAAAGTCGCCGCGAGAGGCAAAGTCCTCTCGCGGCGACTCCTGTGAACGCGCGTCAGCGGGCTCAGTTGTGGCTGTGCAGGATGTCGTTGAGGCCGCCCCAGACCGCGTTGTTCGGGCGGGCCTCGACCGTGCCGGTGACCGAGTTGCGGCGGAAGAGGATGTGGGAGGCGCCGTTCAGCTCACGGGCCTTGACGATCTGGCCGTCGGGCATGGTCACGCGCGTTCCCGCCGTGACGTACAGCCCGGCCTCGACGACGCACTCGTCGCCGAGCGCGATGCCGACGCCCGCCTCGGCGCCGATCAGGCAGCGCTCGCCGATGGTGATACGAACGTTGCCGCCGCCGGAGAGCGTGCCCATGGTGGAGGCGCCGCCGCCGATGTCGGAACCGTCGCCGACCACGACACCGGCGGAGATCCGGCCCTCGACCATGGACGTGCCGAGCGTGCCCGCGTTGAAGTTCACGAAGCCCTCGTGCATCACGGTGGTGCCCTCGGCGAGGTGGGCGCCCAGCCGGACCCGGTCGGCGTCGGCGATCCGGACGCCCTTGGGCGCCACGTAGTCGGTCATGCGGGGGAACTTGTCGATGCTCGTCACGGCGAGGTGCAGGCCCTCGGCGCGGGCGTTGAGACGCACCTTCTCGACGTCGTCGACGGCGACCGGGCCCAGCGAGGTCCAGGCGATGTTGGGGAGGAGGCCGAAGATGCCGTCCAGGCTCTGGCCGTGCGGCTTGACCAGGCGGTGCGAGAGCAGGTGCAGACGCAGGTAGGCGTCGTGCGTGTCGAGCGGCTTCTCGTCGAGGGAGGCGATGACCGTACGCACCGCGACCACCTCGACGCCACGGCGGGCATCCGGTCCGACCGCCTTGGCGGCGCCTTCGCCGAGCAGTTCCACGGCCGTCTGCGAGGACAGCCGCTCGGTACCGGCCGGTCCGGGTTCGGCGGAGAGCTCGGGGGCGGGGAACCAGGTGTCGAGAACGGTGCCGTCAGCGGTGACGGTGGCGAGGCCTGCGGCGATGGCGCCGGTGGTGCGCGGAACAGTCGTGTCGGTCATGAGGGAAACCTAACCGCCGGGAGCCATGCGATGCGAACCCATGCACGGGACGTCTCATGAGTCGGGCGGTATGGGCCGGGGCGGGCTGGACTGCGACTCGGGGCCTGCCCGTGCGACGGCTCGGGGCGAGGCTGAGGGTGGGGGTGGGCGACGGCTGGGGGCCAGGCGGGGGTGGGACCGGACTGCGGCTCGGGCCAGGCAGAGGGTGGCCCGGACTGCAGCCCGGGCCAGGCTGGGGCGGGGCCTGACGAGGGCCCGCAGCCAGGCTGAGGACAGGGCCGGGCGACGGCCCCGGAATGGCCTGCGGCATCCAGTGAGACCCGGGGTGTCGCCCTGGACAACGAGGTCGGCCGCACCCGGCGCGAGGCTGCTGCCACGACCTGCGCGCCCCGCACGCCGCCGGCCCAGTCGGGGCCAGGCTGGGACGGCGCCGCACTAGGGCCCGCAGCCAGGCAGTGGACGGGGTCGCACCGACAGCCCGGAATGGCCTGCGGCATCCGGTAAGACCGGGCGGGGTGTCGCCCTGGACAACGAGGTCGGCCGCACCCGGCGCGAGGCTGCTGCCGCGACCTGCGCGCCCCGTACGCCGCCGGTCCAGGAGCGCAGCCGGGGCCGACGGTCCGGGGACCGGCGGTCATCCGTGGTCGGCCGGTCGGTCGGGGATCACCCGCGCCAGCATCTCCCGCGCGTACTCCTCGTCGTACGGCGCCCCCGTGAGCAGCACCTGAAGGCAGATCCCGTCCGTCAGCGCGACCAGCGCCCGTGCCGTGGCCGGATCCGTGCGGTGGGCCAGGCGTGCGGCGAGGTCGTCGGCCCATTCGGCGGCGACGGGACGCAGGGCGGGGCGGCGCAGCGCGGCGAGATAGAGCTCGTACTCCAGCTCGACGCCGGTGCGGTCGCCGCCGAGCCAGTCGCCGAGGACGCGGGCGAGGTCGGCGGCCAGGTCGCCGCCGGGATCGTCCAGGGCGCCGTGCGCCGCGACCGCCTTGGCGAAGCCCTCGCTGGCCTGGCGCAGCGCGGCGACCATGAGCTCGTCGAGGCTCTTGAAGTGGTACGTCGTCGAGCCGAGCGGCACATCGGCCTCGGCGGCGGCAGTGCGGTGACTGAGTCCCGCGAGGCCCTTCTCGCCGACGACCCGGATGGCCGCGTCGATGATCCGCTGCCGACGCTCGGGGTCGTGACGCCGGGCCATCAGTGCGCCCCTCCGAGGTTCAGCACCACGACCCCGACGATGATCAGCGCGATCCCGGCGGCCTTGGTGGCCGTCATGCCCTCCCCGAGGAAGAACATGCCGATCGCGGCGATGGTCGCGGTGCCCGCCCCGGCCCAGATCGCGTAGGCGGTGCCGACCGACACGGTCTTCAGGGTCTGGGCGAGCAGGGCGAAGGAGAGGACGTAACCGAGCACGGTCAGCAGCGAGGGTCCGAGCCTGCTGAAGCCTTCGGTGTACTTCATGGCCGTGGTCGCTCCGACCTCGGCGGCGATGGCTCCGGCGAGCATCAGGTATCCCATGTGTACGAGCGTACATAACGGCGCGCGACTCCGAATCCCCGGTCCCGCACCCGCGGTCCCGGGCACACCGCGCGGTACGGGGCGGCCGTCACCCAGGACCCGTTCGTCCGATCCGGCGCCGCACGGACGTATCCGACTGGTCGTCAGCCAGGATCCGGAGCCGCCTCCTGCCACCCCGGCACGCCTCGCAAGCAGATCCGGAGGACGAAGACGGGCCGTACGGGACAACCGGGGGCAGAGGTGATCACACCGTCACGCCACCGTCGTCCTCCGATGCGGAACTGGAACCCGGCAGGCGGGAAATCTGGAAACCAGCCGGTTCAAAAGGCTGCTCGGGAGCCCCTGTAACCACTAGTGTTCACCCGGAAGCGCTAGTGCTTCACCATTCACATACCGCGCCACCACAGCAGCGGCCGTCGCAGCCCGCCGCGCCGGAGGAACAGCGCATGCCCGAAGACAAGTCCCGGCCACCCCAGGACCGCCCCTGGGAGAACGGCTGGACGTTGGACACCGCCCGTACGCCCGGCACCAGACGGCTCTATCTCGCCGGAGTGCTGGCAGTGGCCACGATCGTCGCCTGCGTGACGGCGGTGGTCGCCACGAACAAGGCGATCGACTCACCGTCAAAAACCACGCAGGACGACGGCTCCGGCCTGATCTCCTTCACCTCGCAGCCCGCGACCACCGCCCCGGAGGGCGACAGCGGTCTCTCGTCGGTGTCGCCCAGCCCCCTGGACCCCCGGCAGCAGGGCCCGAGCCCCACCGCAACCGTCACGGTCACCCCGAAGCCGCCCAAATCGACGGCGTCCAAGGGCGCTTCGTCGAAGCCGAAGCCTTCAGTGACCTACCGCTCGGTCCGCTCGGTCAACTACCCCGCCCGCTACTGGCACGTGACCGAGTATTACGTCGGCCTGGACCCGGTCCGCGGTTCGGAATCCCGCGAGGACTCGACCTTCAAGCTGGTCAAGGGCCTGGCGAACGCCTCCTGTTACTCCTTCACCACGCACGACGGCAGGTACCTCCGCCACAGCAACTTCGTCCTGCGGGCCGCCCGCAACGACGGCTCGTCCCTCTTCAAGCAGGACGCCACCTTCTGCCCCCGCGACTCCTCGTACTCCGGCGCGAAGATGCTGGAGTCGGTCAACTACCCCGGCTACTTCCTCCGCCACGAGAACTTCGTGGTCCGCCTGGAACGCTTCGAGTACAGCCCCCAGTACCTCCAGGACTCGTCGTTCCAGCTGGTGGACCCGCTGGCCTGAGTCGCACCTGAGCACGGGAAAGCGGCGGCACCCGACAGGTGCCGCCGCTTTCCCGTGAACGGGGTCTCTCAGAGGGCGGTATGAGGCCTGATGCCCGATTCTTCGTTTCGTGCGGGACAAGCGGGCAGGTTGTGGCGACGTCGGTCGACTACGGCCGGGGCTGGGTGAACAAGCCTGGCTCGGTCTCGGCCAGGATCCCGCGGTCGGCCAGCCGCTTGAGCTTCAGGCGGACGTTGTCGATGTTGTTGGGCGCGACCGTCAGGTCCATCGCCTCGCACACCTGCCGGGCCCGCAGCCGGTGGTCGCCCGCGGTGAACACCGCCATGATCTGCTGGTAGGCCGGATGATCCGGCAGCTTCGGTGCCGGCGGCGCGGGCGGCCCGGGGCCGGGCAGCTCCAGCAGTGTCTTGCGGGTGATCCGGACTTCCTCGGCGGCCCGGCCGAGTTCGTCGAGCTGCGCGGTCAGCCGCGCGACCTGTTCCCGCGTCACGGGGCGGGCTGGCGACCATGCGCCCCCGTGCAACGATCGCGGATCGCCGGGCAGCCGTCATCTGCACAGTCCTGCAAGTGGCGACGGTGGCGCTGGCGTTGTGGCTTCGAGGCAGTTTGAGGGGGTTCGGCTCTCCGCCACGCTGGTCGCGCTGGCCCCGCCGTGCCGGGCGCCTGCCTGGCCTGGGCCGCCTGCCGTGACGACCGCAGCGAGGCCGCGGCGGACACCGACGCGAAATCGTGGTGGCGACGAAGGCCAGATCGGTCATCGCGAGCTCGTGGCGAGATGTGAGGTGGGATCGGTTCGGACAGTGCGTGCTCAGCGCCTCCGGGGCCGGATCCGCCCCTGTTGACGGCTTCCATGGGGCCACTCACCCGCTCTTGACGGACCCCATATGCACCCGCGAGATCACCACGGCAGCGTCCGCCACCACCCTGATGGCCCCACCGGGCCGGTCCGATAATCCGTCTTCTCCTCCGAACGGGTCGATTCGATCTTCTTCATTGATCCCATACATAGCTCGATGGGGGTGTTCGCTCCACGAGACGAGGACACAGTGTTCAGAGCAGAACCAGGTACCGCCGCCTCGCGCCGGCGCCTGCACGACGCTCCGCCCGGACGGCGGAGACGGCTCGCCGGTCTGACCGGTCTGAGCATCGCGCTGATCGCGACCGGTTCACCGGCCCTCGCGGTCACCGGGCTCGGCCCGCTCGCCGCGACCGCACGGGCCGCCGCTCCCAGTGACGGCACCCTGACCGTGCGGGTCGTCACCGAGGTGGACGCCGACGGCGCGTACGACAGCGTGCTGGAGCCGGGCCTCGCCGGCGTCAGGGTCACCCTGACGGACGACGCCGGCCAGGTCCGGAACGCGACGACCGGGGCCGACGGCACCGCCACCTTCGCGGCCACGTCCGCGCTCACCGGCGGCAAGTACCGCGTCCAGGTCGCCAACCCGGACCCCGACAACCTCTCCCCCGCCGTCGCGGGCCTGGGCACGGGCGCCGACGTCATCCGCAGCAGCGTCGGCTTCGTCGACGTCTCCGGCGGTACGGACGTCACGTACACCACGGGTTTCTGGGATCCCAGCCTCTACTGCCAGGAGAACCCGACCCTGGTCACCTGCAACCTCGCCAAGGGGGATGCCCCCGACACGTACAAGGGCCTGGTGTCCTTCGGCGGGGGCTTCACCGGTAACAGCTACGGGGGTGTCACCCAGCTGACCGACAACACGAAGCAGCAGGCCGTGTTCGGTATCGGCGTGGACCGCACCGGCAACAAGTACATGGGCACCCTGGTCAAGCGGCACACGGCCTACGGCCCGGCGGGCGCCACCAACACGATCTACCGTCAGTTCGGCACCGAGAACGCCGTCGACACCTTCGTCACGCTGCCCGGGACGCTCACCGCGCACGAGACCACCGACAACCTGCTGCACGACAACGCCGTCTACAGCAAGGTCGGCCGCGAGGGCATCGGCGATGTCGACGTCACCGGCGACGGCAAGACGCTGTACGCGGTCAACCTCAACGACTCCAAGCTGTACAGCGTGGCCATCACGGGCTCCGGCGACTCCGTCACGCCCGGCACGCAGACGTCGTACGCCATCCCGAGGCCGCAGGCCTGTGTCGGCCAGTGGCACCCGTACGGCATCGGCGTGCGCGGCAAGCGCGTCCTGGTCGGCGGGGTGTGCGGCGCCGAGACGACCGTCACCTCGGACCTCGCGTGGGGCAACCCGGGGCAACTGAGCGCGCACGTCTACGAGTTCAAGAACGGCGCGTTCAGCGAGATCTTCACGCACGCGCTGGACTACCCCCGCGGCTGCGCCTACCGGTTCACCGGTACGCCGCCCGAGGCCTTCCGCTGCACCAAGCCCTCCACGGTCGGCCAGCGCATGAGCGGTATGTGGGAGGCCTGGAACGAGCGCGTGCCGGCTCGGGAGGAGCACTCCTTCATCTCCGCGCCCCAGCCGATGCTGTCCAACATCGAGATCGCCGACAACGGCGACCTGGTCCTCGGCTACCGCGACCGCTTCGGCGACATGACGGGGACCTACACCTACGCCTACAACAGCACGACCGAACCGCTGGTCACCGGCATCGCCGCCGGCGACGTGCTGCGCGCCTGCAAGTCCGGGACGACGTACACGCTGGAGAGCAACGGCTCCTGCGGTTCGCTGCCCGGCAATCTGCCGGGCAACCTCGAGGGCCCGGGCAACGGCGAGTTCTACGATGACTCCACGACCCTCAATGACGCGGTCCACGACCAGGTCGGCCAGGGCGCCACGGCACTCCAGCCGAACCGCGACAAGCTGTGGGGCACGGTCTACGACCCGATCAACGCCTACGAGCAGGGCGTCCGCCGCTGGACCGCGGACAGCGGAGCGATCGAGGGCAACCTCCTGGTGCAGGCCACCTATGACACCTCCACCCCCCTCCCCCAGAACCTGTTCGGCAAGGCCAACGGCCTCGCCGACCTGGAGCTCGTCTGCGACCAGGCGCCCGTCCAGATCGGCAACCGGGTCTGGTACGACTCGAACGGCAACGGCATCCAGGACCCGTCCGAGCCGCCCGTCGCAGGCGTCGTCGTCACGCTGACCCCGCCGACCGGGCCGCCGCTGACCGCCACGACCGACGCGAACGGCGAGTACTACCTGGGCACGGAGGAGGGCCTGAAGCCGAACACGGCGTACGCGGCCACCTTCGACTACAGCGGCATCAACCCGGCGACGCTGCCCGGCTCCCCGACGCTCGCCGAGCTGAAGTGGACCCAGCAGGCGGCCGGTTCCGACCGTGCGCTCGACTCGAACGTCGACTCGGCGGGCCGGACCACGGTCGGCGTCGGCGACCCCGGCTACGTCAACCACACGTTCGACGCGGGCCTGGTCGGCCCGGTCAACAAGCTGGGCGACTACGTCTGGTACGACACCAACGGCAACGGCATCCAGGACCGCGGCGAACCCCCGGCGCCGAACGTCACCGTCAACCTGTACAACGACAACGGCGACCTGCTCAAGACCGTCAAGACCGACGCAGGCGGCAAATACCTCTTCGACAAGCTGGCCGACGGCAAGTACAAGGTCTGCTTCGTGAAGCCGGCCGGCTACGCCTGGACCAAGAAGAACACCGGCGACACCGGAGACGACTCCGTCGTCGACCCGGCCACCGGCTGCTCCCCCGTCGTCACCCTCGGCCCGGGCAACCGTGAGGACCTCACCCTCGACGCGGGCCTGGTCAAGGAGTTGGCGCTGACGGTCGTCAAGACCGACAAGAAGACCGGCAAGCCGCTGCGCGGTGCGGTCTTCCAGCTGTGGCTCGACAGCAACGGCACGTCCGGCCTCCAGCGGGGCGGCGCCCACAAGGACCGGATGGTCGGCGACTGTGTCAGCGGCCGGACGGGCACGTGCTCCTTCGACGGCAACCGGATCGGCACGTACTACCTCGTGGAGAAGGACGTCCCCGAGGGCTACGTCCTGCCGGACAACCCGGTCTTCGGCCCCTACCGGCTGACCCTGGCCAACGGCTCGGGCAGCGAAGGGCTGATCGTGAAGATCGCCAACAAGCGGGGTGAACCCTGCAAGGGCAAGAAGTGCTGACGCCCTGCCCAGTGGGGTGACAGCCGCGCACCCGGGAGGGTGACGCGGGGCGGGGGGGGGGGGGGGGGGGGGGGGGGGGGGGGGGGGGGGGGGGGGGGGGGGGGGGGGGGGGGAGCGGGGGGGGGGGGGGGGGCGGAAAAGGAGAAAGAAAAAGAAAAGA
>NZ_JBVIHJ010000022.1:0-5751 GCF_055570355.1 Streptomyces sp. NPDC031225 | reverse complement strand
TTAGGGGGGGAAGAACAACCCCGCGACCTGGGGCGGGGCGGGGCGCCGCCCTCCGCCCCCCCCCCCCCCCCCCCCCCCCCCGTCCGCATGTAGAGACGTCCCATGCGACGCATCACGAGTGGCACGACCGAGAAGACACCCAGAACGCCGAGGACGCCGAGGACGCGCAGGGTGAGGCGGGCCTGGTGGGCGGTGGGCGCCCTTGCCGCGGCGGCGGCCTGCTCCGGCCTCCTGCTCACCGGCGGCGGCGATTCCGGCCCCCGGCCCCTCTCCGTCGACGAGGCCCAGCGCCTGGCCCTGGCCCGCTTCCGCACGTACCGGATCAGCCCCTCGGAGATCACCGTCCACGCGCCGTCGGGCGACGGCACCACCGTGGTACGCGCCGTCGTCGACCATCGCAGACACCGGGCCGTCGGGTGGTACGAGGTGACAGGCGCCGGACGTCCGGACGGTGGACTGCTCGCCTGGGACCAGAGCGGGCTGGCGGTCGCCGACGGGGCGTCCCCCACGGCTCCCGTCGAGGGTGCGCTGCGCGCGGCGGGACACCTGAAGGCGACGGCGTGGACACGCCGCACGTTCGGCACCGCGCCGCTCGACACCGCCCTGAAACTGGCCCTGTCGCTGGGCGCCGACCGGCCCGACAACGCGCAGCTGCTCGCGCAGTCGGGCCCGTTGCGGTTGCGCGACGAGCGCGTGGACGGTCGGCGCTATGACGTCTTCTCGGGGCCGCGGCCCCGGCCCAACGCGTCCGCGTCGCCGGCCGGGTCTCGTGGTGAGCGTTCTCCGTTGTCGTACTGGATCGACGAGCAGGGGGGTATGCGGCGTGTTCGGGTGGATCTCGGTGGGGGCCGGAGGATCACCATGGATCTGGGTGGGGTTCGGGTGCGGGGGGTTGTTCTGCCGGGCGCGCCATGGAGAGAGCGGTGAGTGGCGGGTGCGGGTGGGTTATGGCTTGTCGCGCCCACGCGGCGCAGCCGCACATCGGTACAGCCTCGCGCCCCTAAAGGGCGTCCTTCGCGCCCGGCAGCTTGAACTCGCCCCAGCTCACCTTGCCCGGTAGGTCTACCGCCGGGTGTGCCGCAGTCGTAGTGGCCTGCGGCATTGACCGCTGGCTCGGCGGTGCCGGTACGTCCTGGAAGGAGAGGCCGGGGGGTGCCTGGACGGGGGTCGGGCGGCCCAGGGGGTCGCGGACCAGCCCGGTGTCCGGCTCCTGCCGTGCAGCGCCCCGGGTGCCCTTTGCGCAGTGTGTCTCGCGCGGCAGGCGCGCCGGGCTGGTGAGCGACTCCCCGTTGCCGGTGAAGCAGTTGCCGGCCGGGGTGCCGGTGGCCAGGACCAGATCGGTGCCGTTGGCGGTGACCCGGTTGGCGCGCACGGTGTTGGCGCGCGCCGGATAGCCCTGTACGTCGCTCAGCAGCACCCCGGCCGCCCTGTTGCCGCTGATCAGGTTGCGCTCGATGACGTTGGCGCGCCCGCCGCCCGCGCCGATGCCGATGCCGAAGCCGCCATCAGCCTGCTCGGGACTGGCGTCGTCGTTGTTGTCGGTGAGCGTGTTGCCCGCGATGACGGCGCCGTGCTGCGGGCCGAGCGCCTCCAGGTCGTTGGAGTTGAGGGTCAGGCCGACCCGGTTGCGGCTCGCCCGGTTGCCCAGCAGATACAGGCGTTCGGAGGCGTTGGTGACTTCCAGGCCCACCGCGTTGTGCTCGACGGTGTTGTGCCGCACGACCGTGTCGCAGGGCCGGCACTGGCCGACGTAGATCCCGGAGTCGGCGTGTCCGGAGGCGTAGGAGCGCTCGATGATCCCGCTGCGGGCGTCGAAGGCGTAGATGCCGTACAGCGCATTGTTGTACGCGGTGACGTAGGAGGCCCGGAAGCCCTTCAGCGGGGGGAATTTCACGGTGTCGAGGGGGTCGTAAGCCGAGCCGCCGGCACGGCCCGCCTCCAGAGCGGCCTGGTCGGTGACGCCGGTGAACAGGAGACCGTTGGCGAGGTGATTGCGGACGGTCAGGTTCTCCACGACGGAGCCCGCGCCGGTCACGGTGATGCCGTTGGCGCGCTCGAACTCCCCGTCGACGACCACCCGGGAGCGGTCGAGGCCGCGCAGCACCACCCGCGCCTTCGAGACGGTCACGCTCTGCCGGTAGACGCCGGGTGACACCAGGACGAGACCGCCCTCACCGACCCGGTCGACCGCCTCCTGAAGGGAGTCGGTGTCCTGCGGCACCCGCACGACCGAGGCCGGCGCGGCCCCGCCGGAGCCCTCGGGCGAAAAGGCCGTACAGGCACTGGCGCCGCTGAGGAGACAGACGGCGACGAGCAGGCCCCGGGCGATGGTTCGCCGGGACACGGTCCGTCCGATTCGCGTAAAAAGAATGTTTGGCACGATCGAAGATGTATCGTCCCTTTCACTCTTATGACAGCACATGCCGCTTTTCCCACGCCCGACGGCGCGTCGGCCCCCGCCCGCCGGGACGTTCTGACCCGCGCCGCAGCCCTCGGAGCCCTCGCCGCCTCCACCTGCGCATGCGCCGACCACGCACGTTCCCGTCCCGCCGGCGCGGGCCCTCCGGCGTTCGGTTTCCGGGGCCCGCGCCAGGCCGGCGTGACGACGCCTCAGCAGATGGCCGCGCTCGTCCTGGCGTACGACCTCGCCCCGACGCTACGGGCAGCGGGCGGCGTGCGGGCCCTGCGAGAGGTGTTCGGGTGGTGGACGCGGGCCCTGGCGCAGGCCCTCGACGGTGAAAGCCCGCCGCCAAGTCCCGCACAGGCGAAGGACATCACGGAGATCGTCGGCGCCGCGAGGTCCCGGCTCACCGCAACCGTGGCGATCGGTCCCCGCCTCCCCCGGCTCCTGCGCGTCGCCGCGCCGCCCGCGCTGCGCGAACTGCCGCCGTTCCCCGACGACCGGCTCGACCCCGCGTACGGCGGCAGTGATCTGCTGGTCCAGCTCTGCGCCGACGATCCGCGCGTCACCACGGCCGCCGCGAGCGCGCTGACCCGGCTGGCGGGCGACACCCTGCGTCCGCGTTGGCGGCAGACCGGGTTCCTGCCGCCGACCCCGGCCGGGCGGACACCGCGCAACCTGATCGGCTTCAAGGACGGCACGGAGCAACCGTCACCCGAGGAGTGCGAGCGCTGGGTGTGGTCCGACGACGCCACGTTCCTCGTCGTGCGCCGTGTCCACATCGATGTGGCCGGGTTCGCGCAGCTCGGTACGCAGCGGCAGGAGCGGATCATCGGGCGGCACCGGGCGAGCGGGGCGCCGCTGGGACGCCACCACGAGCACGACGACGTGGACATCTTCGCGAAGACACCGCAGGGCCGGTACGTGATCCCGCTGGGGTCCCATGTACGGGCGGCCAGTCCCCGGCTGGACGCCGGCGCGCGGATGCTGCGCCGGGGCTACAGCTACGACTCCGGGCCGGACGACCGGGGCCTGTTGTTCCTCGCCTTCATGCGGGATCCGGCGCTGTTCGCGCGTGTCCAGCACCGGATGACGGCGACGGACGAGCTGAGCCGCTTCACCGAGCACCGGGGTTCGGCGGTGGCGTACGTCCTTCCGGGTGCCCTTCCTGGTGAGGATCTGGGGGCACGTCTGCTGGCGTGACCAGGTCCTCGGGCTTGGTCGGCCGGGGCGGCACCTTGCGTTCCGTACCCGGCTTCACGCCCCACACGTACACGGCGTCGTCCTCGGCCAGGGTGTTCCACAGCCGCTGGGCATCATCGAGGCGCAGGTTGACACAGCCGTGCGAGCCGCCGGAGAACAAATCACCGGGGCTGCCGTGGAAGGCCTGGCCGTCGCTGAAGAACTGGGAGTACGGCATGGGCGCGTTGTCGTACAGGTCGGAGTAGTGGTCGAGGTCGCGCCAGTAGACGGTGAACCAGCCGGTGCGGGTCTCGTAGCCGTCGCGCCCAGAGCGGATGGGCACGGGCGCGTACACCACCCGGCTCCCGGTCTGCACCCACATCAGCTGCCGGGCCAGATCGACACAGGCGATGCGGTAGGTGCGCACCGGGCACTTCCCGGCGGCGTTCGGGTTGGGGCGGGCCTCAACCACGAGCATCGTGCGGTAGGTCACCAGGCCCGCGTAACCATCGGCAGGCCGCACTGCGTTGCGGCTCTGGAAGGCGCGGATCGCCTCACAGTCGCCGGACGCCTGCCGCCCGTCCACGGGCAGCTTCAGATACTCCTCCAGTTCCTGCTGATAGGGACCGGTGCCGGCAGTGCACGCCACGGATGCGGGGGCAGAAGTGGGCTCGGCGGCCATGGCGACTCCCCTCGGCACCAGTGCCCCCAGGAACAACCCCACGACCACCACCGACATCGCCACTCGCCCACTCGCCACAACGCCTCCTCAACAGACCGACCCACCTCCCCCACAGATACGCCACATCGACAGGACCCGTCCGCTCACACCAGACACACCCGACACACCGCCATGCGCCACGCGCCCCGAAAAATCCCCCGGCAACCACGCAACCAACCACGACGAACCCACCACTCAACACCCACAGAACACCTAGCCCAAACGAGTGCACAGACCACCCACACCCCCCAGGTCGCCCCACCCTCTCCCACCGATCACCGCGAACCCCATCACCAACGGGACCGGAAGCAAGAAACGCCAGGAAGAGCAACATCCAGGCGCAGGACAGCCGTCGCCAAGGCGGGCAGAACCAGGGCGCCTTCAGCCGCGTCCGCGACTACGCCAATACCCCCGGCGGACTCACCGCCGACCTGCGCGCCTCCACAGTCCGCCCCCGCATCGTGCCCGTCCCCTACAGCAGCCGCCCCTCCACCTGCTCCGTCCGCGCGTGGACCGCATGGAAGAACGCCGCCGATCTCACCCACCCGGACCGCTACGCCTGGCGCCGCCTCCACAACCACTGGCACACCGTCATGGGGAGCGGGCTGCAGCCCAAGTCCATCGGCGACATCGTCACCCGCGCCGGCGAACGCGCCGCAATCGAGATCCGGTTCACCGGACACTCCCCGCACCACGGGCTCGCGACGTCCGCGCGGCTCAAGGGCCACGCCCAGATCGCCATCGCCAAGCAGGGCGGATGCCCCCCCCGCACTCCAAGGTCCACCGACGACACCCAGCCCCCGGTGGCGATCCAGGCGATCAACAAGCCCCTGCGCGCCCACGTGAAGTTTCCCCGTGATGCTGGACACTCGATGCTTACGCTGCGAGGGCGTGTTCTTGCTCGTGTCGCTGCCGGGTCTCCAGCGGGGTGAGGTAGCCCCAGATTGGATGCCTCCGCAGCCGCTTGCGGTTGTAGAAGGTCTCGATGAAGGCGAAGATCTCAGCGCGGGCAGTGGTCCGGTCGGGCCAGCGGCGGGTGCCGATCTCCGCTTTCAGCAGCGCGAAGAAGCTCTCGGCGGCGGCATTGTCGTAGCACGAGCCGGTTCGGCCCATGCTCTGCCGCAGCCCCAACCTGCTTATTTCCCGGCGGAGTTCGTCAGAGGTGTACTCGGCTCCGCGGTCCGGGTGCACGATGCAGCCGGTCTGGAGCCGACCACGTCCGGCGGCCATCGTCAGTGCGTCGACCACCAGGGAGGCGCGGTGGTGGTCGGCCATCGAGTAGCCGACGATCTCGCGGGTGGCCAGGTCCAGCCAGGTCGCGAGATAGAGCCAGCCCTCGTCGGTGGGGATGTAGACACCTCAGGCGCATATCTCGTCAAGCTGTGGCGGCAGGTTCGGTTGGGTAGGCGGTGTATTCATCGAACAGCGTGTGGTGTTGGAGGCAGTG
>NZ_JBVIHJ010000021.1:120480-188668 GCF_055570355.1 Streptomyces sp. NPDC031225 | reverse complement strand
ATCACCGGCGAGGAATGGGACCGCCGCACTCGGTACTCCTACGAGTCGTACTCGAACACCGGCGGGTGGGCAGTCTGAACACCGTCGACGCCCATGGGACAGAGCCCGACCCCGGTGATCGTCCTCACGGAATGTGTGCCTGATCCGACAGCGGACACCGCTTGTCGATGTGTCCGGACACGGCTTGTCGATCAAGGCGCTCGGGTACGTCCAGAAGTGAGACGACTCGGGTTTGCGCGCCGCCCGGCGCGCCAGTCGCAGGTCGAACCTCGCGTCTGCCCGAGCGTGGAAATCAGATGACCACCACCGCCCTCGTCTTCGACAATGACGCATGCTGATTGACCACTGGCCCTTGGTGGGACTGCGTCTGAGTACACCGCGCCTGGAGCTGCGACTACCCACCGAGGATGAGCTTGCCGAGTTGTGTGAACTCGCGGCGGAAGGCATCCACGACCCGGACCGCATGCCCTTCCTCGTGCCGTGGACCGACCTGCCTCCGGCGGATCGTGCGCGCTCGGTGGTGCAGCACCACTGGTTGCGCAGGGGGAACTGGGCGCCGGAGAACTGGGCCCTGAATCTCGTTGTCTTTGAAAACGGCCAGGTCGTCGGCCTGCAGACGGTCGCCGCCCGGGACTTTGCCGTGCTGCGGCAGGTAAGTACTGCCTCCTGGCTCGGGGCACGGTTTCAGCGGCAAGGGATCGGTACGGAGATGCGTGCCGCAGTGCTGCACCTGGCCTTCACCGGCCTGCGCGCACTCGAGGCGATGTCGGGCGCCTTCGAGGACAACGCGTCCTCGTTCACCGTATCCATGAAACACGGCTACGAACTCGACGGTGTCGAGCGGCATGTGGTGCGTGACCGGCCTTCGGCCATGCGGCGGTTGAGGCTGACGCGAGCCCGCTGGGAGATGCACCAGCATCTCCCGGTCTCGATCGTCGGACTGTCACCGTGCCTGCCGATGTTCGGCCTCTCGGACGACAACTGCGAGGACCTCCCCGAGGCTGCTTCGCAAGCGATCGGTTGCGAGAGCACGGCCGGGGCTGCTCACATGCAACTCCCCGTGGTCCACCTGCAGGCGGATGAGGCGGGCGACCTGCGCGTGGGGCGCTCCGGCGAGGGTCAACGGCCGCGCCCCGTGCAGCCTGCCGGTCTCCGCCGTCCGGCCTCAGGCCAGCAGATCCACCCGCCGCCCGATCCCCTCCCGCTCGGCGAGCCCGTACGCCCTCCAGGCGAGCGCGAGGTCCTGCCAGGGCAGGCCGACGGGGGCGTAGACGGTACGGTCATCCGCCCCCGTCCGCCCGGGGTGCTCACCCCGGACCACCTCGCCCAGGGTCGCCCCGACCCTCCCTCCGGCCGCCGACACGCCCATGCTCAGGGCGAGTGACCGGTCGTCGACCACGACCACGGCAGCATCCAGCAGATCGGCCGCCAGTTCCGCCTTGCCCGGTTCGTCCGCCCCGAGGCTCGTGAAGTGCTGCCCCCGCCTGGTGTCCGCCAGGTGCAGCAACGGTTCCCGCGACCAGGTCGCCGACAGAACGAGGTCGGCGACGGCGGCGACCTCCGGCGCGGAGGCCAGCACGGTCCCGCCGTGCCGTGCGGCGAACTCCGCGGCGCGGACGGCCGAGGTGTCGTGGACGACCAGGGCGCCGAGGGGCCGCAGCAGCGCCAGCCCCCGCACCATCAATTCGGCCTGTGCGCCCGCCCCGATCACACCGACGACGGCGCCCGTACCGGCGCTCGTACCCGCGAGCAGATGTGTGCCCAGCGCCGCCGCCAGCCCCGTCCGCCATGCCGTGACCGTCGCCGAGTCCAGCAGCGCGAGGAGTTCGCCGTCGGCCCCGCTGTGCAGGCAGATCACCCCGCGCAGGGCGGGCCGGGCGCCGGGGAACTTGGCGTTCACCTTGACCGTGTAGGCCGGGACACCGGGCAGCAGGCCCGGGAGCAGGGCGGTTGCCGTACCGGGGAACGGGAGGTCCGTGCGTACCCGTTGCCCCATGACCGGCACCGTCTCCGCGTCCCGGAAGCCGTCCCGCAGAGCGTCGATGCAGGGCTGCGGATCCAGCAGCGCTTCCAGATCACCGCGCGTGAGAAGAAGAGTCACCTGCCCATGATCCGTCAGTGCTCGTGCTCGTGCTCGGCCGACGACTTGCCGTGCTCGTGCGGCTCGTACCCGGGGATCGTCCCGTCCGTCTTCTTCACCAGGAAGAGTCCCACCATCCCCATGTCGGAGTGGCTCTGTACATGGCAGTGGTACATCCACGCGCCCGCCCCGACCCCCTCCCCCGCGATCACCTGGAAGCCGAAGGAGTCCGCCGGGCCCACGATCTTGTTGTCGATGACCTGGCTCGGGTCGTCGGGCCCGGTGAGCATGCCCGTGCGGTTGTCCGCCCAGCGGTGACCGTGCATGTGGAAGGTGTGGTAGTACTCGCCGTGCGTGATCATCACGAACTCGACCCGATCGCCCACCGTGGCCTCGAAGTTGGGCCCCGAGTGCGCCGGCCTGTTGTTGATGAGCATGTCGTTGAAGACGATCGTGTGGGTCGCGTCCGGCAGGACATCGCCCTTGCGGCGGACGATCACCGGGCCGTAGAGGCCCTTCCGGATGCCGCCGGTGCCGTGTTCCGTGCCGACCACGTGGTCGTGGTAGTGCCAGTAGCCCGCACTGCCCGCCCGCCAGGTGCCGTCACTGCGGCGGCCCGGCACATGGGTGCGCCAGGTGTAGGTGCGGGTGCCGCCGGGTTCGACGTCGCTCTTGTTCAACTTCGTTCCGTCGCTGGAGACTTCGTAGTCCAGGCCGTGGACGTGCAGACTCGCCCCGACGTCCGTGGTGTTCTCGAACTCGATGTGCAGGGTGTCGCCCTCGTTGAGTTCGATGAGCGGACCGGGAATCGTCGCGCTGCCCTTCTCGAAGCCGTAGCCCATCTGCCCGTCGGCGAGCTTCTCCGCGTACAGCTTGATGTGTCCGACCTCGCCGCCGCCCGGAGCGGCCTGCGCCGGACGGGGGTCGCTCCGGGCCTCCGGCGCCATGGACAACGATGTCGCGACGGCCGCGCCGCCCAGCAGTACCCGCCGGTTGAATCCACGTCTGTCCACTGCGGCCATACAGAACTCCCCACCCTGATACGGATCGTGCGGAGGTGCACCTGTGATGAACCTGTGAGACGGTACCGGCCCCGCAGTCGTTTATCCACACTCAGGACAAAGTTCGTCCGATCCTGGTCATAGGTATTGGCGAGGGTCGCAAAGGCGTCTAGCTTCCTTGGCGCTGTTGCTGTGACCGAGGAGGTGCCCATGCACTTACGAGGGTTGAGCGCGAGAAGCGGAGGAACGACGAGAAGACGGGTCTGGGTGGCCACGGTGACCGCCGGGGTCCTCGCCGCCGGGCTGATGTCCGGACCGGCCGCGGGAGCACTGCCCGCGCCGGAGCCGTCACCGACAACGATGTCCGTCAAGTCGCCCCCGGGCGGCGCCGATGTGCGGGTGCTGGTGTTCTACGGTTCGGCGGCGGGCGGCGCCGAGTCGCCGGTCGTCAACGCCGGGATCGCCGCCGTCGAGCGGATCGGGCTGTCCGGGCCGGCGAACCAGCGGTTCGCGACCGAGGCCACGGACGACGCCAGGGTCTTCACCGACGAGAAGGCGCTGGGTGGTTACAACGCGATCGTCTTCCTGACCGGCGGCGGCGATGTCCTCGACCCCGACCAGGAGGCCGGTCTGGAGGCCTATATGGAGGCGGGCGGCGGTTTCGTCGGCATCCATGACGCGGCCCGCGCCGAGCCGTACTCCGACTGGTTCACGGGCCTCGTAGGTGCCCGCCCAGCCGCCTCCAGTCCAACGTCGGTCCAGCGAGCCACCGTTGAGGTGGGCGACCGGCGGCATCCGGCGACGAAGGACCTGCCGGTGCAGTGGAAGCGTGCCGACCAGTGGTTCAACTGGACGAAGAACCCGTCCGGCGACGTGCACACCGTCGCCCGGGTACGCGAGTCGACCTACCAGCCCGGAGCGAGCGCCAACGGCTGGGACCACCCGGTGAGTTGGTGCCGGGACTACGACGGCGGACGGTCCTTCTACACCGGCATGGGCGGCACGGTGTCGTCGTACGACGAGACCGACTTCCGGGCCCATCTGCGCGGTGCGCTGCTGTGGACCTCACGGCTCGTGCAGGCCGACTGCAAGGCGACGATCAACGGCAACTACAAGGCGGAACGCCTCACCCGGCCCAACCAGCCGGGCCAAAACGACCAGATCGGTGAGCCGCACGGCCTGGTCACCGCACCGGACGGGCGGGTGCTGTACATCGGCCGGGGCGGCGCCGACTCCTCCCAGCCGGTCGTCACCGACTGGAACAACCCGGACGTCGGCAAGGGCAAGGGACAGATCCACGTCTACGACCCGGTGTCCAAGAAGGTCACCCTGGCGGGCGAGTTGACCGTCTTCGGCAACAAGGGCGGCGGCGACGAGCTGGTCAAGGTCGAGGAGGGGCTGCTCGGCATCGAGCTCGATCCCCGCTTCGAGCAGAACGGCTGGGTGTACCTGCACTACACCCCGCACGCGCAGCTCAACCGCGACACACGGATCGCCGAGCGGCGGGTATCCCGCTTCACCCTCGACCCGGCGACGAACAAGCTGGACCTGAACAGCGAGAAGGTGCTGCTCAAGTGGCCCGTCCAGGTGCACAGTTGCTGCCACTCGGGCGGTGGAATGTCCTGGGACTCGAAGGGCAACCTGTACATCGCCACCGGGGACAACAACTCCAGTGGCTTCAGCGGCGGATACTCCGGCAACAACCCGCAGCCCAACTTCAAGGGCGTCTCCTTCGCGGACGCGCGCCGCACCGCCGGCAACACCAACAACCTCAACGGCAAGATCCTGCGCATCCACCCGGAGGCCGACGGGACGTACACGCTCCCCGCCGGAAACCTCTTCACCGGCCGGGAGACCGACGAGGGCGGCGGCAAGACGCGCGGCGAGATCTATGTGATGGGGGTCAGGAATCCGGCCCGTATCTTCGTCGACCAACAGACCGACACCCTCTACGCCGGCTGGGTCGGTCCGGACGCGAGCGCGCCCTCGACGACCTGGGGCCCGGCGAAGTACGACACGTTCGCCGTCATCACCAAGGCGAGCAACCGGGGCTGGCCGTACTGCATGGGCAACAAGCAGCCCTACCGCGACCGCAATCTGCCCGACCCCGACCAGCCGCTCGGCTGGTACGACTGCGACCACCCGAAGAACGAGTCGCCCAACAACGACGGCCTGGTCAACCTCCCGCCGGTCACCGGCAACAACATCTGGTACTCGCCGCAGGGCGGCGCCCCGGACTACCCGCGGGACGCGAACGGCATCCCGTCCTACAAGCAGGAGGAGGCCAGGTACCTGCTGCCCTGGCTCAAGGGCGGCGGCCAGGCCGCGATGAACGGGCCCGTCTACCGCTACGACACCGCCCCGGTCACCAGCACCGTCAAGTGGCCCGCCTACTGGGACGGCAAGTGGTTCGTCGGTGACTTCTACGACGCCGACCAGCCGCGCAACGCGGTGATCACCGACCCGAAGACCCACGGCGACGGCGGACTGCCCGTGCACAGCGAGTCGTTGAAGAAGATCGTGCCGATCGGCAACGACGGCATCAAGAACCTCATGGACTGGAAGTTCGGTCCGGACGGCGCCCTGTACGTCCTCGACTACGGACGCGGCTTCTTCACCTCCGACGCCAAGTCGGCGCTGTGGCGGATCACTTACACGGGCGGCGGGCCGACACCGGTCGCCGGCGAGCTGGCGAGGGGGTGGTGAAGGTGACACGGCGACGACGATTCTGGACGGCTCTGCTGGCCGCCGTCCTGATGATGCTCGGACTGCAGAGCGTGCCCAGCAGCGCTCAGCCCGAGCAGACCGCGGCCGAACAGGTCCTCACCTGGACGGCGGGCGACGACATCACCAAGTACGGCTCCGTCCCGACGACAGCCGTGGCGGGCACGGCCACGATCGTCTTCGAGAACAGCACGGCCACCGGCAACACCACCGGCATGCCGCACACGTTGACCTTCGTGACCAGCGATCCCGAGTTCAACGACGACGTCGAACTCAACATCCTCGCCAACCCCAACGACGACATGGGAGGCCGTCACACCGCCCAGGTCACGCTCACCCCGGGCCGCTACTTCTACCACTGCACGATCCCCGGCCACGGCCAGATGCAGGGCATCCTCGTGGTGACCGAGGGCAGCGGCCAGGACACCACCGCGCCCTCGGCCGCGGCCCGGGTGACCGGCACGCAGAACGCGCAGGGCCAGTACGTCGGTTCGGCGAGCGTGGCGGTGACGGCGTCCGACGAGGCCGGCGGCTCCGGCGTCGACCGGATCGAGTACGCGATCGGTCAGGCGGGCGCCTGGCAGCCGTACACCGCCCCGGTCGTCGTCGACCAGGTCGGCGACCACACGGTCCGTTACCGGGCCGTCGACAAGGCGGGCAACGTCTCAACGGAGAAGAGCGCCGCCTTCACGGTCGTCGCCCCACCCTCCGACGACACCGCCCCGCCGGACACCTCGGCGACGGTGAGCGGCGAGCGGAACCCCGACGGCACGTACATCGACATGGCCACGGTGACCGTGTCGGCGTCCGACACCGGATCCGGGGTCAACACCATCGAGTACGCGGTGAACGAGGGGAGTTGGCAGCCGTACACCATGCCCGTGATGGTGCATCAGGTAGGCGCTCACACGGTGCGTTACCGGGCGACCGACAAGGCGGGCAACGCGGCCGCCGAGAAGAGCGTCCGGTTCACGGTCGTCACGGCCGCACCCCAGGACACCACCCCGCCGGTGACCGGCGTGAGCGTGGACGGCACCCGGAACTCCGACGGGGCGTACGTGGGCAACGCCAAGGTGACCGTCAGCGCCACGGACGCGGGCGGTTCGGGTGTCGCGGGCGTCGAGTACTCGATCGACGCCGGACCCTATCTGGCGTACACCGCCGCGGTGGTCGTCGACCGGGCGGGCACGCACACCCTCGCGTACCGGGCGACCGACAAGGCCGGGAACACGTCGGCCGCGCGCACGGTGACCTTCACCGTCGTCTCCAGTCAGGTTCCGGCGCCCAACTGCTCCGAGCTCGACGAGCGGTTGACGGTGATCGTCGGCACGGTCGACTCCGGGGTGCCGAACCGGATCACCAACAACCGGTGCCGGATCAACGAGTTGATCGAGGACGAGAAGGAGTGGACGTCCCAGGCCCTGTTCCTCAAGCACGTGAAGACCGTCCTGGACAAGCTGTTCCGCGAGGGGGTCGTCGACGAGCGCGAGTACGACGCCATCGACGCGGCCGCTCATGAGTCCGGGATCGGCAGGCCGGGACAGACCGAGGGCTACCGCACGATCCTCGACGGCAGCGCGGCCTCCTTCGCCAAGTGGCAGCAGGTGGGCGGTGGTTCGTTCGCGCCGAACGGCGACGGGTCCATCACGTCCGGCACCACGAAGGATGGTCTCGGCATGCTGTGGTTCCCGGAGCGGAAGTACGGCGACTTCTCGCTCAAGCTCCAGTGGCGGGACGACGCCCCGGGCACCGGCAATGCCAACTCCGGTGTGTTCGTGCGGTTCCCGTGGGTCCACGACCATCCGGAGGAGCCCCGGCCGGAGTGGGCCGCCATCAAGTACGGCCACGAGGTGCAGGTCTTCGACCGGCCCGACGGCGACATGTACAAGACCGGGTCGGTCTACGGCTTCGACCGGGTGGGGCTCGCCGGTGCCGGTGTCACCCAGAAGGGCACGTGGAACGACTACGAGATCCGTGTGGTCGACCAGCACTACTCGGTCTACCGCAATGGTGTGCTGATCAACGAGTTCGACAACATCGGTGGCCAGGACTTCTCCCCGCCGCGCTCGGACGACCCGGGCACGGACGGGCGGCGGTTCGCCTCCGGCTACATCGGGCTCCAGGTGCACAGCACGACCGATGTGATCTCGTACCGGGAGGTCAGGATCAAGGAGTTGTAGGAGGCGTCTTCCTCGCGGCGTCGCGGCTCGGCTGTACCCGCTTGGGTTCTCCCGGCATCTTCGGATACTCGGGCGGGTACGGCAGATCACCGAGCCCGTGGTCGTGCTCGTCACGGCGGGCCAGTTCCAGCAGGGCGTCCAGCGAGAACGCGTGATCGTCCATGTCCGCGTGCACGTCGCCGAGTTCGGCGAAGCGCGCGGGCATGGTCGCGAGGTCGAAGTCCTGGGGATGGGCCTCGCCGACCTCCTCCCAGCGCAGCGGCGCGGAGACCGGGGCGTGCGGGCGGGGCCGTACCGAGTAGGCGGAGGCGATGGTGCGGTCACGGGCCGTCTGGTTGTAGTCGATGAAGATGCGCTCGCCCCGTTCCTCCTTCCACCACTTGATGGTCACCCGGTCCGGCATCCGGCGTTCCATCTCGCGCCCCACCGCGATCGCGGCCCGTCGCACCTGGGTGAAGGTCCAGCGCGGTTCGATGGGGACGAAGACGTGCAGTCCGCGTCCGCCGGAGGTCTTGGGCCAGCCGCGCAGACCGCCGAACTCCGCCAGTACGTCCCGGAGTTCGAAGGCCGCCCGCACGGCGTCGTCGTAGTCGGTGCCGGGCTGCGGGTCGAGGTCGATGCGGAGTTCGTCGGGGCGGTCGACGTCGTCGCGGCGGACCGGCCAGGGGTGGAAGGTGAGGGTGCCGTACTGGGCGGCCCACAGGACGGCACCCTCCTCGGTGGGGCACATCTCGTCGGCGCTGCGGCCGCTGGGGAAGGTGATGTGGGCGGTCGGGATCCAGTCGGGCATGTTCTTGGGCGCCCGCTTCTGGAAGAAGTTCTCGCCGGTCACGCCGTCCGGGTAGCGCTCGAGGGTGGTGGGGCGGTCGCGCAGGGCACGCAGGATCCCGGGGGCGACGGCCTGGTAGTAGCGGGCGAGGTCCAGCTTGGTGAAGCCGCGCTCCGGGAAGAAGACCTTGTCCGGGCTGGACAGCCGTACGGTCCGGCCGCCCGCCTCCAGTTCCACCGCGTCACCCATGCGAGCCACGGTAGGCGAGCCGGGCATATCAGGCATTTCGAGCCCCGCGCGTGCAGAATCGGACCATGGATCTGCCGGTGATGCCCCCCGTGAAGCCCATGCTTGCCAAGTCGGTGGCGAAGATCCCGCCGGACATGCACTACGAGGCGAAGTGGGACGGCTTCCGGGCCGTCGTCTTCCGGGACGGAGCCGAGGTCGAGCTGGGCAGTCGTACCGGCAAGACGCTGACCAGGTACTTCCCCGAGCTGGTGGAGGCACTCGCGGAGCGGCTGCCCGAGCGGTGCGTGCTGGACGGGGAGATCGTGATCGCGCGGAACGGCCGGCTGGACTTCGACGCGCTGTCCGAGCGGATCCATCCGGCGGCCTCGCGGGTGCGGACGCTGGCCGAACGGACACCCTCCTCCTTCGTCGCCTTCGACCTGCTCGCCCTGCAAGAGGAGTCACTGCTGGACGTCCCGCTCACCGACCGCAGACAACTGCTCACGACGGCTCTGTCCGGGGTCACGGCGCCGGTCCACCTCGCGCCGGCGACGACGGACATCGAGGTGGCCCGGCAGTGGTTCGAGCAGTTCGAGGGCGCCGGTCTGGACGGGGTCATCGCCAAGCCGCCCACCCTGCGCTACCTCCAGGACGAGCGCGCCATGTTCAAGATCAAGCACGAGCGCACGGCGGACGTCGTGGTCGCCGGCTACCGGCTCCACAAGAGCGGCCCGGTCGTCGGCTCCCTGCTGCTCGGCCTCCTCGACGATCGGGGCACGCTCCAGCACGTCGGGGTGTCCGCGGCCTTCTCGATGAAGCGGCGCGCCCAGCTGATCGACGAACTGGAACCGCTGCGCATGCAGGACCCCGCCGGACACCCCTGGGCGGCCTGGGCGGAGGAGGCCGCGCACGAGAGCGCCCGGCTGCCCGGGGCGCCGAGCCGCTGGTCGGGCAAGAAGGACCTGTCCTGGGTGCCGCTCAGGCCGGAGCGGGTGGCGGAGGTGGCGTACGACCACATGGAGAACGGCGTACGGTTCCGCCACACCGCCCGCTTCCGCCGCTGGCGTCCCGACCGGGCTCCGGAGAGCTGCACGTACGCGCAGCTGGAGGAGCCGGTGCGCTACGACCTCGACGAGATCCTGCGCTGAGTCAGGGCCGGGGCGGGGCGGGGCCCTACGGCCGCATCAGCACCTTCACCGTGCCGTCCTGCTTCTTCTGGAACGTCTCGTACGCGCGCGGGGCGTCCGACAGCGGCACGTGATGGGTCGCGAAGCCGTCGACGCCGAGCGGGTCCTCGTCCGTCAGGTACGGCAGGATGTCGTCGACCCAGCGGCGCACGTTGGCCTGGCCCATCCGAAGCTGGATCTGCTTGTCGAACATGGTGAGCATCGGCAGCATGTCGGCCATGCCGCCGTAGACGCCGGAGAGCGAGATGGTGCCGCCGCGCCGGACCAGTTCGATGGCGGTGTGCAGGGCGGCGAGCCGGTCGACGCTGAAGCGTTCCGCGAGCGGGCCGCTCAGCTTCCGGGGCAGCAGGGCGGAGGCGTTCTGGACCATGCGGGCGGCCGCGCTGCCGTGGGCCTCGGTGCCCACCGCGTCGATCACGGCGTCCGGGCCGCGCCCGTCGGTCTCGTCGCGGATCGCCTGGACCAGTTCCTTCTCGGAGTCGAAGCTCCTGATGTCGAACGTCTCCACGCCCCGGGCCCGGGCCCGGCGCAGGCGGTCGGTCACCAGGTCCACGCCGAAGACCCGGCCGGCGCCGCGCACCTGGGCGACCCGGCAGGCCATGTCGCCGATGGGCCCGAGGCCGAGCACGGCCACGCTGCCGCCCTCGGGGATGTCCGCGTAGGCGACCGCCTGCCAGGCGGTGGGCAGGACGTCGGAGAGGTAGACGAAGCGGTCGTCGGGAGGGCCCTCGGGGACCTTGATGGGGCCGAACTGCGCCTGCGGGACGCGCAGATACTCGGCCTGGGCGCCCGGTACGGCGCCGTACAGCCGGGTGTAGCCGAAGAGTGCGGCGCCCATGCCCTCGCTGGTGACCTGGGTGGTCTCGCACTGGGTCGGCAGTCCGGTGATGCACATCCAGCAGTTGCCGCAGGCGATCTGGAACGGCACGACGACCCGGTCGCCCACCGAGAGGTCGGGCACCGCGGCGCCGACCTCCTCGACGATGCCCATGGGTTCGTGGCCGAGGATGTCGCCCGGTGTCATGAACGGTGTGAGCACCTCGTAGAGATGCAGGTCGGAGCCGCACAGTCCGGAGGAGGTGATCCGGATGACGGCGTCCGTCGGCTCCTCGATCCGCGGATCGGGCACCTCCTCCACGCGCACGTCCCGCTTGCCCTGCCAGGTCACTGCCTTCATCGCCCGGCACTCCCTCCGTCACATCGCCGCGTCGGTCCTGTGGTCGGCGCCCCGAGTACCCGGGTGGTGGGCGCCGAACCGCAATGCGGGGCCGTTCGGCCCAGGCAACGAGACCAATCAGAAACAGACGGGTATGGCCACCAATGAACTTATAAGCGCACAATCGAAGACACGAGACGGGCGGGCTGGCGGACATGGTGGGTATGAGACACGGGGCACGTGCACGACATGCCCGTACGGCGGCGGCGGTACTGGCGGCCACGGGCCTCTTCGCGGCGGGTTGTACGAGCCAGGGCGCGCCCCGCGTGCCGGCCGACGACGGGCGCGGGCGCCTGCACACAGCGGAACCGAGCGCGTCGGAGGCGAGTCAGGAGGCCGAGCACCCCTCCCCGCTCGCCGTGAAGATCGACAACGTGCGGGCGGCGCGCCCGCAGACCGGCCTCGACTCCGCGGACATCGTCTACGCCGAGCAGGTCGAGGGCGGGCTCAGCCGTCTCATGGCCGTGTACGCGACCACGCTGCCGAAGGCCGTCGGCCCGGTGCGCAGCGCCCGCGAGTCCGATCTGGAGCTGCTGCGTCAGTTCCAGAAGCCGACGCTCGCCTTCTCCGGCGCCCAGGGCAAGCTCATGCCGCTGATCAACCGGGCGCCGCTGGACGCCCGGACCCCCGAGAAGGTGTCCGGAGCCTACTTCCGCGGCACCGCCAAGCCCGCCCCGCACAACCTCTATGTGCGCCCGAAGCGCCTGCTGCCCGCCACGCCGGGCGCGGACGCGCTGACCACCGGCTTCCGCTACGGCCCCGCGCCCGCCGGCGGTACGAAGGACACCTCCGAGACGGTCCGCTTCCCCGCCGCCCGCTTCACCTTCAGCTGGTCGGCGAGCCGGGAGCGCTGGCTGGTCTCGATGGACGGCGCACCGGACGTGACCACCGACGGGAAGCGGCTGGCACCCGCGACGGTCGTCGTGCAGTACGTGAAGGTGCGCCGGTCCGCCTTCCACGACTTCCTCGGCAACTACACGCCGTACACCCAGACGGTGGGCTCGGGAAGGGCGAAGGTGCTCCGCGACGGACGGTCCTTCGACGTGAACTGGAAGCGGCAGAAGGCCACGGACGGAACCGAGTTCACGACGAAGGACGGTGCTCCGGTGAATTTCGCGAAGGGCCAGGTCTGGGTCGTGTTCGCGAAGGTGTCGTAGCCGCTACGACGGTGCGGCCACGGGCTCCGCCGGGTTGCGGAGCCCCTCCGCCGCGTCCGAGACCCGGCGGATCAGCTCGAAGAAGAGGTCCTGTTCCTCGGCGGAGAGAGGGGCCAGGAAGACCTGGTTCATCCGGGCCGTGCGCACGGTCAGCTTGCGGTGGGTCCGCTCGCCGTCGCCGGTCAGGCGGAGCAGGAAGCGGCGGCCGTCCTGCGGGTCGCGGACCTTGTCGAGCAGTCCGCGCCGGCCGAGCCGGCTGATGACCTCGGCGATGGTCGACCGGTCGAGCCCCACCCGCTCCCCCACCGTGCGCTGGTCGAGCCCCGGCTCGGCGACGAGGGCGTTGAGGACCGCGAACTGCGGCGAGGTGATCTCCTCGGAGACCATCGTGTTCCACAGCAGGTAGTGCGCCTGCTGGAACCGCCGGGCGAGGTGCCCGGGGTGGGTGGTGAGGTCCACCGCCGCCATGTGCGCTCCCGAGGTCGAATTCGTTGGTGCACTGAACGATACCTGGAGCCTCCCGCATCCGTCTGTACCGCGGACTCGCCACTGACCTGCTTCTACGCAGAGGTCTTGACGCCCGGCTGTCGCGGTGACAGCGTGAGGGAGACCTCGCTGAAATACTCAGTGCCCTGAGTAATTGGAGAGATGGGGCTTTCGGATGGACAAGGTGGTCGCCACAGCCCGGGAGGCGGTGGCCGATGTGCCGGAGGGCGCGTCGCTCGCGGTGGGCGGTTTCGGGCTGAGCGGTGTGCCGAACGTGCTCATCCAGGCCCTGTACGAGCAGGGCACCGGCTCGCTGTCGGTGGTCTCCAACAACTGCGGGGCGATGGACTCCGGCCTCGCGATCCTGCTCGCGGCCGGTCGGATCGCCCGCGTGACCGGCTCCTACATCGGCGCCAACAAGGAGTTCGCCCGCCAGTACCTGGCCGGTGAACTGGAGGTCGAGATGATCCCGCAGGGCACGCTCGCCGAGCGGCTGCGGGCCGGCGGCGCCGGGATCCCCGCGTTCTTCACCCCGGCCGGGGTGGGCACCCAGGTCGCCGACGGCGGGCTGCCCTGGCGCTACGACGGCCAGGGCGGCGTCGCGCTCGCCTCGCCGCCGAAGGAGGTGCGGGAGTTCGACGGCGTGGAACACGTCCTGGAGCACGGGATCCGCACCGACTTCGCGCTCGTACGGGCCTGGCGGGGCGACCGGCACGGCAACCTGGTCTTCAACAAGTCCAGCCGGAACTTCAACCCGCTCGCCGCGATGGCCGGCAAGGTCACGATCGCCGAGGTGGAGGAGCTGGTGGAGCCCGGCGGGATCGATCCGGACGCGGTGCATCTGCCGGGGATCTTCGTCCAGCGGGTCGTCGCCCTCACCCCCGGACAGGCGGCGGCGAAGGGCATCGAGCGGCGCACGGTCTCCGCGCCCGCGGCACGGGGGACGGTGAGCGGCTGATGGCCTGGACACGGGAAGAGATGGCCGCGCGGGCCGCACGCGAACTCCGGGACGGCCAGTACGTCAACCTCGGCATCGGTCTGCCGACGCTGATCCCGAACCACCTCCCCGAGGACGTCGAGGTGATCCTGGAGTCCGAGAACGGCATCCTGGGCACCGGCCCCTACCCCACCGAGGAGCAGGTCGACCCCGATCTGATCAACGCGGGCAAGGAGACCGTCACCGTGCTGCCGGGGGCGTCCTTCTTCGACTCGGCACTGTCCTTCGGGATGATCAGGGGCGGGCACATCGACGTCGCCGTGCTGGGCGCCATGCAGGTGTCCGAGACCGGCGACCTGGCCAACTGGGCCGTCCCCGGCAAGATGATCACCGGGATCGGCGGGGCGATGGACCTGGTCCACGGCGCCCGCACGGTCATCGTGGTGATGACCCACACCGCCAAGGACGGCTCGCCGAAGATCCTCACCGAGTGCGCGCTGCCGCTGACCGGCAAGGCGTGCGTGAACCGGATCATCACCGACCTCGGCGTCCTGGACGTCACCGAGGACGGCCTGGTCCTCGTCGAGACCGCGCCCGGGGTGAGCGTCGAGGAGATCACCGCCAGGACCGACGCCAAGCTGACCGTCACGGAGGGTCTGAAGTGAAGAACGTCTACATCGTCGACGCGGTCCGCACACCGGTCGGCCGCTACAACGGCGCTCTCGCGTCGGTGCGCCCCGACGACCTGGGCGCCCACGCGATCCGTGAACTCCTCGCCCGTACGCCCGACTTGGACCCGTCCCGGATCGAGGACGTCTACTTCGGCAACGCCAACGGGGCCGGTGAGGAGAACCGCAACGTCGGCCGCATGGCCGCGCTGCTGGCCGGACTGCCCACCAGCGTGCCGGGTGTGACCGTCAACCGGCTGTGCGCGTCGGGTCTTGAGGCGGTGATCCAGGCGGCCCGCGCCATCGCCGTCGGGGACGCCTCCGTCGCCGTGGCGGGCGGGGTCGAGTCGATGACCCGGGCGCCGTACGTACTGCCCAAGTCCGACAAGCCCTTCCCCGCCGCTCACACCGAGCTGTACTCGACCACCCTGGGCTGGCGCATGGTCAACCCGAGGATGGAGCCGCAGTGGACGATCCCGCTGGGCGAGTCGGCCGAACTGATCGCGGACAAGCACAAGATCACGCGTGAGCAGCAGGACGAGTTCGCCCTGGCCAGCCACCAGAAGGCGGCCGAGGCCCAGGCAGCGGGGCTGTTCGACGCCGAGCTCGCCCCCGTCGCCGTGCCGCGGCGCAAGGGTGACCCCGTCGTGTTCGGTGCCGACGAGTGCGTACGGCCGGATGCGTCGCTGGAGGCGATGGCGAGGCTGAAGCCGTCGTTCCGCACGGACGGAGGGACGGTGACCGCGGGCAACGCGTCGCCGCTGAACGACGGTGCCGCCGCCCTGCTGCTGGTGGACGACGAGGGTCTCGCCGCCACCGGCCGGGAGCCGTTGGCCCGGGTCTCCGCGACCGGCGTCAACGCCCTCGACCCGCACTACTTCGGGCTCGCCCCCGTGGAGGCGGTGACGCGTGCGCTGGCCAAGGCGGGCAAGGGGTTTGACGATCTGTCAGTGCTTGAGTTGAACGAGGCGTTCGCTGCGCAGGTGCTGGGGTGTGTTGCCGAGTGGCCCGAGTTCGATCCGGCGGTGCTCAATCCGCAGGGCGGGGCGATTGCGCTCGGGCATCCGCTCGGTGCGTCGGGAGCGCGGCTCGCGGGGACAGTGGCTCATCAACTGGCCCGTGCGGGCAGCGGCGTTGGTGTCGCGACGCTTTGCATCGGTGTTGGTCAAGGGCTGGCCCTCGTGCTTGAGCGATAAGAGCTCCGTTGTCGACTGCGGGCCCGTCGTGGCTGGTCGCGCCCGCGCGGCGGAGCCGCATGTCGATACAGCCCCGCGCCCCTTCGGGGGCGCCTCCTCTCCCCCGACTTCGACGTGAACGTCAGGAACTCCCAGGAAGTACCTATGACTCTCACCCAGCACGACATCGACCAGGAGATCGCCGCCGAGCACGCCGCGTACGAGAAGCGGCTCGCCGACGGCGCCCCCGTCGAGCACCAGCCCCGCCGCGACTACGCGCCCTACCGTTCCTCGGTGCTGCGGCATCCGAAACAGCCGCCGATCACCATCGACGTGTCCAAGGACCCGGAGCTGGTCGAGCTGCACTCCCCCGCCTTCGGCGAGCGGGACATCACCGAGATCGACAACGACCTCACCCGGCAGCACACCGGGGAGCCGGTCGGCGAGCGGATCACCGTCGAGGGACGCCTCCTCGACCGTGCCGGCCGTCCGATCCGCGGGCAGCTGGTGGAGATCTGGCAGGCGAACTCGGCGGGACGCTACGCCCACCAGCGCGAGCAGCACGACGCCCCGCTGGACCCGAACTTCACGGGCGTCGGCCGCACACTGACCGACGACACGGGCTTCTACCGCTTCACGACCGTCCAGCCGGGCCCCTACCCCTGGCGCCAGCACGTCAACGCCTGGCGGCCGGCCCACATCCACTTCTCACTGTTCGGCACGGCGTTCACCCAGCGCCTGGTCACGCAGATGTACTTCCCGAGCGACCCGCTGTTCCCGTACGACCCGATCATCCAGTCGGTGACGGACGACGCGGCCCGGCAGCGGCTCGTCGCCACATACGACCACAGCCTGTCCGTACCGGAGTTCTCGATGGGCTACCACTGGGACATCGTGCTCGACGGACCGCAGGCCACCTGGCTCGAAGAGGGGCGCTGACCAGCCATGACGAAGATCGACACGAACCGCCCCGAGACCGTGCTGCCGACCCCGTCGCACACGGTGGGTCCCTTCTACGGTCACGCCCTGCCGTTCCCCGGCGGCGGTGACATCGCCCCCGTCGGGCACCCGGACACGATCGTCCTGCAGGGGTACATCACCGACGGTGAGGGCAACCCGCTGCCCGACGCGTTCGTGGAGCTGTGGGGCCCCGACCCGGACGGCGACGTCCCGCGGGCCGACGGTTCGATCCGGCGCGACCCCGCGAGCGGCGGCTACCTGGGCCGCAACGGCGTGGAGTTCACCGGGTGGGGCCGCATCCAGACCGACGCCAACGGTCACTGGACCGCGCGTACCCTGCGGCCGGGCGCACGAGGGCAGAGCGCACCGTACATCAGCGTGTGCGTGTTCGCGCGCGGTCTGCTGGTGCATCTGTACACGCGGATCTACCTGCCGGGCGAGGAGGCGGCGCTCACCACCGACCCGCTGCTCTCGCGGGTGCCCGCGGAGCGACGCGACACGCTGATCGCGCGTCAGCAGGGCGACGGCACCTACCGTTTCGACATCCGCCTTCAGGGCGAAGGCGAAACGGTCTTCCTGGAGTTCCAGTGACTTCTCCCGATCCGGACACCGGCCTGCTCGCCCCCGGGTGGGCAGGCTCCCCCGCCGCCTTCGCGACCTCCGACGGCGCCTACCTCCAGGCGCTGCTGGACGCCGAGGCGGCGCTGACCGGGGCGCAGGCCGGGCTGGGCCTCGCCCCGGCCGAGGCCGCCGACGCCGTCGCGGCGGCCGCCGACGCGGGCCGGTTCGACGTACGGTCGCTCGCCGACCGTGCGCGCGGCGGCGGCAACCCCGTCATCCCCCTGGTCGCCGACCTCACCGAGGCGGTCGGCGAGGAATACGGTCCGTACGTCCACCGGGGTGCCACCAGCCAGGACATCCTGGACACGGCGACGATGCTGGTGGCGACCCGCACGCTCGGCCTCGTCCTGGCCGACCTCGACCGCGCCCAGCAGGCCCTGGCCCGGCTCGCTGCCGAGCACCGCGACACCGCGATGTCCGGCCGGACGCTCACTCAGCACGCCGTGCCGACGACGTTCGGGCTGAAGGCGGCCGGGTGGCGGTCACTGGTCCTGGACGCCCGGGACCGGGTCGTCGACGTGCGGGACGCCCTCCCCGCCCAGCTCGGCGGTGCCGCCGGGACCCAGGCGGCTTTCACGGCGTACGGTGCCCGGAACATGGTGCTGCTCACAGCGGCGTTCGCCCGTGAACTCGGCCTCGACGCGCCGCTCCTCCCCTGGCACACCCTGCGCACCCCGATCGCCGACCTCGCCGGGTGCCTCGCCTTCACCGCCGGCGCGCTGGGCAAGATCTCGGCCGACGTGCTCGTGCTGGGCCGCACCGAGATCGCCGAGGTCTCGGAGGGCGGCGGCGGGGGTTCCTCCGCCATGCCGCACAAGGCGAACCCCGTGCGGGCCACGCTGATCGCGGCCGCCGCCCGGCGCGCCCCGCAGCTCGCGGCGACGCTGTACGGCTCGCTGGCCGCCGAGGACGAGCGGCCCGCCGGTGCCTGGCACGCGGAGTGGGAACCGCTCAGGGACCTGCTGCGGCTGGTCGGCGGAGCGGCCCGGGACGCCGCTGAGCTGGCCGAGGGGCTGCGGGTCCACCCGGAGGCCATGCGTGAACACCTGGGCCTGACCCACGGGTTGATCGTCTCCGAGCGGCTGTCCGCCGAGCTGGCGCCCGTGCTGGGGCGGGCCCGCGCCAAGGCGCTGCTGACGGAGCTCGCCCGGCGGACGTACACCGAGGGGCTGTCACTGGCCGAACTCCTGGCCCAGGAACCCGACCTGAAGGACGTCGACCTCGACGAGCTCACCGACCCCGCCCGCTACACCGGCTCCGCCGGAGCCCTCACCGACCGTGCCCTGGAGCGACGTTGACCGAGAAACTCCTCAACCACCGTGCAGAGGGGCCCGCTTCCGCTCCCCCTCTGCTGCTCGGGCCGTCGCTCGGGACGTCGTACGCCCTGTGGGACAAGGTGGCGCCCGAGCTGTCCATCACCCACCGGGTGGTCCGCTGGGACCTGCCCGGGCACGGCGGTTCGGCACCCGCGCTGATCGGTCCCGGTGCCACCGTCGGTGACCTGGCCGACCTGGTGCTGGCGCTGGCCGACTCGCTCGGCATCGAGCGGTTCGCGTACGCCGGGGTGTCGCTCGGCGGTGCCGTCGGCCTGCATCTGGCCGCGCATCACCCGGAGCGCGTCGAGTCGCTCGCCGTGATCTGCTCCTCGGCCCACTTCGGCGGTCGAGGTCCGTGGGAGGAACGGGCCGAGCGGGTCCGGCGGGAGGGACTCGGGTGGCTGCTGGAGAGCGCGAACTCCCGTTGGTTCGCCGGTGACTTCACCGTGCCGGAACTCCTGCGCGACCACGCCGAAACCGACCCGGAGTCCTACGCGGCCTGCTGTGACGCCCTGGCCGCCTTCGACCTGCGCGACCGGCTGGGCAGGATCGCTGCGCGCACGCTGCTCGTAGCCGGCCGTGCCGACCCGGCGACCCCGCCCGCGCACCTGCGGGAGATCGCCGACGCGGTGCCGGGCGCCGCACTCGTCGAACTCCCCGGGGCCCCGCATCTGGCGCCCGCGCAGTGCCCGGAGGCCGTCCTCACCGCGCTGCGGGCACACCTTGACGGCGGTGCCGGGCGGGGCATGGAGGTGCGGCGCGAGGTGCTCGGGGACACCCACGTGGACCGGGCGCAGGCCCGGCAGACTCCGTTCACCGCGCGCTTCCAGGACTTCATCTCGCGCTACGCGTGGGGCGAGATCTGGACCGATCCGACGCTCAGCCGCCGCGAGCGCAGCATGATCACACTGACGGCGCTCGTCGCTCACGGCCACTACGACGAACTGGCCATGCATGTGCGGGCGGCGCGACGCAACGGGCTCACGCCGGAGGAGATCGGGGCCGTACTGCTCCAGACGGCCGTGTACTGCGGGGTTCCGGCGGCGAACTCGGCCTTCGCGACGGCTCAGCGGGTGCTGGCGGAGGAGGATTCCGTGGCCGGGGAAGGGTGACCCTGCCGGTAGTACCTCCAGCAGCAGCACGCGCGTGCCCGCACGGTCTGCCTACGGTGGGGGCATGTCGACGATCCTGATCACCGGCGCCACCTCGGGCCTGGGCCGCCATGTCGCCTTCGAACTGGTCCGCTCCGGCCATGTCGTCCTCGCGCACGGCCGCGACCCGGGCCGTACCGAGGCTCTCGTCGGGGAACTGCGCGCCGAGGGCGAGGCCGAGCCGTTCGTGGCCGACCTGGCCTCCCTGGCCGAGGTGTGCGAGCTGGGCGCGAAGGTGGCCGGGGCCCACCCCGGGCTCGACGTGCTGATCAACAACGCGGGGGTGGGCGCCGGTTCACCCGGTTCGGGCCGGGAACTGAGCGCGGACGGCCACGAACTCCGCCTTGCGGTCAACTACTTGGCCCCGGTGGTGCTGACACGCGCACTGCTGCCGACGCTCACCGCGAACTCACCCTCGCGGATCATCAACGTCGGTTCGGTGGGCCAGGAGCCCCTCCCCCTCGACGACCCGGAGTTCACCCGCGGCTACTCCGGCTTCGCCGCGTACTGCCGGGCCAAGTTCGCCCTGGCGGCCCACACCTTCACGCTCGCCGAGGAGTTGGCGGGCACCACGGTGGCGGTGAACGTCATCCACCCGGCCACGTTCATGGACACGGCGATGGTCCGGGAGGGCGGGATGGCTCCCTGGTCGACGGTGGCGGACGGCGCCCCGGGCGTCCTCGCCCTGGCCACCCAGGAGCTGGGCACGGGCCGCTTCTTCGACGGGACGAGCCCGGCACGAGCGCACGAGGAGACGTACGACAAGGACGTGCGCCAACACCTGCTGGCCCTCACCGACCGGCTGATCGCGGCCTGAGGGGGCGGGGGGCCGTACCGCTGGGCGGTGCTGTGCCGATGCGCGCGGTGCCGTACGGATGCGCGGTGCTGTCCCGACGCGCGGGACCGTGCAGAGCGCGGTGTTGTGGCGAGCGCGGGACCGTACCGAGCGCGGGACCGTACCGAGCGCAGGGCCGTGCTGATGCGCAGGACCGCGCCGATGCGTGAGGCCTTGTCGGTGCGCGGCCCCGCCGGGTGAGCGGGACGAGCCACGAGGGTGCGGCAGCCGCGCTCACGCTCTCAACGCAACCCGCGTCCCGTCTCCAGTACGTCCCTGGCCTGTGCCACCAGCCCGTCCGCCCCGCAGGACCGCGCCAGCGCCATACCCCGGTTGATGTCACCCACCGAACGCGCGAGGATTCCGTACTCCACCCGCGCCGCCGCGTACTCGTACTGGCACGGCGAGGCCTCCAGGTAGGTGACGGCCTGCGCGGCCAGCCGCACCGCGCGCTGGCCCGTCTCCAGCGCCGCCGCGCACCGCAGCGCCTCACCGATCGCGGTATCGGTCCCGAGCCGCTCGGCATGCCGGCGGACATCGGTGGCCAACTGCGCCGCCCGGACCGGATCCTCGACGGCGAGCGCACGGGCGAGGTCGAAGGCCCACGGCACCAGAACGGGATTGTGGTGCCCCCGGACCGCCGCCGCCTTCTCCGCGGCGTCCAGTTCGTTGATCCCGTCCTTGGTCCGGCCCACGGCCAGCAGCAACCGCCCCCGCACGGACCGCGGATCGGGCAGCACGATCGTGGACGGATACGGCGGTGCGAAACCGTACTGCTCGGCGATCGCCCACGCCTCCTCCACATGGCCGCGCGCGAGCAGCGTGTCGACGAGGTTGCAGGTCGCCGACCAGTGCAGCGGCAGCCCTCGGCCCACCCGCTCGGCGAGCCGCAACGACTCGCGCAGGGACGTCTCGGCCTCCCTGAGGCGTCCGCGCCGACGGTGCCCGATGCCGACGTACGCGTGAGCCAGGGCGAGATGCCCGCCGCTCCAGCCGGCCGACTCGTAGGTGCGCAGTGCCTCGGTGTACAGGGCTTCGGCGCGGTCGAGCCGGTCGGTGTAGGCGTACGCGCTGGCCAGCATCAGGGGCAGTTCGAGGCCCCACTCGGTGTCGGTCCAGCCGAGCCCGGGAGCCAGTCGGCCGTTCACCAGTGAGCGGTCGCACAGTTCGACGACCTCTTCGGCGCTCTCGCCCCGCGCCATCGCGTCGAAGCCCCGCAGCATCAGCAGGGCCCGCTCGGAGTTGTCCCGCCCGGTGCAGGTGCGGGCGAGTTCGGCGAGGCGCTCGGAGCGGCCCGGTGCGCCGGCCTCGCCCGCGTGCAGGCCCTCCCACATGTACTGCACGGCCTGGAGGCGGAGCTTGGCAGGGCCCTGCTCGTGCCGGGCGGCCTCCTCCTCGACCGTGCGGACGGCCTCCTCCAGCTGGTTGTTGTGCATGAGGGCCTGGGAGAGGCGGAAGACGGCGTCGACGCGCTCGGTTCCTTCCAGGCCGGGCATCGCGAGCGCCGTCTGGAGGTGGCCGATGGTCTTGGCGGGAGCGGTCAGGAGGGTGGCGCAGCCGAGTTCGAAGAGCACACGCGCGTGGACCTCGGGCGCCGGGGGTTCCAGCAGGGCGCGCTCCAGGCAGCGGCGGGCCGCGTCGGGGGCGCCGACGGCGACGTGGTCACGGGCGGCCTCACGCAACTGCTCGACGAGTTCCTCGTCGTCGTCCGGGTGGACCAGGAGGAGGTGCCGGGAGGCGGCCGCGGCACCACGCCCGGAGTCGGTGACCACCTGGGCGGCGATGCCGTGCATGGCGGTGCGCAGGGCGTCCGGGATGGAGTTGTAGACGGCGGAGGCGATCAGCGGGTGGACGAACTCCAGCTCGGCCTCCTCGGCACGGGGACCGGCCGGGTCGGAGTCGGTGAGGATACGGGCGTTGCGCAGCAGGCCGGCGCAGACCACCGCTTCCCGGGTCTTGAGGGTGGCGAGCTTGGCCACCAGACCGATCGTGATGTCGCTGCCGAGGATCGCGGCGGCCCAGGCGAACCGGGTGGCGTCGATGCCGAGTTCCTCCAGCCGGGCGACGAGGCCGCCGCCGCGGGCGGAGCGGTTCAGCTCGCGCAGTTCGCTCGCGGAGCCCTCGCCCGGTTCGATCTCGCTCTCCTGCACCTTGGCGAGGAGTTCGACGGTCTCATAGGGGTTGCCGCCCGTGACGGCCCACACCTCGCGGCAGAACGGGGCGTCGGCGTGCTCGCCCAGGGTGGCGCGGGTGAGGCCGGCCGTGGCCTCAGGGGTGAGGGCACTGAGGTGGGCGGCGGGGCGGTCCGCGGCGGAGGCCACCGTCTCCAGGAGGCGGGCGCGTTCACCGGCGGCCTCACCGGGGCGGCGGGCCACCACGACCAGGACGGACAGGTCGTCCAGGCGCTCGGCGAAGGCGGCGAGCCAGCGCAGGGTCTCCTGGTCGGCCCAGTGGGCGTCGTCGACCAGGAGGACGAGCGGCCAGTTCCGGCGGGCCAGCCGGCGCACCGCGGCGACCAGTCCGTCGCACACGCCCTGCGGGTCGGCCTGCCGCTCCCCCGGGTCGGCGATGCCGAGGGCGGGGCCGGCGATGTCGTACCAGTCGCCGAGGTACTCGCGGGCCTCCGCGGGCATCAGCGACAGGAGGGCCGGCTGGAGGAGTTGTCGTACGACGTTGAAGGGGACGGACCTGAGGGTCTCGCCCCCGCGGGCCGACCAGACCGTGCAGCCGCGGGCCTCGGCGATACGGCGGGTCTCGGCCAGCAGGGCGGTCTTGCCGAAGCCCGCCTCGCCTCGGATCACCAGCACGCTGCCCGAGGACGCGCGGCCCGCGCACAGGGCGTCGATCGCCCCCTCGACGGCGGCGACTTCCTCCTCGCGCTCCCACAGCGAGGCCGGGGCGGCCTCGATGGGCCGGACCTCCGTCATCCCGCTACCTCCCCAAGTCGCCTGAACGACGTACAGATCTCGAGCGTAGCCGTCCGGGTGCGGGAGCGGAGGCCGGTCGGGGCAGCTGTTGCCTCGACGGGTGACCTCGGGTACGGCGGGCGACGCGCAGTGCCCCTGACCAGCCGTCGACAAACCTGACCGACAGTCAGTCATCGACCACGGCCCGGTGCCGATGCGGTGGCCGGTGCCGGCCGGATGGTCACCGGGGTCCGCATTGCGAACCTCCGACGCACGCGTACCGATCGCGACGAGCTGCGCCTGCCGACGCCCGCGCGGGGAGGGCGATACCCCTCCCTCCGGAACCGACCGCCGCACCCCCTACGAACCTGCCACGCACGCGTGCGGGAGGTACCGGCTGCGTCTGCCGCGGACTGCGCGGCACGAGCCGATGCGCCTCATCCGGAACCGCCGCCGCACCCCCTACGAACCTGCCACGCACGCGTGCCGGGTTCGGCCGCACCCTGTGGGACGCCACCGGCCGCGCGGCAAGGGCCTACGCGACTCCTCCGGAACGACCGCCGCACACCTGCCAACCTGCCGGGTTCGGCCGCATCCGGCGGGACGCCACCGCCCACGCGGGAGGGCTGGTTCTGCTCGTGCGGGAGTGGTCGCCGCATGGTGCCCTCTGCGTTCCGGAGCGGGCTGTGTGGCGAAGTCGAGGGAATCGGCCGGCGCCCCTCTCATCCCTCTTTCACCGAGGCCTCATACGGTGGGGGCATGACGCAGGAGACTCCCCCCGGGTGGTACAGCGATCCCGGGCAGACAAGTGACGGTCCCGCCTCCGAGCGCTGGTGGGACGGCAAGGCGTGGACGGAACGGACCCGGCCCGCCGGATCGGCCGCCGCATGGGGTCCTCCGGAACAGGTCGTGAGCCCCGGTGGGTACCCGGCCTACCCGCCGTATCCCCAGCAGCCGCCGACCGGATCGCGGCGCGGCCGCATGGGCATAGCCGTGGCGGTGGCGGTCGTGGTCCTGGCGAGCATAGGCGTGGGCGTGTACGCGCTGGCCGACAGCGGCAACGGGAACGGCACCACCAACTCGCAGGGCCCGGGCGGTCAGGGCGGTACCGGTGGCACCGGTGGCCCGGGTGGGCAGAACGGCCAGGGCGGCCCCTTCGGCGGCAACGGAGGTTCGGGGGGTTCGGGCGGCTCCGGAGGCGCGTCGCCCTCCCCCCAGGGTTCCGAGGCGCCGAAGATCGAGAGCGGTTCGGTGCCCGACTCGATCGACGGGATCAGCCTGCCCATCCCGGACGGCTGGTACGGGCAGGAGATCTCGGCCGGCGCGTCCGTCACGTCGAACGACTCCTACGCGTGCCCCGGCGCCACCTCCGAGAAGTGCACGAAGGGCGGTGCCTACTCGGCGCCCGCCCTGGCGCTGGGCACCTCGGGCAGCACGGCCGAGCAGGTCGCCAAGGCCGACATCGCGGCGAACGCCGAGCAGTCGTACGGCGGCAAGACCTACGGCTCGATCACGTCGCACGACGTGCTCGCCTCCGAGGCGGTGACCGTCGCCGGGCAGAAGGGCTATCTGGTCCGCTGGAAGGCGGTCACCAGCAAGGGCTCCGACGGCTATGTCGAGTCGCTGGCCTTCCCCTCCCCGGCGAACCCGCAGCAGATCGTCGTGGTGCGCTTCGGCGTCGACGTCGGCGAGGGCCAGAGCGTCATCGACGACATCACCAAGGGGATCAAGGTGTCGACGGGCGGCGGCAGCGGCCAGGGCGTCTGACAGCCGTACCCCGGACACCGTTCGGCCGGGTGGGGAGCACCTCCGCCGAAGAGGCTCCCCACCCCGGCCGGGGCGTGCGCGCCGCCCCCGTCCCCACGGTGCGGCGCGGCCAGGTCACCGTCCGGTCATCGGGTGGACGGCGGCCCGGGTCTCAGGTCAGGCCCAGCGCCGGCAGTACGGCGGCCTCCATGAAGCGGAGCAGGTACTCCGGGTCGGCGTACTCCCCCTCCACGACGGGGCGGGCGCGGATGACGCCGAACAGCTGGGTCGGGATGTACTCCAGCGCCGGGTGCCCGGAGGGGACCTCGCCCCGGTCGACCCCACGCTGGAGGATGCGCCGCAGCTCGGCGATCTCCGGGTCGACCAGCGCCTCACGCAGGGCCTGCGCGAGTTCCTCGTCCTGGGTGACGGCGTGGCCGAGCGCCTGGAGAAGCTTGGTGTCGTGCATCGACCACCGGCCCGCGGACCGTGCGGCCTCGCGCAGGTCGTCCGCGAGCGACCCGGTGTCGATCCCCTCGAACTTCGACCTGCGGCGGGAGCGCAGGGCGGCCACCACGAACTGCGGCTTGGTCTTCCACTGCCGGTAGAGGGTGGACTTGCTGCACCGTGTGCTGGCGGCGACGCCCTCCATGGTCACGGCGTCGTATCCGCATTCGCGGACCTGCTCGAGCACAGCGTCGAAGAACTCCTGCTCACGCTCGGGCGTGATCTTGGAGCGGCGCGAGGCGGCGACCGTTTCCGGTCCGTCCGCGGCCTGCGACGTCATCTGCCCTTCTCCTCACTCGCCTGGGCGGGCGGCCCGTTGTCGGGGCCCGCGCGTTTCATTCCCGGATTCCAGTGTGTCCTATGTCTATCGATACGCCAGTGTACCGGTACCCGAACGTATCGGTACACTGGCGTATCGGTACGATCCCGTACCGATGAGTTTCGGGAGCTGGGCGAGTCGTACCCGTGTCCAGCTTCAGCACCTGTACCACCGTCAGCGAAAGGGCCGGGGGATGAATGCCCGCACCGAGCCTTCAGAAGCGGAGACCGACGCGCCAGCGCGGCCGCCGCTCGTCCGTGAGCTCCTGCTCGTCGTAGGACTCTTCCTCGTCTACAAGTTCGGCCGGCAACTGGCCGCCGGCCACACGGCCGAGGCCCTTCGCAACGCCGACCGCGTATGGGACTGGGAACGAACCCTGCACCTGCCCGGAGAGGGATCGGTGCAGTCGCTGCTGCTGCACGGCGACGCCCTCGCGCACCTCGCGAACACCTACTACGCGACCGTCCACTTCCCGGCCACGGTCGCCTTCCTGGTCTGGCTCTACCTGAAGCGCCCCGCGCACTACGTCTGGACCCGCCGCATCCTGGCGACCGTCACCGGCGCCGCCCTGGTGCTGCACCTCGTCTTTCCGCTGGCCCCGCCACGGATGCTCGCGGCGGCCGGCCTGGTCGACACCGCGAAGGTCTACGGCCCCTCCGTGTACGGCCCGCCGCAGACCGACACCCTCTCCAACCAGTTCGCCGCGATGCCCTCGCTGCACTTCGGCTGGGCCCTGATGGTGGCGATCGGCCTGATCGTGGCCACCCGGTCGCGGTGGCGGTGGCTGTGGCTGCTGCACCCGCTGGTGACGCTGGCGGTCATCGTCGGGACGGCGAACCACTACTGGATGGACGCGATCGCTGCGGCGGCCCTGCTCGGCATCGCGCTCGCGGTGATCCGCCCCGCCCGGCTTCCCTCGCCGCACCGGACGGCGACCACGGCGGGCCGGACGCAGGAGAAGCCCGCGCCGGTCGAGAAGAAGAACGACGTCCTGGTCGGAGCGGCCCGATGAACGCCACCCTGCTCGCCGTCGTCCTGTCCCTGTTCTCGTCCGTCGCCTACGCGGCCGCAGCCGTCGCCCAGGAACGTCTCGCCTCCCGCGACCCCGGCTCGGGCGTGCTGCGGATGCTGAGCTCGGGTGCCTGGTGGGGTTCCGTCGGCCTCAACGCCTCGGCCGCGCTGCTGCACGTCGTGGCCCTCAAGTACGGCCCCCTGACCGTGGTGCAGCCGCTCGGCGCACTCACCCTGGTCGCCGCGGTGCCGCTGGGTGCACGGATCGCCGGGCGCCGGGTCGGCGCGGCGGAGTGGCGGGGCACCGCTTACACCCTGGCCGGTCTCGCGGCGATCCTCGTCGTGGCGTCGGGGTCCTCGCCCGGCCAGGTCCTGACCGTGCCCGAGGCTCTGATGGTGGCGGGCGCGACGGCCGCCCTGATCGGTCTGCTGACCCGCCGCGGGGCCCGCCGCCCCGGCCTGCGGCACGCGACGGCGTCCGGCTTCGCCTCGGGCGTGGCCTCCGCTCTGACCCAGACGGTGACGGTGGCGGCGACGGACCGTTCCGACTCGCTTCTGAGCATCCAGGTGATCGGGGTCGCACTGCTGGTCGCGGCCTTCGCGGCAGGCGGCCTCCTGCTGTCCCAGACGGCGTACCGCGACGGCCTGGGTGCCCCGCTCGCCGTGGTGACCCTGGCCAACCCGATGGCCGCCGCGGTGATCGGCCTCTCGCTCCTCCATGAGGGCCTGCGGGGCGGCGCGGCGGGCGTCCTGCTGGCACTGGCGGGTGCGGGCCTGGCGTCCTGGGGAGTGGTCCTGCTGAGCCGGGCCCCCAAGCTCGTGCAGGTGGCCGAGGTGGTCGAGGACGAACACCCGGTGGCCGCCGTACTGGCGCTGGAGCCGTCGTTGCGGGACGTGACGGTGCCCCGGCCCACCGAGCCGGGGCACCTGACCGCGCCTCGTTAGAGGTGCGGGACGGCATCGGTCCGCGGCGACGCGGACCGATGCTCAGCCGAACCCGCGGGCATCCTGCTTGAGGGCCGTGTCCACGGTCAGCGCGGTCGCGACCACCAGGCTGAGCAGCGGCTCGGGCAGCTGGTGGTGGATCTGCAGCACGTAGTTGTCCGCGGTCGTGAACATCGTCTTGGCGAGCCCCTCCCACGTCTTCGTGATGCGGGCGACCTCGTTCTCCGTGTGGTCGACGATCGCGAAGTTCCAGGCCCGCCAGTTCTCCGCCTTGATCGCCCCGACCTGCCGGCCGTTCACGTTCATCGCGAAGTTGATCTTCCCGATCATGTTCTGCTGGACGATCTCACCGACCGGCGAGCCGTCCGGACGCTCCACGATCACCCGCGACTTGAAGATCTTGGCCGGCCGGGTCAGCAGCAGCACCGGCTGCCCGTGGGCGTCACGGATCTCCAGCTTGTGGGTCATGTACTGGTCCAGGCTGGAGACGACGCGCAGGACCTTCTTCAGCGCGCTCTGCCCGACCTGGGTGACGGAGCCGAGCTGGTTGCCGTTCTGGTCCATGACCTTGTACTCGTTGGTCACCTCGATCAGCTTGGCCTTCTGGTTCACCACCAGGACCGGCTCGGTGAACAGGGTGCCGCCGCCCGCACCGCCCGCGGTGACCCCGGCCTGCTGCTGCACCTGTCGCTGCACCTGCGGGTCGGGGCCGGCCGCCTGCTGCGGCATCTGGGGCGCCTGAGCCGCCGCCTGCTGCTTGTCGGTGTGCTGGGTCCACTGTGCCCCGTCCCAGTAACGGAGCGTCTGGGACGCTCCGTGCGGATCGGGGTACCAGCCAGCAGGTGTGTTCGAATGCGTGGTCACCGGGGCACAGTACCCCGGGACCCTCGCGATCCGGCCACCTCGACGGCGGCTCCCCAGCGGCTTTACCCGGTGATTACGGCCGGGTCGCTGACCCCGGGCCGCCCGTTCTCGACATGTCCGGCGAATCGTCGCAGAAACGCCTTGTCGGCTTCCGACGTGACCGTGAGGTCGTACCAGCGACGGCTCCCGGCGAGGTTGACGAGGTGCTTGACGGTGGTGCCGACCCGCACGGTGAAGGTCTTCGCCCGGCCGCCGTAGCCGTTCGTGACGTGCAGACGGACCGTGCCGGAGCCCTTGTTGGTGAAGGTGAGCTCGACGTCGTCGCCGCGGTGGCGAGCGGTGACCTCGGGACCGGCGGTCTTGTTCGACCCCTTGAAGGAGCGCAGGAAGCCGCCCGGGCCGTGGACGGTCAGGTCGTACGACCCCTGCGAGTACGTCGAGTTCCACGTGTCCGACACGGACTTTCCGGCCTCGGTGGTGTAACTCCAGGGCCCGTCGGTGCGGTTGCCGGAGGTCACCAGGAACGCGGCGCCCGCCCTGGCGCCGGAGCCGAAGGTGAGCGTGAACTTCCCGGCCCGGGTGTCGGCCGAACCGTCCACGTGCGGGGCGTACTTGAGGGGCCGGGCGGGGCGCAGTCCGCGCTCCTGCTTCGGCAGCGCACCGACCGCGGGCGGGACCGGCACGTAGTCGGGGTGACGTACGCGGTCCGGAGGCTCGTAGCCGTCGGTGTCGGGCAGGGCGACCGGCTTCACGTCCCTGTGGGAGAAGTCGAAGGCCGAGGTCAGGTCGCCGCACACGGTGCGCCGCCAGGACGAGATGTTGGGCTCGTGGACGCCGAAGCGGGTCTCCAGGAAGCGGATGATCGAGGTGTGGTCGAGCGTCTCGGAGCAGACGTAACCGCCCTTGCTCCAGGGCGAGACGACGAGCATGGGCACCCGCTGGCCGAGGCCGTAGGGGCCGGCCGGGTGGTTGGTGTCGCCCTTGAACAGGTCGGGGGCGGGGTCGACGGTGGACTTGCCCTGAGCCGCCGAGCCGGGCGGGAACGCGGGGACCACGTGGTCGAAGAAGCCGTCGTTCTCGTCGTAGGTGATGAACAGCGCCGTCTTCGCCCACACCTTCGGGTCGGAGGTGAGCGCGTCCAGGACCTGGGAGATGTACCAGGCGCCGTAGTTCGCGGGCCAGTTGGGGTGCTCCGTGAAGGCCTCGGGGGCGACGATCCAGGAGACCTGCGGCAGCTTTCCGGCCTTCACGTCGGCCCTGAGCCGGTCGAAGTAGCCCTCACCCTTGGTGTAGTCGGTGCCGGTGCGGGCCTTGTCGTACAGCGGGTCGCCGGGCTTGGCATCGCGGTACTGGTTGAAGTAGAGCAGCGAGTTGTCGCCGTAGTTGCCGCGGTAGGCGTCCGGGATCCAGCCCCAGGAGCCGTTCGCGTCGAGGCCGTCGCCGACGTCCTGGTAGATCTTCCAGGAGACGCCGGCCTTCTCCAGGCGCTCGGGGTAGGTCGTCCAGCCGTAGCCGACCTCGTCGTTGCCGAGGACCGGGCCGCCGCCCTTGCCGTCGTTGCCGGTGTAGCCCGTCCACATGTAGTAGCGGTTCGGGTCGGTCGAGCCGATGAACGAGCAGTGGTAGGCGTCGCAGATGGTGAAGGAGTCGGCGAGGGCGTAGTGGAAGGGGATGTCCTCACGGTTCAGGTACGCCATGGTCGTGGAGCTCTTGTTCGGAACCCATTTGTCGTACTTACCCCCGTTGAAGGCGGCGTGTCCGTCGTTCCAGCCGTGCGGGAGGTCCTGGATGAACTGCAGTCCCAGGTCGTCGGCGTCGGGGCGGAAGGGCAGGATCTCCTTGCCGTTCGCGTCCGTCTGGTGCCAGACGGACTTGCCGCTCTCCAGTGTCACCGGACGCGGGTCACCGAAGCCGCGGACGCCTCTGAGCGAGCCGAAGTAGTGGTCGAAGGAGCGGTTCTCCTGCATGAGGACGACGACGTGCTCGACGTCCTCGATCGTCCCCGTGCGGTGGTGGGCGGGGAGCGCGGCAGCCCGCTGGATGCTGTTGGACAGCGCGGTGAACGCGGTGGTGGCGCCCGCGACCTGGAGGAATCTGCGCCGGTTGACGTCGGTCATGTGTGAGGGACCTCTCATCCTGCGCATCGATGGCCGGAACGTGACGGAAGGTGCGCGCAGCGAGTTTTCCAAGCCCAACGAACGTCAGGGAAGGGTCCGGTGGCGCTGATGTGAAAGTCGCGGGTACGGGAGATGTTCCGGCCCTCGGCCGGAAGGGCGGTCGCGATCATGTGACGGGTACGGCGGCACGGTCCTGGCCCGCGCCTGCGAGGGCCCTCTTGGCCACCGCCGTTCCCGACCGCAGGGCCGCGACCGGGTCCGCCGCCTCGTCCAGTTCGATGAGGACCGTGTGGGCGCCGGGGGTGCGGGACATCGCCCCGGCCCAGCCGTTCCAGTCGACGATGCCCTTGCCCAACTCTGCCATGTAGGGCTGCTGTTGGGCGTACACCGTGTCGTCGACGGTGAGGTGGGCGGTGATCGGCTCGACCGCGTCCTTCCAGTGGGCCAGGGCGATGCGCGGGGCGTGGCGGCCCGCCAGCGCGACCGGGTCGCCGCCCCCGAGCGCGATGTGGCAGGAGTCGGGGCACAGCCAGACGTAGCGGGGGTCGGTGAGGGCCATGAACAGGTCGACGTCCCGCTCGTACCAGAGCGTGCTGTGGGATTCCGTGTGGAAGGCGAGCTTCACCCCGTGGCGGGAGACCGCCTCGCCGACCACGTGAGCGATGTCGGCCATACGGGCCATGTAGGCGGCGTCGACGAAGAACGGCGGGCGGGTGCCGTACGTCGTGCGCATCGGCAGTCCCGCGACGAGGAGTTCCGCGCCCGCCTCGGCGAGGAAGGCGGCGCGGCGCTCGGCGTCGGCGACGATCGCGGGGAGGTTGTCGCCGTGGCGCCAGTCGGGGGCGTCGCTGTCGGCGATGAAGGCGCTGACGACGGCGAGACCGCGGTCGGCCAGTTCGCGCCGGAAGGAGGCCGCGCTGCCGAAGGCCCGCACGGCCGAGTCGATGTCACCCGGCGCGAACGTCAGCTCGATACCGGTGACTTCGGTCTCGGCAAGGGTGTCCAGCACCCGCTGCCAGAACCGGTCCGGGTGCGCCGCGGCCCATTCGCGCACCGCGGCGGCGGACTCCAGGTCCCAGAACCCCGGGTGGAAGAACGTGATCACGTCCGTCGCGAAGCGCGGATTCACTCGGCTCCCCCGCGCGCGTTGTAGACGACGACCCCGTCCGACTCGTCGACGGCCTTGCGGTACCCGCGGAACACCGCGAGCGCCTCGTCCCGCAGGACATCCCCCACGACCTCGATGCCGCGCGCCTCGAACTGCTCGGCCCAGTCTGCGCCGAGCGGGCCCTCGTCGAACGTGGTGATCTCCTCCAGTTCCGGGCCCTCCCCCGCCACCACCAGGCCGCGCACCCCGGACCACATGGCGGCGCCGTAACACTGCACGCAGGGACGCCAGTTGACGACCAGTTCGTGGGACGGCAGGCCTTCGGCGCCCAGGTCCCAGCTGCCGGTGGCCGTCTGGGCGAGGCCGAGCGCGACGACCTCGGCGTGGGCGCTGGAGACGCCGGTGGACAGGACGACGTTCACCCCGACGGAGACGATCCGGCCGCTCTCGCGCTCGGCGACGAGCGCCGCGAACGGACCGCCGTTGCCCTCCCGCCAGTTGCGGTCGGCGAGGCGGTGCACGAGACGCATCCGGTCCTCGGGGGAGGGCACGACGGCCGGCGCGTCGGCGAGTTCGTCGTCGATCCACGCGGGCAGGGCCACGCGGTATTCCTTCGCGATGTCGATCACTGTTCTGTTCCTCTCGGGTGGTTCACATGCGCGCGGCGACGGCACGGGCAGCCCGTACCGCGGTGACCGCGCCGGTCAGGGTGACGTTGGCGGCCATCGCCGTGGGAACGACTCCGTTGCCCGCCAGATAGAGGTTGTCGAAGCCCCACACCCTTCCGTCCGGGTCGCACACGCTGGTGCCGTCGTCGGTGGCCCCTGCCCGCACCGTGCCGGTGAGATGCAGCGACGACCCGGGCGGCAGCACCGCGCACTCGGTCGCCGGGTCGAAGGGGCCGAACTCCGCGGCGAGGAGCATGACTTCGTCCCGTGCTCGGCGGATCAGCGCACGGTCGGCGTCGGAGTAGGCGAACTCGACCTGGATGCGGGGCATTCCGGCGAGGTCCTGCTCGCCCGCCGAGAACACGAGCCGGTTCTCCGGGCGGGACTCCACGGGGACGTACAGCGACAGCCCCACGGAGTGCGCGAGCGGGCTGCCGTTCTCGTCTACGTAGGTGCGGTTCATGATCTGGCCGTGGAAGGGCTGCGCGGGTCCGTTCTGCGGCAGCCAGAGGGAGTCGGTGCTGAACTCGCCGGGGCGCGGCAGCGGCAGGTCGTCGAGGGCGAGGCCGAACCGGTCGACGTCGAGGAGGACGCGGGCGGTGACGAAGGCGTGCTCGTTGAGCCGGCGGCCGAGGGCATCGGGGCGGATGCCGGAGGCGAACAGGAGTTGCGGGGTGCGCAGCGCGTCGGCGCACACCACCACGGCGTCGGCACGGACTTCGTGGTCGGTGCCGTCGACGACGCGGCGCAGCCGGGCGCCGGCGATGCGGCCGTCACCGGCCCGGATCAGGGACGTCACGAGCGTGCCGGTCAGCAGGGTGAACGCGGGGTCCCCGCCGGTCGCGATCGCGGGGAAGATCGTCCCGGGCGCGGTGCGGGGCATGGGGCCCGCGGGGGTGGGGGTGACGGCCATGGGCATGGGCTGCGGGGCCCGGTCGGGGGGTCCGAGGGCGCCGTAGCGTCGGCTGAGGGCGTCGAGGACGAGTGCGCCGACCTTGGTCGGGCCGATCGGGGCGGGGGTGACGGCGAGCAGTGCGCGCGCGGTGTCGAGATCGGCCGTCCAGCGGTCCGGGTCACCGAAGTCGAACACCTCGTCCCCGGCCGGCCACGGGGTGGCGGCCGTCCAGTGCACGCCCATGCCGCCCGCGTTCCAGGCGAGCGCGGCGTGTGGCATCGCCTCGGCGTCCTGGCCGAAGGCGAGCGCGTGGAACATGCCGGGCGTCAGGTCGGTGAGCCGGTCGGCGACCTCGCGGACGACCTCGGCTCCGGTGTACATGCCCTGGATTCCGGTGGCGACCTTTTCGTTGTAGCGGGACCACAGGCCGGGGTCGTCGAGGTCGTGCAGATGCAGGCCGGGGGCGCTGCCGATCGCGGTGCCGCCCTCGACCATGGTGATGCGCAGGCCGGGGTCGCCGTCGCGCAGCAGCCGGGCCACGAGGGATCCCATGATGCCGCTGCCCACGACGAGGACGTCGGTGCGGGGGTCGTGCGTCAAGTGAGGCTCCATCAGGAGGGGTTGTGGGGGGTCATGTGCTCGGCACGAGCGGGCCGAACAGCTCGGTGTCCATGTGGTCCAGCACGAGCTTCACCGCGCCGATGAGCGGGCCTTCATGGCCGAGCGCGGTCGCGCGGAGTTCGACCGCCGGGGTGCGGGCGTGCCGCAGCGCGGCCCTGACCCGGGGCAGCAGGACGTCGGCCGCGTCCTCCAGCCCGCCGCCGAGGACGATGAGGGACGGGGCGACCGTCCAGGACAGGGTGGTGAGGATCGATGCGATGTTCTCCACGAACTCGTCGACCTCGGCGAGCGCATCGCGGTCCCCCGCTCTCGCCGCGTCGAACCGGGCGCGCGCGAGGGCGCGTTGGGCGGGCAGCGGTGAGGTGAGTGCGGCGACGGGCCGGTCCTCGACCGAGCCGGCCGGCATCGACGGCGCCTCGACGATCTCGCCCGCGGCACCGTCGAGACCGCGGTGCACGGCGCCTCGGATGAGGATGCCGAGGCCGGTACGGTTGCCGAGCATCGCCCATACGACGTTGTCGTGGTCGCCCGCCACTCCTCGCCAACGCTCCGCCAGCGCACCGAGGTTGGTGTCGTTGTCGGCGAACCAGGGCACCGGGACGCGCCGCGCGAACTCCTCGGGCAGACGCACGCCCTCCCAGCGCGTGGTGTGCACCAGGCGCCGTACGACTCCCTCGTCGTCGATGGCACCGCCCGCGGCGATCGCCCCGGCGCGCAGCCGGTCCACCGAGCCACCGGCGTCGTCGAGGGCCCGGAGCACCAGTTCGGCCGCGTCGTCGAGCGTGGTCCGCGGGTCCTGGTAGGCGCGCAGCGGCCGGTGCGCCCGGCCGAGGATGTGTCCGCGCACATCGGCGACGACCGCGCTGACGTCGACGGTGGTGATGCGTACGGCGGCCAACAGGGCGTGTTCGGCGCGCAGTTCGTAGCGGCGGGCGGGTCGTCCCGCTGAGCCGCTGACCGGCATCCGGTCCAGTTCCGCGACCCAGCCCGCCTCGACCAGGAAGTCCAGGACGCTCTCGACGGTGCGACGGGACAGGCCCGTCTGCGCGGCGAGTTCGGTCAGCTTCCTCGGTCCCGCGGACACCGCCAACGCCCGCAGGACCACCGAGGTGTTGACGCGTCGTACGGCGCTCTGGTTCATGCCCGACATCAGCATGCCGTCCCCTCCGTCCCGGTCACGGGGTCGTACACGCCCCGGGTGTCGGCCGCGAGGGGCGCGCCGGGGCGGCCGTACTCGCGGGCCGGGTCGCCGAGCGCCCCGGTCGCCCTCTCCCAGGCCGGTGTCCCGCCGCGGACGAAGGCGACGAGGTCGGTGTGCATCCGCGCGGCCAGCTCCGCGGGCGGGCGGGGTCCGAGTGCCTCGGTGACGCCGGGTGCGTCCAGCAGGTCGAAGAAGAAGGGCAGGTCGACGCAGTGCACGGCACCGCCGAGGGTCGGCGAGGGCCATTCGAAGGAGTACAGCCAGGTGCCGGCGGGGGCCGTACGCCTGGCGGTCGCGGCGCGGGGGCAGGCGGAGCGGAACAGGGTGTCCGTGACCCGGATGCCTCGCGCGCGGTCCTCCGGCGGACCCGCCCCGTCGAACTCGTCGCCGGTGGCACCGAGGAGGAGCGGCACGTCGTGTCCATGGGCGGTGAGGCCCTCCGCGACCGGTACCGGCAGGAGGTCGTCGCCGACGACCGGGCCGAGGACCGGCGTTTCGGTGCGGCGCAGGTCGAGGACGGCCCGTTGGAGCTGTTCCGGTGTACGGCGGGAGAATCCGGCGCGCGTCGCCGGGACCCCGAGGGTGTGCCCGAGCCCGGCGAGGAAGTCGTCCGGCGGGTCGATGTCGAAGAACCCGCCGGACAGGCTCACCGCGCGGTGGAAGCGGCCCCGGCCGGCCGGCGACGAGAGCAGGGCGAGCACCGCCGCTCCCCCGGCCGACTGACCGGCGACGGTGACCCGGTCCGGGTCGCCCCCGAAGGCGGCGATGTTCTCCTGGACCCAGTCGAGCGCGAGCAGCAGGTCACGCAGCCCGAGGTTCGGCGGGACGCCGTCCAGTGCGGAGAATCCGTCGACGCCCAGCCGGTAGCCGGCGGTGACGGTGACGACGCCGTCGCGGGCGAAGGCCCGGCCGTCGTACCAGGGGCTCGCGGGACTCCCGGCCAGGAACCCGCCCCCGTGGATCCACACCAGTACCGGACAGGGCTCCGTGTGCGCCGCGGGTGCCGTGACGGACAGGTTCAGCACGTCGTCGCCCGGCACCGAGGGCTCGGGGATCGTGGTCACGGCGGACAGCGGCACGCGCTGCGAGGTGGCGCCGTGCCGGGAGGCGTCGAAGGGCTCCGCGAAGCGTCCGCGCGCAACCGGCGCGGCGAACCGCCGTGGACCGATGGGCGCTTCGGCGTACGGGATGCCCAAGTACCGTCGCACGTGCGCTTCTTGACGCCCCACGACGGTACCGGCGGGGGTGTCCAGGATCGACTCCGTCATGGTCATCGCATGCCCGTCCCCGCGATGCCCTGCACGAAGTACCGCTGCAGGAAGAGGAACAGCACGAGCACCGGCAGCATCACCACGATCGCTCCGGCGAGCATGAGGCCGTAGTCGGTGACATGGGCCGCCGCCTGGCTGGTGGCGGCGAGGCCCACCGGCAGGGTGTAGGTCGACATGCTCTGGGCGACGATCAGCGGCCAGATGAAGTTGTTCCACGAGGCGAGGAACGACATGATCGTGATCGTGGCGACGGCGGGACCGGCCAACGGCAGGAAGATCCGGAAGAAGATCCGGAACTCGCCCGCCCCGTCGATGCGGGCCGCCTCCAGGAGTTCGTCGGGGACCGACAGCGCGTACTGGCGCATGATGAAGACGGACATCGGCAGCGCCGCGCTGGGCAGGGCGATCCCGGTGAGGGTGTCCGCGAGCCCCGCGTCGACGGTGATCACGAACTGCGGCACGAACACCGCGGTGAAGGGCACCATCAGTGCGGCCATGACCGCGCCGAACGCGAGCTTCCTGCCCGCGAAGTCGAGCTTGGCGAGCGCGTAGCCTGCGGCCGAGGCCGCCACGATGTTGCCGGCCACCACGATCACCGCGACCACGACGCTGTTGGCCATGAACCGGCCGAAGCCCTGGGTCTCGAACAGCCGCGTGAAGTTGTCGAAGGTCAGGTGGTGCGGCAGCCAGGCGCCGGGGTCGGAACGGATCTCGTCGAGGCCGCGCAGCGAGCCGCTCAGCACCCAGAGGAAGGGGAGCAGGGTCAGCAGCGCGCAGAGGACCAACGCGGCGTACAGAAAAGAGCGTTTGGACAGGTGAGTGGTCATGTGCGGGACCTCAGCAGCCGGAACTGGACGGCGCTGACCACGGTCACGAGGACGAGCGTCACGAAGGACGCTGCCGAGGACATCCCGAACTCGCCCGCCCCGAACTGACGGTAGGTGTACAGCGCGACCGACTCGGTGGAGCCCAACGGGCCGCCGCCGGTGAGCAGATAGGGCTCGTCGAAGACCTGGAGGTAGAAGACGGTCAGCAGGACGGAGACCATGAGGGTGGTCGGCAGCAGCAACGGCAGGGTGATGTGCCGGAGTTGGCGCCAGCGGCCGGCTCCGTCCAGGGCGGCCGCCTCGTACACGTCCTGCGGGACGGCCTGGAGACCGGCGAGGAACAGCACCATCGCGGTCCCGAAGTTGCGCCAGACGCCCAGCAGGACGACCACGGGCATGGCCAGGTGCGGGTCGTCCAGCCAGTTCGGTCCGGCGAGGCCCAGACCGCCGAGCACCTTGTTGACGGTGCCGTCGGCGTTGAAGGCGTACCGCCAGATCAGGGCGACGGCCACGACGTTGGTGACGACGGGTGCGAAGAAGACGGTCCGGAAGGTACCGCGCAGCCGCCGGATCCCGGAGTTCAGCGCCAGGGCCAGCGCGAACCCGGTGCCCATGGTCAGCGGCACCCCGACGGCCACGAACAGGCCGGTGTTCAGGAGGTCCTGCCGGAAGCTCTCGTCCTGGAACAGCCGTACGTAGTTCTCGACGCCGGTGAAGTCGACCGCGAACGGGGTGCGCAGGTCCGCGCCCCGGATGTCGGTGAGGCTCAGGCCGAGGGCGGCGACGGTGGGGACGGCCGTGTAGAGCAGGAAGACGACGGCGAAGGGCGCCAGGAACAGCCAGGCGACCGCGGTACGGCGGGCGCGGGACGCCCTGCGCACCACCGTCCTCGGAACGGCCTTGGTCTTCTCGGCCGCCGAAACGAGCGTCGTGCTCATCACTTCGTCCCGGTGCCGACGCTCTCGGCGTACGCCTGGATGTTCGCGGCCGCCTTCGCCGCGGTCTCCTTGCCCTTGGCGACGGCCTCCATCTCCTTGCCCAGCCGGGTCGCGACCTGCTGCCACGTGCTCACCTGCGGGAAGGCCCGGGTGTTCTTGAGCTGGGTGAAGAACGCGTCCAGGAGCGGCTGGCTCTTGATCGCCGGGTCGTCCCAGGCGGAGATGACGGCCGGCAGCGAGCTGTACGCCTTGTACTGCGCGACCTGGGCGCTGGGCTGGGCCAGATACCGGACGAGCTTCCAGGCGGCGTCCGCGTTGCCGCTGTCGGCGAGGACGCCCCAGGTGCCGCCCGCGGAGAAGGAGACGCTGCCGGCCGCTCCGGCGGGGAGCGGGGCGGTGGCGACGTGGGAGGACGTCCAGCCCTTCTTCTTGGCGGCAGTGTCGAGCTGGCCGACGACCCACGGTCCGGTGATCATGCTCGCCGTCTTCCCGGAGACGAAGTACGGCTGTGCGTCGAGGAAGGTGGGCCCGCTGGTGTCGGCGGTCCCGGCGGTGAAGAAGGCCGCGTTGTACTTGAGGGCGTCGGCCATCTCGGGGGTGTTCAGGTTCCACTTGCCGGCAGGGGTGACGAGGGAGCCGCCGGCCTGCCAGGCGTACATGGCGACGTCCTGGCCGTTGAAGATGTCCCACCCGATGTCGGCTCCGAGCGCGTGGGCCGCGCCGGCGCCCTGGAGTGCCTTGAGGAACGGCTCCATGCCGGCCCAGGTGGTGGGCGCCTCGACACCCGCCTTCTTGGCCAGATCCGATCGGTAGACGAGCGCGTAGGTGTACGCGTACCAGGGCACCGTGTACGCCACGTCGCCCACGACTCCGGCGTCCCAGAGGCTCTTGAAGAAGCTGCCCGGTTCGACCAGGCCGTCCGGCACGGGCAGCAGGGTCGACGGGTCGAGGAACTGCGCCTGCGACTCGGGGAAGAACTGGGCGACGTCCGGTCCCTTGCCCGCTGCGATCGCCGCCTGGAGCTTGGTGTAGTACTCGGCGTTCGGTATCAGCGTGGTCTTGACGACCAGGTCGGGATTGGCGGCCTTGAAGGGCTTGACGACGGTGCCGAGGACGTCGGCGTCGCCCTGGGCGGCCCAGACGTTCACGGTGCCGGTGGCCGGGGACGCGTCGACCTTCTTGGCGCCGGCCGCGGGGACCGCGTCGGTGTCGCTGCGGCCGCAGCCGGCCAGCGGGAGGGCGGCGGCGCCGAGCGCCAGACCGGCGGTCAGCCGCAGGGCGGTGCGGCGGGAGAGAGAGGACACGGGAGACTCCTGTCACACGGGGTGCCTCACGGAGCGGAGGTCAGTGACGTGATGTGCCCCCGACGCTATGAACCGCGTGTTTCGGCCACGTGGCGGTCCCGGCCCTCGTTAATTTCGGAACTTGTAGCGAAATCGCCGCGACGAGGGCCCGGGGCGCATGACGCGCACCGGGCCCTCGTCGCGGCACTCGGGCGTGCCGCCTGTCCGTGCTACCGGTGGCCGCCGCTCGTGAACGGCTCGAAGGCGTGGCTGAACGCCCAGGTGTCCTGCGCGATGCCGGAGCACGAGTCGGAGCCGCCGGTGCCCGGGCAGCCGCCGTTGTCGCGCTGGAGCGCCCAGAACGAGAGCGTGTTGATCTTCCTGGCCTCGGCCCACTTCTCCACCGCGAGAGCGTCCTCGGTGGTGAAGGTCTCCTCGGGGCCGTAGTCGTCGATGCCGGGCATCTCGATGACGCCGATCATGCTCCACAGCTTCGCGGAGCTCTTCTTCGGGAACAGCGCGGCCAGTTGGCCGTGCAGTCCCGTCGCGGCCGTCTTGGTGTCGGCTGCCATGTCGTGGGCGGCGCCGTCGTAGTAGTCGAACGTCATGAGGTTGACGACGTCCAGGCGGGCGCCGTTGTCGACGGCGTTCTTCAGCACGGCGAGGCCGTTGGCCTCCAGACCGTGCGTGGAGGTCGGCAGGGTGTAGGAGAACTGCACGGTGCGACCGGTGCGGTCGGCCCAGCGCTGGACCTTGGCGATCGCCTTGTTGCGGCGGTCGATCCCGGCGGCGTTGTCGATCGAGTCGCCCTCGACGTCGAGGTCGATGCGGGTGATGCCGTACGTCCTGACGAGGCTCTTGTACACCTCGGCGATGGCGTCGACGCTGGTGCAGCTGTCCGCCAGTTCGGTGCCGGTGGTGTCCGCGGACCAGCCGCCGAAGGACGGGATGACGTTACCGCCGCGGGCCTGGATGGCGGCGATGTCGCGCCCGAAGGTGGCCTTGGAGATCGGCTGACCGCTCTCGCCGTTCCAGTAGGCGGTGCAGGAACCCGCGGTGGCCGTCTGGAGGAAGGCCATGGTGAGGTACTTGTTGCCCGAGGCGGCGGCGAGCGCGGCCGGGCTCTCGCCGGTCCAGGTCTCGACGTAGGGGGCCGCCACCTGGGCGGGCAGTGGCTTGCCGAAGGCGGAGGGCACGGGCGAGGTCGGCGCCGCGAGCGCGCTCCCTCCCCCGATTCCGACGAGCCCGGCGGACAGAGCGCTCACGCTCAGACAGGACAGCAACGCACGAAGGTGACCAGGTCGTCTCACTGACGCTCCCATGGGGAAAGGGCATGCGGGGACAGCGGAAGGACAGAACCGCTGGGGACGAACGGTGACCATAATTGGACTAGACCAAATAACTGTCAAGGTTCTTTACAATTAGGTTGCCTGATGCTGGACATGGCCGAGAAGCGCCCATAAAGGCGCCGGCCGGGCGTGGGCCCAGCCGCCTTCCCGGCGGGTGTGTGATCCTGTCAGTGGGCGCGGGTGCAGCCGGCCGCGTCGCCGTGATGAGGCCGCAGCCCGTCAGCGGTCCTTGTTCTGGCGGCGGATCGTGGCGGCCACGTCGTTCTGCTCGGTCTCCCACCAGGGGCGTACACGGTCGGGAGTGGGTGTCGCGGATTCGGGGCCCGGTGAGGCGGCGAGTTCCGCGTCCAGTCGGCGGTCGAGGGCGATGGTCTGGACGCGTTCGGCGCGCGCCCACTGGAACAGGAGCGCCAACAGGAAGGGCAGGGCGACCAGTTCGGCGATGCCGAGCATCGCGCCGCCGCCGACCTGCTGGTCGTGGTGGACGTCCGGCGACCAGGACGGGGCGTGGTGCAGATACCAGGCACCCGCGATCAGGGTTCCGTGCGTCATGACGACGATCCCGGGCACCGCGTCGACGATGCCGTCGAGGAAGACCAGCGCCGCCCGCACCGGATGCGTGCACCAGGACGGCAGCGTCTCCTCCCTGGTGAGCACCGGTACGACGACCAGGCAGCCGGCCGCCAGCAGGTGCAGGTACATCAGCTCGTGCAGCCAGCCCACCCGCAGCGCCGTGGCGAAGTACGGCGTGAAGTACACCGTCAGCTCGGTGGCCAGCACCAGCGCGGTGCTGACCAGGGGAAAGGTCAGCGCCCGTACGACCCGCCCGGTCATGACCCGCCGTACGCGACCGGCGGCACCCTCCGGCAGCGCCTCGACGGCCAGCCTCAGTGGGTCACCGAGCGCCAGGCCCAACGGCACCACCAGGTCGAGCAGGACGTTCTGCACGGCGGCCGGCCAGAACAGCACGTGGTCGTAGACGGCGAGCCCGGACATCGTCGCCACGACCAGCCCGCCGAGCCCGAGAAGTGCGAAGGCGGCGGTCCGGGCGGGCGACCAGGAGGTCCCGCGCCGACGGAGTCTCCGCACGCCCCAGCCGTAGAGCGCGCCCAGGGCGAGGGCCAGCAGGAGCGCAGGGACGTCCAGTCGCCACGAGGACAGCAGCCGGCCCGCGGTCAGCTCCGCGAGCTGTCCGGCCGCCAGATCGGTCACCGCGTACCCGGCCATCCGGCTCTCCTCCCCCGCCCCGCTCAGGAACGAGTCGGCTCAGTCGCACAGCCGGACGGTATGCCCCGCCGCCCGCGCGCCGGGCGGCGGGGTGTCCCTGTCGAGGGGGCCACCAGGCCGGGCAGACCCGCTCCGCGCTCACCACAGCCCAGCTGTGCCCCTGTCAGTCGTCGAGCAGGGTCGCCGTGGGTGTGTCGGGGAGCAGCTGGGCGAACTCCAGGGCGGGGTTGATTTCGGCGGCCAGGAGCAGCAGCCGCAGCGGCTGGGGCGCGAGGTTGGTCACCGTCGTCTTGCGGGGCGGGCCCTGTGGCGATGGCTGTTCGAAAAGCAGGTGGAGGCCCGCGACATCCATGAAGCGGGCGTCATGCAGGTCCCGGACCAGCTCGGTCACATGCGGCGGCAGCCCGGCAGCGGAGGCCGCCCGATGACGTTCCCCGGACATCGCCGCCGCACTGTGACCTGTACGGCCTCCGCGCCGGCCGGCGCACCGCGTCATCCGGAAGAGATGCGGAACTCGAATTCGGGACGGTCCCACGGCACGGCGGGCGGGTTCGCGAACGCGGTCCCGGTCCGCACCGCACCGACGCGGTGGTAGAAGTCCTCGGCGGGAACGTGCGACACGACCCTGAGACGGTCGATGCCTGCGGCACGGGCCTCGGACTGCATGTGCCCGATGAGCAGCCGTCCGATTCCCCGTCCCTGCACGTCGTCGGCGACGAACAGCAGGTCGAGCTCCGGTGGGTCGAGGACGAGCGAGTAGAACCCGAGGATTCGGCCCCCGTGCTCGTCCGTGCCGACGGCCACGAAGGCGCGGTGGGCCTCGATGTAGTCAGGGCCGACCCGGTAGTCCGCGACTGCGGCTGCGTACTTGCCTTCGTAGGCGCCTGAGCCACGGACGAGCCGCGTGAGCCGCCTGGCATCCCGCGCGACAGCCCTCCGTATCGTGACCGGCTGACGGATCGGGGACCTGCGAGAACTCATCGGGAGAGTATGCCGCAGCACGGAAGACCGTCGCGCGGCGGGTTCGCCGCCCGCGGGGAAAGACGAGGGCGCCGCTCTCACCAGGAGCTTTCCAAGCACTCTTCCGTGACGCGGAAGCCGTATTGCGCCCCCGCGCATCCCTTCCCGACGATGTCGCCACGACCCAACGACGGGAGCCGAACGCCATGCCGCACACGACCGCCTTCGCCAGGAACCAGTGGTACGTCGCCGCCTACAGCCACGAGGTCGGGCGCGAGGAGTTGCTCGGCCGGACGGTCCTCGGTGAGCCCCTCGTCTTCTACCGCAGCGAGGAGGACGGGACGCCCGTCGCGCTCGCCGACCGCTGTGTGCACCGCCGGTTCCCGCTGCACGAGAAGCCCAGCCGGCTCGACGGCGACCGGATCGTGTGCGGGTACCACGGATTCACCTACGACAAGTCGGGCACCTGTGTGTACGTGCCGGGCCAGAAGCGCGTACCGCGTACCGCGCGGGTCGCCTCCTACCCCGTCGCCGAGCTGGACTCCCTGATCTGGGTGTGGATCGGCGACCCGGCACTCGCCGACGCCGACACCATCCCGCGGGCCAGGCACCTCGACTCCCCCGGCTGGGTCACCGTCCGCGGCATGGAGCCGATCGACGCCGACTACGGGCTGCTGGTCGACAACCTCCTCGACCTGTCCCACGAGACCTATCTGCACGGCGGCTACATCGGCACCCCCGAGGTCGCCGAGACGCCGATCACCACGGAGGTCGACGAGGGCGCGGGCATCGTCCGGGTGAGCCGGCACATGGACGACGCCGCGTGCCCGCCGTTCTACGCGAAGTCCACCGGCATCGAGGGCCGGATCACGCGCTGGCAGGACATCGAGTACCACGCCCCCTGCCTGTATCTGCTGCACAGCCGCATCGCCCCGGTGGGTGTGCTGCCCGAGGCGGACGGCAGCGACCCGAACGGTTTCCACACCGAGATCACGTACGCCATCACGCCGTCCGCCGACGGCAAGGTGTACGACTTCTGGATGGTCTCGCGCGACTGGGCGACCGAGGACGCCGAGGTCACGGAGTTCCTGCGGGGCAACAACCACACAGTCGTCATGCAGGACGTCGACGCGCTCAACCTGCTGCAGAGGACGCTGGGCACCGAGCGCACCGGCTACCAGGAACTGAGCATCAACATCGACACCGGTGGCCTCGCCGCCCGCCGTATCCTCGCCCGTCTCGTCGAGGAGGGCGACAAGCCCGTGGAGAAGGTCCTGTGACTGCCGGAGCCACGGGGGAGATCTACCGCATCGACTGGCTGCCGGGCACCGACACCCTGCACGGCACCTGTCACTGCGGACGCGAGCACACCTCGCAGGACCCGATCGAGATGTGGGAGTGGATGCTCGCGCACCCGACCGGACACTCCCCGCAGGAGAAGGCGTCGCGGGGACACGAGCCGCCCTCACCCGAGCCTCGAGGAAACCGCTCATGAGTGACGCCTACGAAGCCGAACTCGTCGTCGCCCGCCGGGACTCGGCCGCCGACGGCGTGCTCGCCCTCACCCTGCGCCACCCGCTGGGCGAACAGCTCCCGGAGTGGGAGCCCGGCGCCCACATCGACGTGCTGCTCGGCCCCGGGCTGGAGCGCCAGTACTCGCTGTGCGGCGACCCGGCCGACCGTACGGGATGGCGGATCGCCGTCCTGCGCGAGCCGGCCGGGCGCGGTGGATCCGCCCATGTGCACGAGCAGGTGCAGCCGGGCGACAAGGTGCGGGTGCGCGGTCCGCGCAACCACTTCGCCCTGCGCTCCGCGCCGCGCTACCGGTTCATCGCGGGCGGCATCGGCATCACGCCGATCCTGCCGATGCTCGCGGCTGCGGAGGCCGAGGGTGCGGAGTGGAGCCTGCTGTACGGCGGCAGGACGCGTGACTCCATGGCGTTCACCGAGGAGTTGAGCCGCTACGGCGACCGCGTCACCGTCGCCCCGCAGGACGAGACCGGTCTGCTGGACCTCGCCTCGGTGCTGGGCGACGTACCCGAGGGCACGCTCGTCTACTGCTGCGGTCCCGGTGCGCTCCTCGACGCGGTGGAGGCGCGCTGCCCGGCCGGACTGCTGCACGTGGAGCGGTTCGCACCGAAGGAACAACCGGTGGGCGACGACACGGAGTTCGAGGTCGAGCTGGCGCAGAGCGGGAAGAGCCTGACCGTCCCCGCGGATGTCTCCGTGCTGGACGCCGTGCGCGCCTCGGGTGTGGAGGTGCTGTTCTCCTGCACCGAGGGGACCTGCGGCACCTGTGAGACCGACGTCCTCGAAGGCACCCCGGACCACCGGGACTCGGTGCTCACCGACGAGGAGCGGGAGGCCGGGGAGACGATGATGATCTGCGTGTCCCGGTGCCGGGGGAAGAAGCTCGTACTGGACCTGTAGCGATCCGCAGGTCGGCCTCGATCCCGGCCACCGTCGCCAGCAGTGCCGGCAACAGATCCCGCCGCACCGCCGCCAGGGTCGTACGGCCCGCCTGGACGGGGATGTTGACCGCCGCCACCACCTCGCCGCCCCGGCCCCGCACCGGGGCGGCGACCGAGCGCAGCCCCTCCTCCAGTTCCTGGTCGACGAGGGCGTACCCCTGCCGCCGTACCCGCTCCAGTTCCGTCCGCAGCAGGTCGGCGGAGACGATCGTGCGTGCGGTGACGGGGCGCAACTCGACGCGGGCCAGCCGGACTTCGAGGTCCTCGGCGGGCAGGTGGGCCAGGATCGCCCGGCCCACCGAGGTGATGTGGGCCGGGAAGCGCGTCCCGACGGTGATCGCCGCGGTCATGATCCGGTGTGCGGGCACCCTGGCCACGTACACGATCTCGTCGCCGTCGAGCACGCACAGGGACGTCGACTCCCTGGTGTCGTGGCCGAGTTGCTCCAGATGCGGTTCGGCGATCTGGGCCAGCGAGAAACTCGACAGGTAGGCGTAGCCGAGCTCCAGCACGCGCGGGGTGAGCCGGTGGGTACGGCCGTCGGCGCGGACGTATCCGAGGTCGGCCAGGGTCAGCAGGAAGCGGCGGGCCGCGGCCCGGGTCAGTCCGCAGGCGCGGGCGACCTCACTGAGGGTCAGTTCCGGGTGGTCGGCGTCGAAGGCGCGGATGACGGCGAGACCGCGTTCCAGGGACCGGACGAAGTGCGGGGCGCGGTCGGCTTGGGACATCGTCGCCTCCGGAGGGACGCGAAAGGTGCGCTCGACGTGCGGGTCGGGCGCACAAATCGGCAACTGTCAACAATATTGTTAGCCAAAGGCATTGACCTTGCCTCGTGAGACCAATACCTTTCGCGCTGAGCACCACTGTGCGGTCTGCGCACAGCCTGTCGTAAGCACAGCCTGTCGGAACAACCAAGTCTGCACAGGAGGAGCCATGCGTCGTCTGCTCGCCGCCCTCGCGTCCGGAGCATTCCTGGTCACCGTGTCGGCCTGTGGCTCGTCCGGCGATTCGGGAGCCCCGGACGGGGGATCGTCGTCCGGCGGGACCACCACCGTCAAGCTCGGTCTCATTCCGATCGTCGATGTCGCGCCGGTCTATCTGGGTCAGAAGAAGGGCTTCTACAGCAAGCACGGGCTGAAGCTGCAGATCTCCAACGCGTCGGGCGGTGCCGCGATCGTGCCCGGGGTCGCCAGCGGGCAGTTCCAGTTCGGATTCTCCAACGTCACCTCCCTCCTCCTCGCCCAGTCGTCGGGGGTGCCGATCAAGGCGGTCTCCAACGGCATCGCCTCAACCGGCTCAGCGGGCAAGGACTTTGCGGCGATCGCGGTGAAGAAGGGCAGCCCGGTCAAGTCCGCGAAGGACCTGGAGGGCAAGAAGGTCGCCATCAACACCCTGAAGAACATCAACGAGTCCGCCGTGCGCGAGTCGGTCCGCAAGGACGGCGGCGATCCGGACAAGGTGAAGTTCGTGGAGCTGGCCTTCGACCAGATGCCCGCAGCACTCGACAGCGGCCAGGTCGACGCGGCGTGCGCGGTCGAGCCCGCGCTCGCCACGATCAAGAGCCAGGGCGGCCAGGTGATCGCCTCTCCCCTGGTGGACGTGGCGAGGGACACCACGGTCGCCATGTACTTCACGTCCACGAAGTACCAGCAGCAGAACGCCGACGTGGTGAAGAAGTTCCAGGAGGCCACCGCCGAGTCCCTCGCCTACGCCGGCTCCCACCCCGACGAGGCGCGCCAGATCATCACGACGTACACCAAGATCCCGGCGTCGGTGCTGGAGCAGGTGATCCTCCCGAAGTGGCCGGCCGAGCCGAACAGGGCCTCGATCGAGGCGCTGGCGAAGCTGGGCGAGGAGGACGGGTTCTTCAAGAAGACCCCCGACGTCGACGCACTCCTTCCATGAGGTTCGAGAACGCGGCGCTGGGCGCCGCCGGTCTCGCGGCCTTCCTCGCGCTGGGCGAGGTGGTGCCGCGCATCGGCCTGGTCAAGGAGGAGTACTTCCCGCCGACCAGCAGGATCGCGACCGCCTTCGCGGACGAACTCTCCGACGGCGCCTTCTGGACGGCACTCGGCGACACCCTCACCGGCTGGGCCCTGGGCCTGGCCATCGCCGCCTCCGCGGGCGTCGTCATCGGGGTGATCGTGTCGGTCGTGCCGTACCTGCGCGAGGCGACGGCCTCGACGATCGAGTTCCTGCGCCCGATCCCCTCCGTCGCCCTCATCCCGCTGGCGGTACTGCTGTACGGCAGCGAACTGCGCTCGGTGCTGCTGCTCGTCGTGTACGCCAGCTTCTGGCAGGTCCTCATCCAGACGCTCTACGGCGTCCAGGACGTCGACCCCGTCGCCGACGAGACGGCACGGTCGTACGGGCTCGGCACCTGGGCGCGGATCCGGCACGTGCTGTGGCCGACCGCGCTGCCGTATGTGTTCACCGGCGTCCGGCTCGCCGCGGCCGTCGCGCTGATCCTCGCCATCACCGGTGAACTCGTCATCGGGGCACCGGGGTTGGGCGCGCGGATCGCGGTCGCGCAGAACTCGCAGGCGGTGCCGGAGATGTACGCGCTGATCGTGGTGACCGGCCTGCTGGGGCTGCTCATCAACGTCGGCGCGCGTACCGTGGAGCGACGGGCGCTGGCCTGGCACCAGTCGGTGCGCGGGGAGGTGGCGGTGTGAAGCGCTTCGCACTCCGGTCGGTCTTCGTGCTCGCGCTGCCCGCGCTGCTGGTCGCGACCTGGTGGCTGGCGTCCGCCGGCAGCACCGACGTGTTCTGGCCGCCGCTGAGCACGATCGTCCGGACCTTCCCGGACGTGTGGACCGGTGAGCGGCTGCGCCACGACGTCCTGCCGAGCATCTGGCGGCTGACGGCCGGGTACGCGCTGGCCGCCGTCGTCGGCGTGGCGGTCGGCACCGTCATCGGCACCTACCGGCGGGTGCGGGCGGTGTGCGAGCCGGTCCTGGAGTTCCTGCGGGCGGTCCCGCCGCCGGTGCTGATACCGGTCATCATGCTGTTCGCGGGCATCGGCGACACCATGAAGGTCACGGTGATCGCGAGCGGCTGCGTGTGGCCGATCCTGCTCAACACGGTCGAAGGTGTGCGCGCGGTCGATCCGGTGATGCTGGAGACGGCCCGCTCCTACGGCATCACCGGCCCGTCGCGCATGCGTCATCTGGTGATGCGTTCGGCGAGCCCGCAGATCTTCGCGGGCCTGCGCCAGGCGCTGTCCATCGGCATCATCCTGATGGTCATCAGCGAGATGTCCGCGGCCAGCAGCGGCATCGGCTTCACCGTCGTCCAGTTCCAACGCAGTTTCGCCGTCCCCGACATGTGGACCGGGATCATCGTCCTCGGCCTGCTCGGCTATTTGCTCTCCGTCGTCTTCCAGCTGGTCGAGCGGCGGGCACTCGCCTGGTACCACGGCCTGCGCGCCTCGGCCCGGCGGTCCCCGTGAGTCACCCGAACGCGAAAGGGCGGTCCATGCTTGACGTGCGCGGCCTGAACAAGGTCTACGAGGGGTCCGGCCGCCGCGTCGAGGCGGTACGGGACCTCACCTTCACCGTCGAGGCGGGCGAACTCGTCTGCCTCGTCGGCCCGTCGGGCTGCGGCAAGACGACCCTGCTCAAGTGCATGGGCGGTCTGCTCGCTCCGACGGCCGGCGAAGTCCACCTGGCCGGGCGGAAGGTGAGCGGTCCCCCGCCCGGCATGGCGTTCGTCTTCCAGGAGTACGGGCGCAGTCTCTTCCCCTGGATGCGGGTCACCGACAACGTCGAACTCCCCCTCAAGCAGAAGAACTTGAGCAAATCCAGACGACGGGATCTGGTCACCGACGCACTGGAGTCGGTGGGCCTGTCCGACGCCGCCACCGCCTACCCCTGGCAGCTCTCGGGCGGTATGCAGCAACGGGTCGCGATCGCCCGGGCGCTGGCCTACGAGCCCGAAGTCCTGCTGATGGACGAGCCGTTCGCGGCCGTGGACGCGCAGACCCGTGCCGATCTGGAGGATCTCGTACGACGGCTGTGGCGGGAGCGCGGCATCACGATCCTGTTCGTCACGCACGACATCGACGAGGCGGTGTACCTGGGCGAGCGGGTGATCGTGCTCTCGGCGTCCCCCACCGTCGTGCAGGAGCAGCTGAAGGTCGATCTGCCGGAGGAGCGGGACCAGTTGCACACCCGCGTGGCCCCGCGGTTCGCCGAGCTGCGCACCCATGTGTACGAGCAGATCCAGGCGGCCAAGCGCGGGGTCGCCGTGCAGGACGCCCCCGTGGCGGAGCCGGACACCATCCCGCCGCGCTGACATGCCCTGAGAGCCCCGGCCGGTCGGCGGCCCCGTGAAGCACCGTTGCTCCACGGGGGACCGACATCCGCTGACGAGGCGCCGTCGACGACCTGAACGCCGACGGTGCCCGTCAGACCCGGGGGGTGGGGACCACCGTGAGATGGGCCGCCTCCCGGCGCGGGCGACGCCGGGCGGGCGCCGCGCGGAGCACCAGCGTCAGCCTGGTGTAGCCCAGATCGCGCAGGGTGGGCGGAGTCTCGTCGACGACCCGGCACTCGGTGGTGCCCCGGCGCGGGTCGGGGTGCGTCAGGGGGCGTACGGAGCCGTCGTGCTCCACGGCCTGCTCGCCGACCGCCCGGATCCAGTGCGGCAGGCCCTGCCGGTAGGCGGCCTCCATGATCGGGTCCTGGGCGATGTCCCGGCGGATCGCCTGGAGACCGTGGTCGTGGCCGTGCCGCTCCACGGCGGCCGCGAAGTGCGCGAGCATCGGCAGGCACCAGCGGGACTCGTGCTCGCCCAGGACGCTGCTCGCGTCGGGGTGGAAGAGGACGAACCTGAGGAAGTTGTCACCCGGCATGGCGGTCGGGTGCGGGCCCACGGCACGGAAAAGTGACGCGAAAGCGGCGTTGGCGAGGACTACGTCCCAGCGGTGGTCGAGGACGACGGACGGGAAGGGGACGGCTTCCAGGAGCGTGGCGTAGTCCTGCAGATATGCCTGAGCTTCGAGCCCCTCGGGGACGGGCCGCAGTTCCGACCGCTGCCCGCCTGCCTGATATGCCATCGGGAGGTCACCCCTCTTGCCTATGCGGCCTTCACGCGGCGCCTTGATCCTGCTTCCCTGGAGCGAGCCATGTCAACTATCGTGGCATTCCGCGGCGGTTGACGGCTGAAATTGGCCACAGTTGTGGCGAGACCTGGATGTGAGTTCGAACAACCGGCTACTCTCCGGGAAGTTCACGGCGACCGCCTGTGAGACGTCGGGTGAGAGACGTAGGAGATCTGTCGGTGTCGGATGGCTTCGGGAGCCCGGACGGCGCGGCAACGGTCGTGCTGACGGCCGTCGTCGCCCGCGTCACCGCACTCGCCGACCGGCTCGGCGTGGCACACGCGCGGGTCTTCGACACCGGTCGCCTGTCCGTCGCCTCCGGTGTTCCCGAGCCCGTGGTCAAGGCCCTGCTCGGCGGGCGCCCGGCCGGTGAACCGGACGTCCAGGAGCGGTTCCTGCAACGGCTCGACCTGCTGCGCCGTACCCGGCTCAAGCCCAACGGGCGCAAGTACACCCAGCAGGAGATCGCCGACGGTGCGGGCATGTCCCGGCAGCAGGCCGGCGCCCTGATCAACGGCGACCGGCGCCCCACCATGGAGCACTGCGACGCCATCCAGCGGTTCTTCCGGGTGCACGCCGGGTTCCTGACGGCCGAGGACCCGGAGGCGCTCGCGGGCGCGCTCCAGCACACCGAGCAGGAGCTCCTGCACAAGCTCGCCGACCGGGAGCGCGAGGCGGCGGCGTCCGCCGGTGACCCGTTGGAGCGGCTGCTGCTGGACCACGGGGTCCGCGGGATCGCCTGGCGGGCCGCACAGCTGCCCACCGACCAGCACCGTGACAAGGTCGCCGAGTGGCTGGACATGCTCCTGGAGAGCGTCAAGCGGCCCGAGTCCTGATCCGGGAGACAACTGTGGGCATCGGTAAGCACATGCGCCGCCTGAGCGGCGAGTTGGTGGCGGAGCTGGAACTCACCGCGCCGGCACGGCCCGACGACCTGTACGGCGCCCTGTGCGACGCGATGAGCAGACGCCGGGGCCGCCCCGTCCACTTCCGTACGGCGCCCTTCCCGGTCGGCACGGCGAGCGGGCTGTGGCTCGACATGGCCGACCAGGACCTCGTCGTGATCGAGGAACGCACCGCCCCCGACCACCAGTTGGTCATCCTCGGCCACGAGCTGTGGCACATGAACGCCGGCCACTGCTCGCACCACGTCGAGGGCGCCGCCGTCGCCGCCCGGCTCCTCAGCGACGGCGCCGACCTCCAGGCCACGGTCCGCAAGGTGGCCGCCCGCAGCCGCTTCGAGCTCGACGACGAGCGGGAGGCGGAGAGCTTCGGCCTGCTCCTCGCCAGCAAGTGCCGTACCTGGCTGGCGGGTTCGTCGCTGCGGGGCCCGGTACAGCGCGATCACCTGGCGGGGCGGATCGAGACGTCGCTGGGCTATCTGGGACCCCAGGGCTGACGACGACCGGGGAGCTGCGGGCCCGGGTCCACGGGTCTCACGTGGCGCTGCGTTCGCTCGCCTCTCTCCGCTCGCGCTCCACACCACGGGTCAGCGGCGTGCCCGGGCTGCCCGGACTGCCCTCCCGCAGCAGTTCCCGCCAGTGCTCCCGGCTCCAGTGGGCGGGGTCCGTGGTCGTCGTGAACTCCTCGACCAGGGAGACGAACCGGGCGGGGTCGGTGTGGAACGGGAAGTGGCCCGCGCCCTCGAAGATCTCCAGCCGGCTGCCGGGCATCGCGTCGTGCGCCCCGAAGGCGTGCCGGACGGGCACCACGCTGTCCCGGTCCCCCCACAACAGCATGGTCGGCATGCCCTCGGTGAGATAGCAGCGGTCCAGCATGGTGACGACCTGGCCGCGCCAGTCGACGACCGCGCGCAGGGTCCGGATGAAGGCGTTGCGCGAGGTCTCGTCGGGGAGGGCGTCGACCAGGTTCAGCAGGTCCGGGGCGTCCTGGCCGAGGTCGGTGTCGAGCAGCTTCATCAGCCGCACCACGAGGCCCACTTGGAGCCGCATGCCGGGCAGCTGCAGCGAGGACAGCATGAGGTGGGCGCCGGGCAGGGACACCAGCCGCAGCACGGGGTTGACCTCACGGCCCACGCCGCCCGCGCTGACCAGGATGAGCCGCTCGGTGCGCTCGGGGAACTGGTAGGCGAACTGCATCGCCACCCCGCCGCCCAGCGAGTGCCCGACCAGCGTGGCGGACTCGATGCCGAGGGTGGTGAGCAGATCGCGCACGCCGTTGGCGTAGGCGGCCACCGAGTAGTCGGCGCGCGGCTTGTCGGAGTCGCCGTGGCCCAGCAGGTCGGGGGCGATGACGGTGTGGGTGCGGGCGAGGTCGGGGATCAGATCGGCCCAGGTCGCGGAGGAGTCCCCGATGCCGTGGATGAGCACGAGCGGCGGGCCCTCGCCGGCCATGCGGAAGGCGCGCCGGTAGCCGTGCACGACGCGGTACTGCAGCTCCAGTTCGCCGTCGCCCACCGAGCGCAGCCGGACGGCGCGCACCGGGCGCCGTCGCGGGTCGTCGACCACGTACTCGCCTCCCTTTCCCTGGCCTTCCGCCGGCCGCGACGAGGCGGCCGAAAGCCCTTCCGTCCAGCGTAGAACCGCTTTCCCCACGGTGATTTCGGGGAGGTTTCGCCTCCGCTAAGCGGGCGGACGGGCGGGCGCGGGAGCCTGATTGTCAGTGGTGGACGGCAAGCTGGAGATGCACGCCCGTGCGGAGTGCGACCGACGTGCCCCGTCCGGGGGTGCGACCGACGCCGACCTGGGGAGAGCCGACGATGCCCACCGCCGTACTGACCGACCGTGAGCGCACCGCCGTCCAGGCGTATCTGCGGCTGCTGCACACGGTCCGAGCCGCTTTCGACACCGCGTCCGGTCCGCCGGACACCGCCCGGCCACCGGTGGTCCCGCCGGCGGTCCTCGCCGAGGCCGAACAGGCGCTGGCGGACGCGGGCCTCGCGGGCAACGAGGAGGCGTTCTTCAGGCTGTTGAAGAGCTGGTGCCCGCCGGAGGCGTAGCCGGGACCGGAGGTCCGTGCCGTGCCCTCAGCCGTGCGGCACGGTCACGGACGTCGCGACGAAACCGTCCCGGACCGTCCAGCGGCCCTCGAAGACGCCGCGCCGTTCACCGCCCACCAGCGGGCCGGGGACGAGGAGTTCGGCGCGCAGGGTGCCGCTGAGGCGCTTCCCCGGCTCGACGAGGATCCTGATGTCGGCCTCGGTGAACTCCAGCCACGTGCCGGTGAGCGGGAACCACGCCTTGTACACGGACTCCTTGGCGCTGAACAGCAGCCGGTCCCAGTGCACGGCCGGCTGCGTCTCGGCGAGTTCCCGCAGCCTGTCCCGCTCGGCCGGCAGGGAGACGCTCTCCAGCACGCCCTCGGGGAGCGGGCCGTGGGGTTCGGCGTCGATGCCGAGGGAGGCCAGGTCGGTGGCGCGGACCAGGGCCGCGGCGCAGTAGCCGTCGCAGTGGGTCATGCTGCCGGTCAGGCCGGCCGGCCACTTCGGGGCACCGCGTTCACCGGGCAGGATCGGCTGCGGTGGTACGCCGAGCTTCTCCATGGCCCGGCGGGCGCAGGCCCGCACGACGGCGAACTCACGGCGGCGTTTGGCGACGGCCCGCACGACGAGCGCCGCCTCCTCGGGGTACAGCGTCGCGTGGTCCGGCTCGTCGTGGCCGTACCTCTCGACGGCCACCACCACGTCCGGCAGAAGGTCCTCGATCATCGTGCGCCGACCTCTCCCGGCACGATCCGGCGCAGCCGTCCCGGCGGCTCCGCCCGCTGCCGCCACTCCCGCGGATAACCCACCGACACCTCCTCGAAGCGGACCCCCTCGTGCCAGGTGGTCCGCGGGATGTGCAGATGGCCGTAGACCATGGTCTCGACGCGGAACCTGCGGTGCCAGTCGGCGGTCAGCGTGGTGCCGCACCACATCGCGAACTCGGGGTACCACAGGACGTCCGTGGGGTGCCGGTCCAGCGGGTAGTGGTTGACCAGGACGGTGGGCAGGTCCTCGGGGATGCCGGCGAGCCTGCGCGCGGTCTCGGCGACCCGGGCCCGGCACCAGGCCTCGCGGGAGGGGTAGGGGTCGGGGTGCAGCAGGAACTCGTCGTTGCAGACGACGCCGGTGCCGTGCGCGTACTGAAGTCCCTGCTCCTTGGTGGTGCAGCCGGCCGGCAGGAACGAGTAGTCGTACAGGAGGAACAGCGGGGCGACGGCGACGGGGCCGCCGGGGCCCTCCCAGACGGGGTAGGGGTCCTCGGGGGTGAGGACGCCGAGTTCCCGGCACATCTCGACGAGGTGGTCGTAGCGGGCGACGCCACGCAGGGTGACGGTGTCCTTCGGGTGGGTCCACAGTTCGTGGTTGCCGGGGGCCCAGACGACCTTGCGGAAGCGCCCGGCGAGGGTTTCCAGGGCCCAGCGGACGTCGGCGACGGTCTCGGCCACGTCGCCGGCCACCAGGAGCCAGTCGCCGTCGGTCCCGGGGCGCATCTCCTCGACCAGGGTGCGGTTCTCGGGGTAGCCGATGTGCAGATCGCTGACGGCCAGAAGCTGTGCCGCGGCACCGGCCGTAGACGTCACCTCTCGCCCCCTCCGAGCTCCCGGGTCAGACCACCAGAACACATTTGCCTGCCTGGTACAAGAGTGGATCGCGGCGCCGGCACTCCATGATCGCCGGATCCGTAACACCGGCGTTGCACGCGCACCCCTCGGGACGCCGTATGATCGCCCCAACACCACCGTATGGAACTTCCCTTCGCAAGGGGCGGTTTGGTGTCCCTCCAAGCACACTGCCCGGGCACGGGCTTGCTTCGCCCTGCCCGAAAATGCCCGAAAGGCGGCCTGCATGATCTCTCGCGTACGCGTCTGGCTCAACCGCACGTACGCGGAGAACGTGTTCTTCATGGATCAGCTGCGGCGAAATCCCAGCGACCGGGCCGTCGAGATCCACGCGACCCATGGAGACGCCGACTCGCCGGTGCTGGCCGCCGCCGACACCGCCGATCTGGAGCCGGAGGGCCTCTCCCCCGCCGCCTACGTCGAGTTCGCCCTCGACCAGTGCCAGCGGCGCGGCATCGACGTGTTCGTGCCGCGGCTGCACCAGGCCGCGATCGTCGCGCACCGCGCCGACTTCGCCGCGGTCGGCACGGCGCTGCTCGCGCCGCCGCCGGAGGGTGTCGCCGTCTTCCACGACAAGGTCGTCGCCTACGAGGCGGTCCAGGCGATCGGCGTGCCGGTACCGCCGTGGTGGCGGGTGCGGACCGCGGACGAGCTGGTCACGGCCGTGGAGCAGCTGGAGGCGGACGGCCACAAGGCGTGCTTCAAGCCGGCGTCCGGTGCGGGCGGGGTGGGCTTCCGGGTCATCACCCGCGCTCCCTTCTCGCTCTCGCAGCTCAACGGGTTCCCGAGCCCGTACGTCTCGCTCGACATGGTCGTCGAGGCGCTGGAGCAGGCCGACGAGCAGGTGGACTGGCTGGTCATGCCGCGTCTGGAGCAGCCCGAGGTGTCGGTGGACACGCTCACCGGGACCGACAACCGGGTGCGGCTGGCGATCGGCCGCACGAAGAACGGGCGGCGGCGTGGCTTCACCCAGGACGAGCAGTGGCTGGAGCCTGCGCGGCTGATCGCGGAGGGGTTCGGGCTGCACTATCTGTCCAACATCCAGTTCCGGATGTTCGGTGACCGGCCGGTGCTCATGGACGTCAACACGCGGCCGGCGGGCGGCCTGCACCAGCTGTCGCTGTGCGGGGTCAACGTGCCTTGGGCGGCTGTGCAGTTGGCGCTCGGGGAGGACCCGGGTGTGATCGAACCGCCGTTCCTTGGACAGGACTACACCGTCGTGTCGGGAGCGCGTCCGCTGCGGCCCGTCTCGGTTCCGGCCCAGCGCATGGAGGAGACGGAACCCCTGCTGCCCGCGGTGCCGGCACCGGCGCCGATGGTCGACGAGGTCGACTCCGTCGAGGCTGCGGCTTCGGCCCTGCCGCTGTAGGTCTCCGACCGGGTGCGGGGCGTCTGTGGCTTGTCGCGCAGTTCCCCGCGCCCCTAAGCGGCTCACCTCAACCGGTGTGCGCCCTTCCCGCATGCCGCTTCAGGTCGTCGGCCGGGTGCGGGGCGTCTGTGGCTTGTCGCGCAGTTCCCCGCGCCCCTGAGTCGCCGGCCTCGACCGGTAGAACTGTCCGATGCCACGTCAGAGTGCGGGCCCGCTGTGGCTTGTCGCGCAGTTCCCCGCGCCCCTGGGTAGGTCACCTCAACCGGTATGGACCAATTCGGCGTCAGGTCTTGACACTCTCATTGGTCCATACCAACTTGGTTGCGCACCCCCTTGCACTCCCGAACACCCCCATATCTTCAGGGAGATCGCGTGCGCAACCCACTCAGACGTCCCGGACGTCGGCTTCTCGCTCTGCTCGGCACCGCAGGTCTCGCGCTGGCCGGGGCGGTCGCCCTTCCCCAGACCGCTCAGGCGGCCAATGTGCTGACCGACCCCGGCTTCGAGTCCGGGAGCCTCTCCTCCTGGACCTGCACCGGCAACCTCGGGTCCGTCGTCTCCTCTCCCGTCCACGGGGGCTCCAAGGCCCTTCAGGGCGCGGTGAGTTCGAGCGACAACGCCCAGTGCAGCCAGTCCGTCCCCGTCCAGCCGAACACGACGTACCGTCTCAGCGGCTGGGTGCGCGGCTCCTACGTGTACCTCGGCGTGGACGGCGGCGCCTCCACGTGGACGTCGTCGCCGGCGGCGTACACCCAGCTGAGCACCTCGTTCACCACCGGCGCCGCGCAGACCAGCGCCAGCGTCTACGTCCACGGCTGGTACGCGCAGGGCACCTACTTCGCCGACGACATCAGCCTCGACGGGCCCGGCGGGGGCGGGGGTTCGGACACGCAGGCTCCGAGCGCGCCGGGGAGTCTGCGGTCCACCGGGAAGACCTCCTCCAGCGTGTCGCTGGCGTGGAACGCCTCCTCCGACAACGTCGGGGTGACGGCGTACGACGTGTACAGCGGGTCGAACCAGGTGCTGAGGGTGTCCGGGACCAGCGCCACCGTGAGCGGGCTGGCCGCGAGCGCCTCCTACAACTTCACCGTGAGGGCGCGGGACGCGGCCGGGAACGTGTCGGCGGCCTCCAACGCCGTGGCCGTGACGACCGACGCGGGCGGCGGTGGCGGCACCGGGTTCAAGCAGGCCGCGCCCTATCTGTACCTCGGGTGGGGTGATCCGCCGAGCGCGACCTCGGTGATGAGCGCGACCGGGATCAAGTGGTTCACGATGGCGTTCATCCTGTCCTCCGGTGGCTGCACCCCGGCCTGGGACGGGAGCCGGGCGCTGACCGGCGGCAACGACCAGTCCGTCATCAACTCCATCCGGTCCGCCGGCGGGGACGTCGTCCCCTCCATCGGCGGCTGGAGCGGCAACAAGCTCGGGCCGAACTGCTCGACCCCCGAGGCGCTCGCGGGCGCCTACCAGAAGGTGATCGACGCCTACGGACTCAAGGCGATCGACGTCGACATCGAGAACACGGACGAGTTCGAGAACGCGACCGTGCAGGACCGGATCCTCAACGCCCTGAAGATCGTCAAGGCGAACAACCCGGGCCTGCGGACCATCCTCACCTTCGGCACCTCGACGACCGGCCCGACGTACTGGGGCAACCGGCTGATCGAGCAGTCCAAGGCCCTGAACGCGAACATCGACGTCTTCACGATCATGCCGTTCGACTTCGGCGGCGGCAGCGACATGTACGGCAGCACGGTGAACGCCTCGGAGGGGCTGAAGACCAAGCTGAAGTCCACCTTCGGGTGGGACGACACGACGGCCTACGCCCACATCGGGATCTCCGGCATGAACGGGCTCAGCGACCAGCAGGAGCTGACCAGCACGGCGGTCTGGACCCAGATCCGCGATTGGGCGAACTCCCGTCACATCGCCCGCCTCGCGTTCTGGGCGGTCAACCGCGACCGGCCGTGCCCGGGCGGCGGCGTGACGAGCAACTGCTCCGGCATCAGCCAGAACACCTGGCAGTTCACCTCGATCACGGCCGGCTTCACTGGCTGAACCGAGCAGTGGGCCGACCCGTCGGCCACCCCCACGCCTGCGCCGACTCGGGCAGGCGTGGGGGTGGTTCGCCGTCCGGGTCAGAACCTGCCCGCGCCCCGGTACAGCTCCACGTCGCCGTCCAGCTCGACCTTGAGCACCGTGGCGTACGGATCGAGGTCGGCCTGCGCCGGCGGGTCGATCCACACGACGCCCACGGCCTCGTGCAGGCCGCCGACCACCTCGTGCCCGAGCTCGGTCCCGGTGCCGAGGACGCTCACCCTGCGGACCGGGGTGACCAGTCCCCGCAGCCCGATCTCGGCGCGCGGCGCGTCGAAGAGCACCAGGTAGAGCGTCCGGCCGTCCGCGGAGAGCGTGCTGGGCCCGTAGTGGTGCCCGGCGGGCAGTCCGCGCACGGTCCCGTACACGGCCTCGGAGTGCTTCGCGATCCACTCCCCCAGGCCTTCGAGGCGCTCGACCTGGGGTGCGGGGATGGTCCCGTCCTCCATCGGGCCGACGTCGAGCAGCAGGTTGCCGCCCGCGCCGATCGTCTCGGTGAAGTAGCGGATCAGCTGTGCGAGGGACTTGTGGTGGTGGTCCTGGTGCTGATACCCCCACGAGTCGTTGATCGTCAGGCACAACTCCCATGGCCCGTCCGGCGGTTCGATGGGAGCGCCCTGTTCGGGGGTGGCGTAGTCACCCTCGCTGAGCATGCGCGCGTTGAAGACGACGTCCGGCACGTACGACCGTATGAGCGCGGCGAGTTCGGGGATACGCCACTGCTCCTCGCTGCGGTCCCACTCACCGTCGAACCACATCAGGTCGGGCCGGTAGCGGGAGGCCAGCTCGCGGATCTGGCCGTCCCGGTAGGCGATGTACCGCTCCCAGGCAGCCAGGTCCTCGTCCTCGGCCGCGACCTCGGAGTAGCGGTTGTCCTCCTGCTCCGGCGGGCGGCCCGGCTTGCGCGTGGAGGCGTAGTCGGGGTGGTTCCAGTCGGAGTGCGAGTAGTAGAAGCCGACCTTGAGGTCCTTCTCGCGCAGGGCCTCGGCGTAGGGACCGATGTAGTCCTTGCCGAGGTTCAGGTCGCCGAACTCCGTGTCCCACAGCGCCACACCGTCGTGGTGACGGGTCGTCAGGACGGCGTACCTGGCCCCCGCGCGGGCGAACAGGTCGGCCCAGTCACGGGGGTTGTACCTGGCCCCCGTGAACCGCTCCAGCTGGGACATGTACCGGTCGTGCGGGACGATGTCGTCGTAGAACGACCAGGACTCCTGCACGCCGTCGACGGCGTAGATGCCCCAGTGGACGAAGATCCCCAACTTGGCGTCGGTGAACCAGGGTTGCATCGGCATACGTCAGCCCCTCCGCAGCCGGAGCGTCAGTACCTGGAAGGGACGCAGCGAGACCTGGACCCCGCCGTCGGAGACCTCGGCCCTCTCGTCCTGCAGGGGTCGCTCCAGCAGGTCGGTCACCTGCGCGCCGGCCAGCGGGAAGCCGGTGCGCAGCACGCCCTGGGCGCGGCCGCCGTCCGACTCGTACAGGCGGACCACGACGTCGCCGGACCCGTCGTCGGCGAGCTTGACCGCCTCGACGGTCACGCCCCGGCCGTCGACCGAGACGACCGGCTCGGGGGCGCCGGCCGCGTCGGCCACGCGGAGCGGGAGGTTGAGGGAGTAGCCCTCGGCGACGGTGTCCTCGATGCTCGCGCCGGGCAGCAGCGCGTAGGTGAAGCGGTGCTTGCCCTGGTCGGCCTCCGGGTCCGGGATGCGCGGGGCGCGGACCAGGCTGAGCCGGACCGTGGTCGTCGTACCGCCGTCCGCACGGACCGTGCGGGAGACGTCGTGGCCGTAGGTGGAGTCGTTGAGGACCGCGACGCCGTAGCCGGGTTCGGCGATGTGGACCCAGCGGTGGCCGGGCACCTCGAAACGGGCCGCCTCCCAGGTGGTGTTGGTGTGGGTGGGCCGCTGGACGTGGCCGAACTGGATCTCCGCGGAGGAGTGCGCGGCGCGGACGTCCACCGGGAAGGCCGCCTTGAGGATCTTCTCGGCCTCGTGCCAGTCGATCTCGGTCTCGAAGTCGATCCGGGGACTGTCGGCGCGCAGGGTGATGGTCTGGGTGATCGTCGAGCCCTTGCCGAAGGACCGCGTCACGCGGATCGCACCCGACAGCGGGTCCTCGGAGACGACCTCGACCGACGACGTCTCCAGCAGATCCGTGTACCGGTTCTTGTAGTGCTTGTCGATGTCCCAGGCGTCCCAGTAGTTCGGGAGGTCGGTGTGCAGGCGGAGCAGGTTGCCCTTGTCGCCCAGCACCTCCCGGCCGAAGCGCTGGTCGAAGACGGATGACAGCGTGCCGTCCTCCGCCACCTCCACGCGCACCAGGCCGTTGTCGAGGACGCGGCCGGACACGCGGACCGGCTGCGCGGGCTCGGTGCTGCCGGTCAGCGGGGCGCTGCCGTTCGCGGGCACCCGCACGTACGCCAGAGCCCCCTCCGACGTACGGACCACTTCGGCCCGGTCGAACGGGCTGGTGTTGAAGACCCGGGTGTCACCGGCCCCCAGCGCGGCCACCGCCTCGGCGGTCAGCGCCTCCAACTCCTCGGCCACGCGGGCGTATTCGGCCTCGGCCTCGCGGTGCACCCAGGCGATCGAGGAGCCCGGCAGGATGTCGTGGAACTGGTGCAGCAGGACCGTCTTCCACAGCCGGTCCAGCTTCTCGTACGGGTAGGAGTAGCCCGGTGCGTGCAGTGCGGCCGTCGTCGCCCACAGCTCGGCCTCGCGCAGCTTGTGCTCGGAGCGGCGGTTGCCCTGCTTGGTGCGGGCCTGCGAGGTGTAGGTGGCGCGGTGCAGCTCCAGGTAGAGCTCGCCGACCCAGACCGGGGCGTCCTCGTACTCGGCGCGGGCCTTGGCGAAGAACTCGTCGGGGTGCTCGACGACGACCTTGGGTGAACCCTCCAGGTCGGCGAGGCGCCGGGCGCGTTCCATGATCTCGCGGGTGGGGCCGCCGCCGCCGTCGCCCCAGCCGAAGGGGGCCAGCGAGCGCGTACCGACGCCCTTCTCCGAGTAGTTGCGGACCGCGCGGTCCATCTCCTCGCCGCTGAAGCGGGCGTTGTAGGTGTCTACGGGCGGGAAGTGCGTGAAGATGCGGGTGCCGTCGATGCCCTCCCACCAGAAGGTGTGGTGGGGGAACTTGTTGGTCTGGTTCCAGGAGATCTTCTGGGTGAGGAACCAGTCGTTGCCGGCGAGCTTGGCGAGCTGCGGGTAGGCGGCGGTGTAGCCGAAGGAGTCCGGGAGCCAGACACCCTTGGTCTCGACGCCGAAGTGCTCGATGAAGAACCGCTTGCCGTGGACGAGCTGGCGGGCGATGGCCTCGCCGCCGGGCAGGTTGCCGTCGGCCTCCACCCACATGCCGCCGACCGGGGCCCACTGGCCCTTCTTCACGGAGTCCTGGATGCGGGCCCACACGTGCGGGTAGTTGTCGCGCACCCACTCGTACTGCTGGGCCTGGGAGCAGGCGAAGATGAAGTCGTCGTACTCGTCGGCGAGCGCGGTGACGTTGGAGAAGGTGCGGGACGTCTTGCGCTTGGTCTCGCGGATGGGCCACAGCCACGCGGAGTCGATGTGGGCGTGTCCGACGCCGGAGACGGTGTGCGCGCTCGCGTGGGCGGGCTTGGCGAGGACCGGCGCGAGCACCGCGCGGACCGCCGCCGCGCTGCCGGAGACGTCGTCCAGGTCGAGGGCGTCCATGGCCCGGTCCAGGGCGTGCAGGATCTCGTGGCGGCGCGGCTCGTGCTCACCGAGGTGGACCATGACGCCGAGCAGCACCTGGAGGTCCAGGTCGAGGTGGAAGACCTCCTCGTCGAGGACCGCGAGGTCGGCGCGCTGGAAGGTGTACAGGGGCGCGGAGCCCGCCGTGAGCTTGTCGCCCATCGGCGTGACCTTGGAGAAGTTGTCCTTGAGGATGTCCGGGTTGGAGGCCGCCTCGACCAGGTAGTCGATCTCCTCGCCGCCGGTGGCCGGGTTGGCGATGGGGACGTACTGGTTGAGGGGGTTCACCGCCTTCAGGGGGCGGCCGTCGACGAGGTGCACCAGGGCCTCGGCCTGGTTGCCGGGCCAGTCGCCGACGAAGCCGAGGTCGATGACGGCCTCGACGCGCTTTCCGGCCCACTCGGCGGGCACCCGGCCGCGCATCCGGAACCAGGTGGTGCCCCAGGGCGGGCCCCACGGGGTGTCCATCGCGAAGGGCGTGTAGCGCGCGGCCGCGGCCTCCTCGAAGGAGACCGGCTCCCCCGGTGCCTGCCAGGCCTCGACCTCGAAGGGGACGGTGGCCGCGTAGATCGCGGGCTTGATGCGCTGGTCGTGGGCGCGCTGGACGCGCTCCTCGATGCGGCGGCTTTCGTCGTGCATGAAGGATCTCCAGGGAGGGAGAGGGCTGGCTGGCGGGGCCGAAAGGCGAGGGGAAAGCGCTTTCCCACGATGGAACGCTACATAAGGTACGCGAGCCCCGGATGCACCGAGGTGTACCCCTCGACCAGCCTGTGGGCGACGTTCACGGAGTCCACCAGGGGGTGCAGCGCGAAGGCCTTCACCGCGGTGGCGCGCGAGGCGGACTCGGCGGCGGCCAGGACCTCCCGCTCGACCGCCTTGACCGAGCAGACCAGGCCGGTGGCGTGGTCGGGCAGCGGGGCGACGGTGACCGGGTGGGCGCCGTTGGCGTCGACGAGGCAGGGCACCTCGATGACGGCATCGCTGTCGAGCACCGACAGGGTGCTGCGGTTGCGGACGTTCAGGATCAGCGTGGTGCGCTCGTCCCGGGCGATGGCCCGCATCAGGGCGAGGGCGACCTTCTCGTAGCCGCCGGAGAGGTCGTCGGCGTCGCGCTCGCCGGCGCCGGCCGTCTCCCGGTTCTCGGACATGTAGGTGGCCTCGCGCTCGGCCCGGGTGCGGTCCCACACGTCCAGCGCCTTCACCCCGGGGGCGCCGACCTCGTCGTAGAACCGCCCCTGCTGGTCGGCGAGGAAGGCGCCGCGGGTCTTCTCGGCCTGCTGGTAGGAGCGGACGGCCTCGCGGTTGAAGTAGTAGTAGTGCAGGTACTCGTTGGGGATCGCGCCGAGCGACCGGAGCCAGTCGACGCCGAAGAGTTTGCCCTCCTCGAAGGAGCCGAGGAGGTCGGGGTCGGCGAGCAGACGCGGCAGCTCGTCCCGGCCGGCGATCTTCAGGCCGCGGACCCAGCCGAGGTGGTTGAGGCCGACGTAGTCGATCCAGGCCTCGTCGGGGTTGGCGCCGAGCACGCGCGCGATGCGGCGGCCGAGGCCGACCGGGGAGTCGCAGATGCCGATGACACGGTCGCCGAGGTGGCGGGACATGGCCTCGGTGACCAGTCCTGCCGGGTTGGTGAAGTTGATGACCCAGGCGTCGGGGGCGAGCCGGGCCACGCGCCGGGCGATGTCCACGGCGACCGGGACGGTCCTGAGGCCGTAGGCGATGCCGCCCGCGCCGACCGTCTCCTGGCCGAGGACGCCCTCCGCGAGGGCCACCCGCTCGTCCTCGGCACGGCCCTCCAGGCCGCCGACGCGGATCGCCGAGAAGATGAAGTCGGCGCCGCGCAGGGCCTCGTCGAGGTCGGTCGTGGTGGTCACCGTGGGGGCGCCCGGGACGGCGGCCGCCTGTTCGGCCAGCACCCGGCCGACCGCGGTGAGCCGGCCGGCGTCCAGGTCGTGCAGGACGACCTCGGTCACCCGGCCCTCGCCGCGGTCGGTGAGCAGCGCGCCGTACACGAGCGGGACGCGGAAGCCGCCCCCGCCGAGAATCGTCAGTTTCACTTCTGAGCCTTTCCTGCCAGGACCACCTCGACGCCCGCCTCCTCCAGGGAGGAGCGGGTCGCCGCGTGGACCGGCGCGTTCGTCACCACCATGTCCAGGTCCTCGGGACCGCAGACCTTCGCCATGCCGGTACCCGGGAACTTGGCCGTGTCGGCGAGGAGGACGATCTTGTCGCTCGCCTTGATCATGGCCCGTTTGACCGGCACCTCGACGACCGTCGTGTCCATCACCTGCCCGCCCGGCCGCACTCCGCTGGTGCCGAGGAAGAGCCAGTCGGCGTGCAGCTGGCGCAGGTTGTCCTCGGTGAGGAAGCCGACCAGGGAGCGGTACTCGCGGCGGACCATGCCGCCGAGCAGCACCAGTTCGATGCCCTCGTCGTCGGCGAGCTCCTCGTAGACCACCAGGTTGCTGGTGATCACGGTGAGCCGGCGGCCGTGCAGCTGGCGGGCCAGCCGGTAGGCGGTGGTGCCGATGTCGAGCAGGACGGACTGGCCGTCCTGGACCAGGGCGGCGGCCCGGGCCGCTATCGCGTCCTTCTCGGCCACCCGGACCTCGGCGACCTCGGCGAAGGGCTGGTCACCCTCCTCGGCGCGCGCTCCGCCGTGCACCCGGGTGAGCAGCCCGTCCTCCTCCAGCTTGACGAGGTCGCGCCGGATGGTGGCGGGGCTCACCCCCAGTTGCTCGGAGAGGTCGGTCACAGCCGCGGGGCCGCCGGAGCGCAGGGCCCGCAGGATGAGTTGGTGTCGTCGTTCTGCCAGCACGGCGTGAACACTACTCGTCATCTTCAATCATTTCTATGCTCAGTTCTGCTTAGGTATTGACCAATCTCATGGATCAGCGCACGATTCCGGTCATCGAAATGACGAGTTTTGACGAGAGGCTGTGCGAGTGGACGACGACAGGCCCGATGTGCTGTTGACCGGGCTGCTCTTCTACGACCTCGTCCTGACGGGGCTCGGGAAGCCCCCGACACCGGGCGAGGAGATCTGGACGGCCGGCATGGGCTGCGGCCCCGGCGGCATCGCGAACCTCGCGGTGGCCGCGTCCCGCTTCGGCCTGAGGACCTCCCTGGCCACGGTGTTCGGCGACGACTTCTACGGCGAGCACTGCCGTGACGTGCTCGACGACCAGGAAGGCGTCGACCTCGCCCTCTCCCGCACCGCGGACGGCTGGCCCACCCCTGTCACCGTGTCGCTCGCACACGGTCACGACCGCGCCCTCGTCACCCACGGCCAGGAACCCCCGTACTCCCAGGACGTGCTGATGGGCAACCCGCCCGAGGCGCGTACGGCCCTCGTCCACCTGGAGGCCGAGCCGCGCGCCTGGCTCGCCAAGGCCGCCGCGAACGGCACCCACATCTACGCGGACGTCGGCTGGGACCCCACCCAGGAGTGGTCGAAGGACCTCCTCGACCAGCTCGCGCTGTGCCACGCCTTCCTCCCCAACGAGGGCGAGGCGATGGCCTACACCCGCACCGACAGCGCGGTCGCGGCGCTCGGCACGCTCTCCGAGCTGGTGCCGGTCGCGGTCGTCACCCGGGGCGGGGACGGCGCGGTCGCCGTCGACCAGGTCACCGGCGAGTACGCGGAGGTCCCTGCCCTTCCCGTCGACGTCCTGGACGCGACGGGCGCCGGTGACGTCTTCGGCGCCTCGTTCGTCGCCGCCTCCCTGGGCGGCTGGCCGCTGGAGGAACGCCTGCGGTTCGCCGTCCTCGCGGCCGGCCTCTCCGTCCGGCACCACGGCGGCGCCCTCGCGGCTCCCGGCTGGTACGGCGTCGACCGCTGGTGGCGCTCCCTGACCGACCCCGGCCTGCGCAGGACGTACGGCTTCCTGGCCGACCGCCTGCCGGCGGACGTCGGCCCGCCGGTGCACCACGCCCCGGTCACCCCGCCCCGGCAGCACTGACCCTCACAACGCCCCCACTGTCCAACACCCCTCAGCACCACGAACAGGAACAACAGGAGTGACCCGTGGACCTTTCACGTAGAGGCTTCCTCCAGGCCGCCGCGCTCACCGCGGCCGCCTCCGGACTGACCGTCGCCTGCGGCGGCGGCTCGGGCTCGGGCGGCACCAAGAACGGCAAGAACCTCACCCTGTGGTACTGGGGCGGCGCGCTCAGCGACAAGGTGGTCGCGGAGGCGAAGAACCACTTCAGCAGCGAAATCAAGCTGACGACGGCGTCCATCGGCGGCGACTTCAAGCAGAAGCTCACCACCACCCTCGCGGCGGGCAGCTCGGTGCCCGACATCACCGGCATCAAGGGCGAGGACATCGCGTCCTTCCTGCCTAACGCCAACCGCTTCCTCGACCTGAACGACCTCGGCTTCAAGAAGGTCTCGTCGCAGTACCTGGACTGGAAGACCAAGCTCGCCCAGAGCGAGGACGGCAAGCAGATCGGCTTCCCGATCGACATCGGCCCCACCGCACTCTTCTACCGCGAGGACCTGTTCGCCAAGGCCGGGGTGGACACCGACCCCGCCAAGGTCGCCGCCCTGGTCAAGACCTGGGAGGACTACTTCCAGCTCGGCACCGAGCTGCAGAGGAAGAACCCCGGCACCTACCTGGTCAACAACCTCGGCTCGATGTTCGACATGACCGTCGGCCAGGGCACCCAGCGGTTCATCGACAAGAACAACCACTTCATCGGCGACCAGGACCACATCCGCGCCGCGTGGACCACGTCGGTGCGCCCCTACACCCTCGGCCTCGACGCCAAGATCAACGACAACACCTGGAACGCCGCCATCGGCAAGACCCTCCTCACCGAGCTCGGCGCGGCCTGGCACGCGTTGGACATCGAGCAGGCCGCGCCGCAGACCAAGGGCAAGTGGCGGGTGTGCCCGATGCCCGTCGGACCGGCCAACCAGGGCGGCTCGTACCTGGCCCTGCCCAAGCAGTGCCGCAACCCCGAAGAGGCGTTCAAGATCATCAGCTGGATCCTCAGCCCCGCCAACGACGCCCGCGGCTTCACCGACGCCGCCATCTTCCCCGCCGCCCCGGCCGCCTACACCACGCCGGCCATGACGGGCCCCGACGCCTTCTTCGGCGGACAGAAGATCATCGAGGTCTTCGGCCCTGCCGCCAAGGCCGTTCCGCTCGCCTACGAGGCCCCGGCCGACGCCGCTGTCATGGCCCCCTACAAGACGGAACTGACCAACATCGAGGCCAAGGGCAAGAAGCCCGACGACGCCTGGAAGGACGCGGTCAGCCAGGCCAAGCAGATCGCCCGGCGGCAGGGGGTGAGCTGAGGTGACGTCACCTCCGGTCACCGGTCCCGGGGGGGGGGTGGGGGGGGGGGGGGGGGGGGGGGTGGGGGGGGGGGGCGGGGGGGGGGGGGGGGGGGGGGGGGGGGGGGGGGGGGGGGGGCGG
>NZ_JBVIHJ010000021.1:0-120473 GCF_055570355.1 Streptomyces sp. NPDC031225 | reverse complement strand
GGGGCGACCCACCCATCACCCCCCCCCCCCCCCCCACCCCCCCCCCCCCTCCCCCCCCCCCCCCCGGGCCCGGCCCGGCCCGGTTCCGCCCGCGGCGCGCCGCGCCCGCGGGTACCGCTCGGCCCGGACTGCGCGGTCCGCTGTCGTACTGGCGGCAGTACCTGGCGATCTCGCCGTTCTACCTGATCTTCGTCGCGTTCTCCTTCTTCCCCGTCTTCTACTCCCTGTACCTGGCCTTCCAGCGCTGGGACGGCCTGGGCGACATGCAGTTCGTGGGCCTGCAGCAGTTCCGGTTCCTGTGGGACGACCCGGTCTTCTGGCTGTCGATCCGCAACACCCTGGTGATCTGGGTGCTGTCCACCGTGCCGACCCTCTTCGGCGCCCTGACGCTGGCGACGCTGCTGCACTCGGTGCGCCGCTTCAAGGGCTTCTACCGCATCGCGCTGTACGTGCCCAACGTGACCTCGATCGTCGCCGTGGCGATCTTCTTCGGCGCGGTGTTCAGCAACAACTTCGGTCTGGTCAACGCGATCCTGGGCATGGTCGGCATCTCGCCCGTTCCGTGGCTGAGCAACCCGTGGCTGATCAAGGTGGTCATCTCGCTGCTGATGACCTGGCAGTGGACCGGCTACAACATGATCATCTATCTGGCCGGCCTGCAGGCGATCCCGAACTCGATCTACGAGGCGGCGAAGATGGACGGTGCGGGGCCCATCCGCACGTTCTTCCAGATCACCATCCCGATCATGCGGCCGATCATTCTGTTCACGGTCATCATCTCGACCATCAACGGCCTGCAGAGCTTCAGCGAACCCCAGGTCCTGTTCTCCAGCAACGCCGCCAACGCCAACCTCGGCGGCCCGGGCCAGGCGGGTCTGACGACCTTGCTGTACTTCTACCAGTCGGCCTTCCTCAACAACGACTACGGCTACGGCGCGGCCATCGTGTGGGCCTTCTTCGTACTGATCATCATCCTCGTCGCCGTCAACTGGCGCATCACCACACGAGGGAGGAAGGCATGACCGCGGTCGACACCGCGCGGCCGGCCACGGGCGGCAGGCGACTTCGCCGCCCCAAGGGCCTGACAGCGCACATCATCCTCGTCGTGGCCGTCCTGGTCTCGGTCTTCCCGTTCGCGTGGACGATCATCATGGCGACCAACACCACGCAGGACATCTACAAGAGCCCGCCGAAGTTCACGTTCGGCTCCCATCTGCTGGAGAACATCCGGCACGTGCTGAACACCATCGACTTCTTCGGGTCGATGCTCAACACGGTGCTGGTCGCGACCGTCACCACCGCCCTGGTGCTGTTCATCGACTCCCTGGCGGCCTTCACCTTCGCCAAGTTCGACTTCCCCGGCCGCAAACTGCTCTTCGGCACACTGCTGCTGTTCATGATGCTGCCGCTGCAACTCGCGATCCTGCCGCAGTTCATCCTCATGTCGAAGATCGGCTGGGTCGGGATGCTCAAGGCACTCGCCCTGCCCTCCCTCGCCAACGCCTTCGGCATCTTCTGGCTGCACCAGTACATCCAGAACGGCGTGCCCGACGAACTCCTCGACGCCGCCCGCATCGACGGCGCCGGGTTCTTCCGTCAGTACTGGAACATCGCGCTGCCGATGATCAGGCCCGCGCTGTCGTTCCTCGCCATCTACGCCTTCGTCAACTGCTGGAACGACTACATCTGGCCGCTCGTCGTGCTCACCGACCCGGGCCACGTGACCCTCCAGGTCGAGCTCGCCCAGCTCAACGTCGGCCACACCACCGACTACAGCATGGTCATGGCCGGTGTCCTGATGGCGGCGCTCCCGCTGGTCATCGTGTTCAGCATCTTCGCCCGCGGGTTCATCGCGGGTGCCACCGAGGGCGCGGTACAGGGCTCCTGACCCGGTGCCGTGAGAAGGGGGTGGGCGGTGACGTACGACATCGGCGGACGCGGCAGGGTGCTCGTCGTGGGCATGGACGGGCTGCGGTACGACCTGCTGACCCGCTCGCCGGCCACGGCACCCGTCCTGCACGGCCTGATGGCCGCGGGCGCCCACGGCACCAGCCTGCTGCCCTACGGCGAGGTGGACGGCCAGGCCGCGGACGGGCCGTCCACCAGCATGGCCTACACGGACTCCGGGCCCGGCTGGTCAAGCGTGCTCACCGGCGTGTGGCCCGACCGGCACGGAGTGCGCGGCAACGACTTCGCCGGTGCCGACTACGCCCGCTACCCCGACTTCCTGAGCCGGGCCGGCACCGCCCGGCGCCGGCTGCGCACCGCGGCCGCGGTGTCCTGGCCGGAACTGATCCGGCGCGGCACCCTCGGCCCCGCCATCGGCCGCCGGGTGCGCTACGACGGCGAGTCGGACGGCTACGGCACCGCGGACCGCCTCGTCGCCCGCACCGCCCAGCGCTGGCTCACCGAGGACGATCCCGACGCCGTCTTCGTGTACTTCGGCGCCACCGACGAGGCCGCCCACGCCATGGGCCCGCACAGCCTCGCGCACGACCGGGCCCTGCTCACCCAGGACACCCACCTCGGGTGGCTCCTTGCGGCCATCGACGCCCGGCGCTCGGACCCCGCCCGCGCGCGGGAGCGCTGGACCGTGCTGGTCACCACGGACCACGGGCACCTCGACACCGGCGGCCACGGTGGCGACACCCGCGCCGAGCGCGAGGTGTTCGTCGTCCTGGCCGAACCCGGCATGCCCGGCGGCACCCGGCTCGACACACCGCGTCTCATCGACATCGCCCCCACCGTCCTGGACCGGCTCGGCGTCCCCGTCGACCCGGCATGGGGCCTGCAGGGCCGGGTCCTGCACGGCCACGGACAGTCCTGCCACACCCCGGCACCACCCACCGCACCCCCGACCCCGGAACGGTCATGACCGACGCACCCAGCGGACCCCGCCCCGCCGATCCCCTCATCGCCCTGCGCCCCTGGGAGGCACCCGAGGTGACCTCCTGGGGGCGGCTGCCCATGAACGCCGTCGACCGGCGCTCCGGAGCACTCCCCCTGGACGGCGACTGGCGTTTCCGGTTGCTGCCCACTCCGGACGCGCCGGTCGGCGGTGCCTGGTCCTCGGCGTACGTCCCCGGCGTCTGGACGATGCAGGGCACGGACGACCTGCCGCGGTACACGAACGTCCGGATGCCGTTCCCGCAGTTCCCGCCGCACTCCCCCGCCGCGAATCCGACGGGGGTGTACGAGCGTGAGGTGGACGTCCCCGCCGAGTGGGCCGGGCGCCGGGTCGTGCTCCAGGTCGGGGCCGCCGAGAGCGTGCTCCTCGTGCATGTGGACGGGCGGCCCGTCGGCGTCTCCAAGGACTCCCACCTGGCAGCCGAGTTCGACCTGACGGGACTCGTGCGCGCCGGTGCGCGGACCGTCGTACGGCTGACGGTGGTCAAGTGGTCCGACGCCTCGCACATCGAGGACCAGGACCAGTGGTGGCACGGGGGGATCACCCGCTCGGTGCTGCTGTACGCGACGGACCCGCTGCACCTGGCCGACGTGAGCGTGCGGGCCTCCCGCGGCGGTGAGCTGCGGGTGGACTGCCGGGTACGGGACTCGGGCGGCGCGCTGTCCGGGGGCTGGTACGTCAGCGGGGACCTGGAAGGGCGACTGCTCACCCAGGACGCCGAGTTCGACCGGTTCAACAGGGAGGACGACCGGGTCTCCGACTTCCTCGGCGAGGCGCGTCTGGCCGCCACCGTCCCGGACGTCCGCACCTGGAACGCCGAGGTTCCCGAGCTCTACAGCCTCACCGTCCGGCTCCACCGCGCCGACGGCACGGTCGCCGACACCGCACGGCACCGGATCGGCTTCCGGGACGTCGAGATCGTCGGCCGGGACCTGCTGGTCAACGGCGAGCGGGTCTTCATCCGGGGCGTCAACCGGCACGACTTCCACCCGCTGACCGGGCGGACGGTGTCGCCCGACGACCTGCGCGCGGATCTGATCACGCTGAAGCGCTTCGGGTTCAACGCGATCCGCACCTCCCACTACCCGAACGACCCGGCGCTGTACGACCTCGCCGACGAGCTCGGTTTCTACGTCGTGGACGAGGCGGACATCGAGTCGCACGACCACGCCCACGAGATCGCCGACGACCCGCGCTATCTGAACGCCTTCGTGGACCGGGTCTCGCGGATGGTGCTGCGGGACAAGAACCACCCGTCGGTCATCGTCTGGTCCCTGGGCAACGAGTCCGACTACGGGGCCAACCACGACGCGGCCGCCGGCTGGGTGCGCCGGCACGATCCGACCCGGCCCCTCCAGTACGAGGGGGCGGCCAAGCTCGACTGGGCGGCGACCGGCGACGCGACCGACATCGCCTGCCCCATGTACGCCTCGCTGGAGGAGTGCGTGGAGCACGCCCTCTCCGGGCGGCAGACCAAGCCGTTGATCTGGTGCGAGTACTCCCACGCCATGGGCAACAGCAACGGCACGCTCGCGGACCATTGGGCGGCCATCGAGTCAACGCCAGGACTTCAGGGCGGGTTCATCTGGGAGTTCTGGGACCACGGCATTCTGCAGCGTGTGAACGACGGCAGACCGGTCGGACGTGGGGGCGTCGGGCTCTTTGACAACGGTGTCGCCGCGCCCGGCCACCGCTGGGCGTACGGCGGCGACTTCGGCGAGGCGATCCACGACGGCGCCTTCATCGCCGACGGCGTCGTCTTCCCCGACCGCACGCCGAAGCCGGTGATGTACGAGCACCGGGAGATCGCGGCGCCGGTGCGCATCGAGTGCTTCCGGCACGAGGGCATCGTGCTCGGCAACCACCAGCACTTCCGGGGCCTGACCTGGCTGTCGGCCGAGTGGGAGCTGTCCCTGGCCGACGGCCGCACCCTGACCGCGCCCGCCGAGCTGCCCGATCTGCGGCCCGGTGAGACGGCGGCGGCGGCGCTGCCGTTCGAGCTGCCCGAGGAGGGCGGCGAGGCGTGGCTGACCCTGCGGGTGACGACCGCGGGGGACGAACCGTGGGCGCCCCGCGGCACCGTGGTGTGCGTGCCCCAGGTGCGCCTTCGGGAGGCGGTCCCGCAGACTCCCGTGGCCGTGAAGGACCGTTCCGTCGAGGTCGACGCGGACGGACTCCTGATCCACCCCCTGCTCACCCGCGCCCCCACCCTCTCTCTGTGGCGGGCGCCCACCGACAACGACGAGTTGGGCGGCATGGCGCCGCGCTGGCGTGACCTGGGCCTCCACGCGCCGGTACGCAAGGTCGCGGAGGTGCGCCGGGGCGGGGGGCGGACCACCGTGCACGCCGAGTACGTCTGCGAGGCCGGTGTCGTCCGCCATGTGCAGGTCTTCACCGCCGTCGAGGGCGGCATCCACGTCGAGGAGAAGGCCGAGCTGCCGGAGGAGTTCCACGACGTGGCACGGGTCGGCTCCGTGTTCGAGACGATCGCCGGTCCCGACCTGATGGAGTGGTACGGACAGGGCCCCTGGGAGTCGTATCCGGACCGTGCCTTCGGGGCGCCCGTCGGCCATCACTCGGTGCCCGTGGACGAACTGTTCACCCCCTATCTGCGTCCACAGGAGAGCGGCGGCCGGCACGGCGTACGGCACTTCACGCTCTCGGCGCCGGACGCCACCGGCCTCTCGGTCGTCCTGGACGAACCGCGCCAGGTCGGTGTGAGCCGGTTCCGCGCCGACGACCTCACCGGCGCCGCGCACCACGACGAGCTCGTGCCCCGGGCGGGCTGCGTGGTGCACATCGACGCCGCCCACCGCGGCCTCGGCACCGCCTCGTGCGGCCCCGACACCTCAGCCTCCTATCTCGTCGCGCCGGGGGTCCATCGCTGGAGCTGGACCCTGCGCGCGCTCTGAGTCCCCTCTCGACTTCCCTTCGTTACGGAGCACACGTGTGTACTTCGCATGACCACAACCAGGGCGAGGCCGCGCAGGCCGGCGCCGGACGGCGCAGTTTCCTGCGGGCGACGGCACTGCTGGGCGCGGCGGCCACGGCAGGGGTCGCGCTGCCGACCGTGGCCGAGGCCTCGGTGTCGTCCGGCCGGCGTCCCGACACGGAGAGCCGGCGTTTCACGCTCGCCGTGATGCCCGACACCCAGTACCTCTTCGACGGGCCGAGCATCGACAAGGCTCCCGTCGAGGCCTCGCTGCGGTATCTGCTGGAGCACGGGAAGGACGAGAACATCGTCTTCCTGTCCCACCTCGGCGACCTCACGCAGAACGGCGCGGCGCCGGAGTTCGCGGCGATCGGCGAGGCGTTCAGGCTCCTCGACCGGCGGGGCGTCGGCTACAGCGTCCTCGCGGGCAACCACGACGTGAAGTCGTCCACCACCGACCAGCGCGGCACCTCGCCGTACCTGGACACCTTCGGTCCCGACCGGTTCAAGGGCCAGGGCACCTTCGGCGGCGCCTCCCCCGACGGCTACAACACCTACCACCTGTTCAGGGCCGCCGGCCGCGAGTGGATGGTGCTCGCGCTGGACTGGCGGCTCTCTGACAAGGGGTATGCCTGGGCGAAGAGCGTCCTGGCCGCCCACCCGACGACGCCGGTCGTCCTCACCACGCACGAGCTGGTCGTCGAGGACGACACCCTGTCGGACTACGGCCAACAGCTGTGGGACCAGCTGGTCAAGGACCACGACCAGATCTTCCTCACCCTCAACGGGCACTACTGGCCTGCCGGGCGGGCGACCCGCAAGAACACGGCGGGCAACGACGTCCACCTGCACCTCACCAACTACCAGAACCGGTACTTCGGCGGCGCCGCCATGATCCGCCTGTACCGCTTCGACCTCGACCGTGGCGTGATCGACGTGGAGACGGTCTCCCCGTGGATCCTCGGCCGGGCCTCGAAGGGGCTCAACGAGCTGGAGCGGCAGGAGATCGAGCTGAGCGGCGACGCCGACCGGTTCTCGGTCGGCATCGACTTCGCGGAGCGGTTCGCCGGCTTCGCCCCGGTGCCCGCCCGTCCGGCTCGCCCGGCGTCGAGGATGCTGATACCCGCCACGGCCGCGTACTGGCGCTTCGACTCGGCGGTCTCCGGCACGGTCCGCGACCTGTCCGGCCGCGGCAACGACCTCACCGTGGTGTCGGTAGGCGGCGGCTCGCTGGGCTGGTCCGCCGACCACCACCCGGACCAGCCCGGCCACGGCAGCCTGGAGTTCCAGGGCTACAAGTCGCCGCTCAAGGGCGCGTACCTGCAGACGGTCGAGGGGGCGCCGCTCAACAGGGCGACCTTCAAGGACGGTTACACCATCGAGGTGTTCTACCGGATGCCCGCCGACTGGGATCCGGACCACAACGCCTGGGCGGGACTGGTCAGTCGGCGGGGTACGGGCGGCGCCGCCGGCAAGACCGGTGACGACCCCGACGAGCCGCTCGCCACGCTCTCGCTCTCCAACGACCGTGAGCCGCAGTGGGCCATGCGTCCCCTCAACCAGGAGGGCATCGCCACCAACTGGGGCCAGGAGACGCCGCTGGAGACCTGGTGGCACCTCGCCGTCGTCAACGACGGCAAGCACACCACGCTGTACGTCCAGGGCTGCCCGGTCGTCCGCAACCCGAAGGCGTCCGCCGTCGGGATCACCTCGGTCGCCGAGCCGTGGCTGCTGGGCGGCTACACGTACGCCGACAAGATCGACCAGATCTTCCACGGCCGTCTCGGCGACGTCCGGATCGTCTCGCGGGCGCTGCCCGTCTCCTCCTTCATGACGCACTGACGGGATCACCATGACCGAGCAGCAACTGCCCTCCTGGGCCGACCCTTCCGTCCCGCCCGCCGAGCTCGACGCGCAGGGCGTGTCCAGACGCGGACTCCTGCGCGGCGCGGGCCTGTTCGGCGCCGCGTTCGCCCTCGGCTCGGCGGCGACGCCCGCCTTCGCCTCGCCCCAGCGGCACGGCTTCGGCGGCGAGGACCCGCGCCTCGCCTACCTGGTGGGCGACCACCACGTGCACTCCGTGTACAGCCACGACGCGAAGTACACGTTCTCGCAGCAGGCGAAGGCCGCCGCCAGGTACGGCCTCGACTGGATGGTGTTCAACGAGCACTCCAACTTCGGGCACGCGAGTTACGGCGCGAAGCTGGAACACGCGGAGATCGTCAAGGCCCGTGCGGAGAACCCGCGTCAGCTGATCTTCCAGGGCCTGGAGTGGTACATCCCGGCCGCCGAGCACTGCACGGTGTTCGCGGCCCCCGGGCCCCACGAGACCGACCTGCTCACCCAGTTCGAGCTCGCCTACGACGGCAAGCTGCTCGGTTACACGGAGGGTTCCGCCGGCGCCACGGACACCGCCCGCAACGAGGCGCACGCCGTCAAGGCGATCAAGTGGCTGGCGGAGCAGCGCCGTTCGGGCTACGTCGACGACGTCCTCGTCCTCGCCAACCACCCGCTGCGTCTCGGCATCGACTCCCCGCACGAGATGCGGGGCTGGCGGGACGCGGCCCCCGAGATCATGATCGGCATGGAGGGCGCACCCGGCGCCCAGGGCGCGGCGATCCCCGGCTGGCGCGGTGCGACGTCGATCCGCGGCGAGTACGAGAACAAGCCGTCGGCGCAGTCGTGGTCGGGCTATCCCGCGGAGGCGTATCTGACGTACGGCGGCTTCGACTGGGCGACGGCGACCGTCGGCGGGCTGTGGGACTCGATGCTGGCCGAGGGCAGCCTGTTCTCGATCACCACGAACTCCGACAACCACCGCACCGTCTTCGACACCTGGAAGAACGGCGACTGGCCCGCGGGGCAGAACTTCGACAACACCGGCAAGCTGCCCGACCCGGTGAACACCGACACCGCGCAGCCCGGCAGCGACTTCTGGCCGGGCCAGTTCAGCCGCACCCACGTCGGCGTGACCCGCTACGGCTACCGCTCGGTGATGGCGGGCATGCGTGCGGGCCGCGTCTGGGTGGACCACGGGCATCTGCTCGACGGGCTCGACGTCCGCGTGAAGCGGGACTGCGACTTCGGGCGCGGTGTCACGCTGGGCGGGCGGCTGCGGGTCCGCAAGGGCGAGCGGATCACGCTGTACGTGACGGTCACGAGCGCCTCGCGCCCCAACCCCCAGGGAATCCTGCCCGAGTTGGCGCACGTCGACGTGATCCGGGGCTCGGTGCACGGTCCGGTGGCCGACCGGGACAGCTGGAGGGCGCCCGACACCAAGGTCGTCCGGACGAAGGACGTGTCAGGCCGGAAGGGGACGTACACCCTGAGCATCCCCCTGACCGCCGGGGACGAGTCCTTCTACGTCCGGCTGCGCGGCAGTGACGGCAAGCGGCACGGTGCCGGGTATCTCGGTGCGTCGGTCGACCCGCACGGGCCGATTCCGCACGCGCCCGGGGACGGCGACCCGTGGGCGGACACGTGGTTCTACTCCAACCCGGTCTTCGTCGACGTCACCGGCTGAGGCGAGCGCCTGAAGGGGCGCGGGGAACTGCGCGACCGGTCACAGCGGTCCCGCAGTTCCCCGCTGCCTCCGCGGGGGACTTTCTAGGCGTAGAACCGGGAAAGACTCTGCAGCACCGCCGCCGGCTTGGCGCCGCCCTCGATCTCCACCGCGCCGTCGACGGTGACCTGGACACCGCCCGGCACCTCCTCGACGTCCGTGAGCTTGGCGACGAGACGGATGCGGGAGCCCACCTTCACCGGGGAGGGGAAACGGACCTTGTTCAGGCCGTAGTTGACCTTCGTGGTGACGCCCTGGACGTCCAGCAGCTCGGTGAAGAGCGGGATGAACAGGGAGAGGGTGAGGTAGCCGTGCGCGATGGGGGCGCCGAAGGGGCCCGCCGCCGCCTTCTCGGGGTCCACGTGGATCCACTGGTGGTCGCCCGTGGCGTCGGCGAAGGTGTTGATGCGCTCCTGGGTGACCTCGATCCACTCGCTGGTGCCGAGGTCGCTGCCGGCGAGCTTCTTCAGTTCGTCGAGACCGTTGACGGTGACGCTCATGTAGCTGTCCTTGCCTAGGAGTTGGAGCCGTAGCGCTTGCGCACCCGGGACTTGAGGAGCTTTCCGGAGGCGGTGCGCGGGAGTTCGTCCGCGAGCACCACCGACTTGGGGATCTTGTACTTGGCGAGCCGGCCGGCCAGGGAGGCCAGGACCTCGTCGGGGTCGGGCGTGGTGCCCTCGCGCGGGACGACGACCGCCCGTGGCACCTCGCCCCACTTGTCGTCCGGGACGCCGATGACCGCGCACTCGACGATGTCCGGGTGGGCGAGGAGCAGGTCCTCGATCTCGGCGGGGTAGATGTTCTCGCCGCCGGAGATGATCATGTCCTTGATGCGGTCGACGATGAAGACGTATCCGTCCTCGTCCACACGGGCCGCGTCCCCGCTGCGGAACCAGCCGTCCGTGAACGAGGCGGCGGTCTCCTCGGGCAGTCCCCAGTAGCCGGGCATGACGTGCGGGCCGCGGAGCACGACCTCGCCGGTCTCGTCGACGTCGACGGGCACGAGATCCGGCCGAACGACCCGCACATCGCTGAAGAAGTGGGGGACGCCTGCGGAGCCCGCCTTGCTGACGCAGTGCTCGGCGTCCAGGAGCAGGGTGCCGGGGGACGCCTCCGTCATGCCGTACCCCTGGAGGAAGGTGAGCCCCCGCTCCCCGTACGCGGCGATCAGCGGGGTCGACACCGGGGAGCCGCCGCAGGTCAGGATGCGCAGGGAGGACAGGTCCGCGTCCGGCCAGCGCGGGTGTCTCGCCACCTGCTCGAACATCGTGGGCACCCCGAACATGAAGGTGATCCGGTGCTGTTCGATCAGGTCGAAGGTCGCGTCGGGGTCGAAGGCCTCGACCAGGACGCAGGTGCCGCCCTTGAGCAGCACCGGGAGGGTCAGCATGTTCAGGCCCGCCGTGTGGAACAACGGGGCGGAGACCAGGGCGCGTTCGTCGGTGATCAGGTCGTGGTCGACGAGGACGTTGATCGCGTTCCAGGTCAGGTTGCCGTGCGTGAGCATGGCGCCCTTGGGTCGGCCTGTGGTGCCCGAGGTGTACATGATGATGCAGGTGTCGTCGGGAGCGACCGGTTCGTCGATCGGTTCCACCGCAGGACCGGTGAGCAACTGCTCGTATTCCGGGCCGACTTCGACGTACGTGCGGACGTCGGTGCTGCCCGGCAGTCCGGCGACGAGCCCCGCGTGCGAGGGGCCGTAGACCAGTGCCCTGGCCCCGGAGTCGGAGAGCTGGTAGGCGATCTCCGGTCCGGCGAGGCGGGTGTTGAGGGGGACGAAGACCGCGCCGAGGACACCGGCCGCGAACAGTGTCTCCAGGTAGGAGGGGTGGTTGGGGCCGAGGTAGGCCACCCGGTCGCCGCGCCGGATGCCCCGGGCGCGCAGGGCGTGTGCGAGGCGGGTGACGCGGGTGTGCAGCTGGGCGTAGGTGACCGTCGTGTCGCCGTGGATCAGGGCGGTGCGGTGCGGGGTCTTGCGGGCCCGGCGTGCGGGCCATGACCCGAGTCCCTCGTTGCGCATCTGGGGCCCCTTACGGCTTCGTCAGCCCGAGCAGACGGGCGGCGTTCTCCTTGAGGATCTTCGGCTTGACCTCGTCCTTGATCGGCAGCTTCTCGAAGTCGGCGAGCCAGCGGTCGGGGGTGAGGACGGGGAAGTCGGAGCCGAAGAGGACCTTGTCCTTGAGCAGCGTGTTCGCGTACTGCACGAGCTGCGGCGGGAAGTACTTCGGCGACCAGCCGGACAGGTCGATGTGCACGCCCGGCTTGTGCGTGGCGACCGCGAGCGCCTCGTCCTGCCAGGGGAAGGACGGGTGCGCCAGGATGATCTTCAGGTGCGGGAAGTCGGCGGCCACGTCGTCGACGTGGAGGGGGTTGGAGTACTTGAGGCGGATGCCTCCGCCGCCCGGGACTCCGGCGCCGATGCCCGTCTGGCCGGTGTGGAAGAGGGCGATGGTGCCGGTCTCCTCGATCACCTCGAAGAGGTCGTATGCCACCGCGCGGTCGTTGGGGAAGAAGCCCTGGATGCTGGGGTGGAACTTGAAGCCCTTCACCCCGTACTCCTCGACCAGGCGGCGGGCCTGCTTGACGCCCGCCTTGCCGCGGAAGGGGTCGATGGAGGCGAAGGGGATCAGCACGTCGGAGTTGGCGGCCGCGGCCTCGGCGACCTCCTCGTTCGGGACGGGCGCGGTGCCGGTCGCGGACTCGGCGTCCACCGTGAAGATCACGGCCGCCATCCTCCGCTCGCGGTAGTAGGCGGCGGTCTCCTCAAGCGTGGGCTTCCGCTTGCCCTCCACCTTGAAGTAGGCCGAGGAGGCGTCGTGCAGGTCGTCGTCGAGCGAGGAGTGGCCCTTGGAGGACACCTCGGCGTGGGTGTGGACGTCGATGGCGACGAGGTCGTCGATGTTCATGGGGGTCGTGGGGGTCTTGACGGGGGGTTCCATCACGCCTCCGGAAGCTTCGGCGCCGGGATGCCGACCGTCTGGAGTTCGGCGCCGACCGAGGTCGGGAAGGCGTCGGCCAGGGTGTCGGGGGTCCAGCCGCCGTCGGCGTAGGCCGCGCTGATCTCCTGCGGATGGGACCAGAGTGCCACCTTGTCGCCGCCGATGCCGATCGCCTGTCCGGTGACGGAGCGGGCCGCCTCGGAGGCGAGGAAGGGAACGATGGCCGCGCAGTCCTCGGGGGTGCCGAAGCCCTCGCCCTTGCGCAGGAAGTCCGGCAGCGCCTCGCCGTTCCGCATGGCCTCGATGTACGGGGCGAAGGCGGGGATGGTCTCGGTCATCGCGGTGGCCGCCACGGGCACGATCGCGTTGACGGTGATGCCCGCGCGGCCCAGCTCCATGGACCAGGTGCGGGCGAAGGCGGCGATGCCGGCCTTGGCGGCGGAGTAGTTCGTCTGCCCGAAGTTGCCGCGCTGTCCGGCCGGGGAGCCGACCAGGATCAGGGTGCCGCCCTCGCCCTGCTCGCGCATCCGGACGGCGGCGGCGCGGGCGCAGGTGAAGGTGCCCTTGAGGTGGGTGGTGATCACCGCGTCGAAGTCGTCGTCGGTCATCTTCCACAGCACCTTGTCGCGCAGGATGCCCGCGTTGGTGACCAGGATGTCGAGCCGCCCGAACTCCTCCACCGCCCGGTTCACGAGCCGCTCGGCGGCCTCGGTGGTGCCGACCGGGACCACCTCGGCGACGGCCTTTCCGCCCGCCTCGGCGATGGACTTCACGGCCTGCTCGGCGACCGCCTCGTCGACGTCGTTGACGACCACGGAGGCGCCGTGGGCGGCGAGGGCGTGCGCGTAGGCGAGGCCGAGGCCCCGGCCACTGCCGGTGACGACGGCGACCTTGCCGGTGAGATCGATGCTGGGCACGAGCGAGTCCCTTCACGAGCTGATGCTTGAGGTGCGGCTACGAGAGGTGCGGCTACGAGAAGTGCGGCCACGAGATCGAAGCTAAGAGCAATAATTGGTGACGTCAATAGTTGTCGTCGACTCACAGGTGCGCCATGCTGGGATCACCACCACCTCCGGAGCACAGGGAGCCCGCCATCACACGCCAGCACGTCACCCCGAAGCCCATCGACTCGGAGGAGCCGTGGATGCGCGGGCTGCACGCGGACACCGGTTATCTGCTGTACCGCCTGGGCCTGCGCTCGGGTCAGCTGTTCAACACGTTCCTCCAGGAGTCGGGGCTGCGCCTGCGCCACTACGCGGTGCTGCGCTACCTCGCCGGGTCCGACGGCGCCCTCCAGCGGGAGCTGAGCACCCGGCTCGGCTACGACCCCAGCGCGATCGTCGGCCTGGTCGACGACCTGGAGAAGCTGGGGATGACCGAGCGCCGCCCCTCCCCCGACGACCGCCGCAGCAAGATCGTCGCCCTCACCGAGAACGGCCGCGCCTTCCTGCGCGGCACCGACGAGGCGGGCCGCCGGGTGACCAACGACCTGCTCGCCCCGCTCGACGCCGCCGAACGCGAGACGCTCCAGGCCCTCCTCCTGAGAGTCGCCGACCAGCCATGACCGTGCGTTCCGCGCCGGACCGGCTGCTGTCCGTGCTCGCCGCGTTCGACCACGACCACCCGGCGCTGTCCCTGTCCGACATCAGCCGGCGGGCGGGGCTGACCCTGACGACCACCCACCGGCTGGTGGGCGCGCTGACCGACTGGGGCGCCCTGGAGCGGGACGACGACGGCGTCTACCACGTCGGCCTGCGGCTGTGGGAGGTCGCCGCGCTCGCACCGCGCGGGGTGGCGCTGCGCCAACTGGCACTGCCCTATCTGGAGGACCTGTACGAAGCCACCCACGAGAACGTGCAGTTGGCGGTGCGGGACGGGAACGACGTCGTCTACATCGAATGGATCTCGGGGCGTTCGTCGGTCGGCGTGCACATCCGGGTCGGGGCCCGCTGGCCGCTGCACGCCACCGGGGTCGGCCTGGTCCTGCTGGCCCACCGCGAGGTGCGGGAGCAGGAGGAGTACTGCGCGGCCCCGCTCGCCGTCTTCACGCCGTACACCCTCACCGAGCCCGCGAGACTGCGCCGGGTCCTGGCCGAGGTCCGGCGCACCGGCGTCGCCGTGAGCAGCCGTCAGGTCACCGACGACGCCCTGTCGGTGGCGGCCCCCGTGCGTGGCGCGGACGGCACGGTGATCGCGGCGGTGTCGGTCGTCGTACCTCAGGACGACGCCCAGGTCCCGGCGCTGATCCCGGCGGTGCGGCTGGCCGCGCTCGGGATATCGCGGGCACTGGGCTGGCAGCCTGCGGCCCTGCACCGGTCGGGCGCCGGACATCCCCCGCACCGGTGAGGTCCCCGCGCCGACGCGCCGCTCATGCCCCCGCCCGCCCGGTCCTGGTGCGCCCCCGTCGCGAGCCGACCCGATCACTGATCCCCACGAGGCGGCGCCCGCAGCGCCAAGGATCTCCCGGACCCTGGGCCGCCGGCCCGTGAACGCGCCTCGTTCCGGCGCCGGATATCCCTCGCACCGGTGAGGTCCCCGCCGCGCGGGCGTCGTGATACTGGAACGGCCCCGGCCCCGAGGAGCCGCTCATGTCCGCCGTCCGGTCCTGGTACGCCCTCGCCGTCGCCCGTCTGCGGACGACGAACCCGTACGTCGTCGACAGCGCGCTCGCCGTGCTGGTGCTGTTCACCGCGTCCCTGCAGTGGATGTTCCCGGACGAGGGGGACGACCCGCTGAGCCTGGTGGGCTGGCTGCTGGGGGCCGGCACCGCGGTCCCCCTGGTCTGGCGCCGCCGCTTCCCCTACGTGTGCGCCTTGGCCGTCTCGGCGGCCACCACGGCGATGGCCTACTACCACGCACCACCACCGGATGTGCTCTACGGCGGCCTCGTCGTCCTGTACACGATCGCCGCCCGGGGCCTGCCCTGGCAGCGCCGCACGATGCTGGCGAGCTGGCTGCTCGGGGCCGTCGTGACCATGCAGCACAAGGAACACTCCGAGCCCTTCGAGTACGCCTTCCACCTCACCGGCATGATCTGCGCCTACGGCCTCGGCGTACTGGCCCGGGTGCAGCGCGCGTACACCGCCGCCGTCGAGGACCGGGCCCGCCGTCTGGAGCGGGAGCGGGCCGCGGAGACCGCGAAGGCCATCGCCCAGGAACGGGCCCGGATCGCCCGGGACATGCACGACATCCTGGCGCACGCGGTGAGCCTGATGGTCGTCCAGGCGGAGGCCGGGCCGGTCGTCCTGCGCAGTGATCCGGTGCGGGCCGAGGCGGCGTTCGACGCCATCGCGGCCAGCGGACGGGACGCGATGGCCCAACTGCGGCGGATCCTCGGGGTGTTGAAGGAGGAGGAACGCCGAAGCGGCGCCCTCCGACTGCCCCAGCCGGTCCTCTCCGGTCTCCATGACCTGGTCCGCCAGGTCTCCCACTCGGCCGGCCTGCGGGTCGAGTTGAGTGTCCGCGGCCGGCCCCGCCCGCTGCCCCCGGACACCGAGGTCGCCGCCTACCGCGCGGTGCAGGAAGCCCTGACCAACACCGTGAAGCACGCGTACGCTTCCTGCGCACAGGTGGAACTCGACTGGGCGGAGGACGAGTTGACCCTCACGGTGACCGACGACGGCGAAGGCCCCGGGCACGTCGACGGCGGGCACGGGCTGATCGGTCTCAGGGAGCGGGCGGCCGCCTGCGGGGGCAGCGCCGAGACCGGACCCGGTCCGGAAGGGGGCTTCCGCGTCGTCGTACGGTTGCCCGCCGACGCGGACCGTCAGGCGGCCCTCGGGTGAGCATCCGGGTGGTCGTCGCCGACGACCAGGAACTGGTCCGCAGCGGCTTCAGCATGATTCTGGAGGCGCAGCAGGACATCGAGGTGGTCGCCGAGGCCGGCAACGGCGCCGAGGCGGTCGACGCGGTGCGCAGGCACACGCCCGACGTGCTGCTCCTCGACATCCGGATGCCCGTGATGGACGGCCTGGAGGCGGCCCGGCAGGTGTGCGCCCGGTCGGGCTGCAAGGTGGTCATGCTGACCACCTTCGACCTCGACGAGTACGTGTACGACGCGCTCTACGCGGGCGCCAGCGGCTTCCTCCTCAAGGACGTGCGCCGGGACGACCTCGTGCACGCGGTGCGTGTGGTCGCGGGCGGCGACTCCCTGCTCGCCCCGGCGGTCACCCGCCGTCTGGTCGCGGACATCGTGCGCCGCCGCCGCGAGGAGTCCGCCACCGGGGCCACCCCCGACCGTCTGGACGTCCTGACGGCCCGGGAGGTGGAGACCCTGCGGATGCTGGCGCGGGGCCTGTCCAACGCCGAGATCGCCACCACCCTGTTCGTGAGCGAGCACACGGTGAAGACCCATGTCAGCAATGTGCTGAGCAAGTTGGGGCTCAGGGACCGGGTGCAGGCGGTGATCTGCGCGTACGAGACCGGCCTTGTGGCCCCGGGCGCCCCCTAGTCCAGTTCTGTGAACAGTGTCAGCTGGAGCGAACCGGGCGCCTCCAGGCGGGAGTTGAGGGAGTTCCACGGCGTGCGCGTCGGTTCGGCGACCACCTCCGCGCCGGCCTCGGCCAGCCTGGCTGTCGTGGCGGCCGAGTCGTCCACCTCGAACGCCACCCGGATGTGCCCCGCGACCCGCTTGCCCACCTCGACCTCGTCGATGAACGCGGCGTGGTTCGGATCGGTCAGCTCCAGCGTCGCCCGCCCGGCCTCCAGGATGGTGACCCGCCCGTCAGGCGAGGAGAACGCGGCTCGTTCGGGCAGTCCGAGGACGTCCCGGTAGAAGGTCAACGCCTCGTCGTAGTCCTCGGCCGTGACGACAAGACGGAGTTCACGGACGGCGGGCGGTACTTCGGACATGCTGCCTCCTTGGTGGTGTCGCTGAGGTCAACTCCCGGACCGGTACAGAAGATTCCTCCCTCTCAGGAGTGAGGAGCCGGCTCTCCTCCCCCGTACGACGGAGCTCTCGGAACCGCTCTCCCCGGCGATCCGGTGATCACGCCCGCGGCACGACGCTGAGGGCGGTATCACTCCTCGACCCGCCGGGAGGCGACCGTGCTCTCCACACTGTCCCGGGCAGCGACGAGCCGCCCGCTGACCGTCATCGGCCTCTGGGCCGTCTTCCTCCTGCTCGGCTTCGGCCTGGGGACGGGCGTCTTCGCCGACCTCTCCGACGATGTGCCCGACGTGCCCGGCACCGAGTCCGACACGGCCGACGACCGCCTCTCCGGCGTGGACCCGACCGGCGAGTCCGTCACCGCGGTCGTGGCCGGCGAGTCCGTCTCCGACGCCGCCCTGCGCGCGCAGGTCGAGCGGACCGTCGCCGCGGTCCGCTCGATCGCCGGGGTGGCCGCCGTACCGGACCCGTACACGACGCCCGGTCTCACCGCCCGCGACGGACAGGCCCTGGTCATCCCCGTCACCTTCGAGGGCGGCCTCAGCGACGAGGCCGAGGAGAGGGCGACGGACACGGCGGTCGAGACGATCAAGGGGATCGACGCGCCCGACGTCCACGTCAGCGGCGGTGAACTGCTCGGCCGGCAGCTCGGCGAACGGGCCCAGGAGGACGTGAAGAAAGCGGAGTTGATCTCTCTGCCGGTCGTACTCGCCCTGCTGCTCGTGGTGTTCGGCGGACTGCGCGCCGCCGCGCTGCCGCTGGTGATCGCGGTGAGCGGGATCGCGGGGGCGTTCCTGGGACTGTTCGCCTTCAGCCAGGTCACCGACATCTCGGTGTACGCGATCCAGGTCACGACCATGCTCGGTCTCGGACTCGCCGTCGACTACGCCCTGTTGATGCTGGTCCGCTTCCGCGAGGAACGCCGGTACACCGACGACGTCGTCGCAGCCGTGCACCGCACGGTGGACGCGGCCGGCCGGACCGTGCTGTTCTCCGGGCTCACCGTCGCCGTCAGCCTGACCGGGCTGCTGGTCTTCCCGAGCGTGTTCCTGCGCAGCATGGGCCTGGCCGTAGCCGCCGTCGTGGTGGTCGACATGCTGGCCGCGGTCACGCTGCTGCCCGCGCTGCTCACGAGGTTCGGTGGGCGGATCCGGCCCCCGAAGACACGCTCCGAGGACGAGGAAGGCCGCGTCTTCGCCCGTATCGCCCGCTTCGCGCAGCGCCGCCGCATCGCCGTCCTGGTCACCGTGGTCCCGGCCTTGCTGGTCCTGGCCCTGCCCGTGACCGGCATGAGGATCGCCATCGGGGACGCCCGGCAGCTGCCCGCCGACACCGAGGCACGCCAGTTGTACGACACGGTCGACGCGCACTTCCCGAAGGGCACCGGGGTCTCCCCCGTGGTCGTCGTCCTCGAGCCCGGCACCGACCCCGCGACCGCCGACCGCGTCCGCGCCCTGGTCCCGCACTCCGAGTCCCGCGAACTGCCGGGCGGCGACACCGTCGTGGAACTCCAGCCGACCGGCGGTGTGGACGGCAGGGCCGCCACCGACCTGGTCGAGCGGGTACGGGACGTGCGCGGCGACGAACCGGTCGAGGTGACCGGAGTCGCGGCCCGGCTGGTCGACTTCCGCGCGATGCTCGCCGAGCGGACGCCCTGGGCGGCCCTGACCGTCCTCGCCGGCATCTTCGTGCTCCTGTTCGCGTTCACCGGCTCGGCGCTGATCCCGCTGCGCACGATCGCGACCACGCTGCTCAGCCTGGGTGCCGCGCTCGGCGTGGTGGTGTGGGTCTTCCAGGACGGCCACGGGGCCGGGCTGCTCGGCGGCGAGGGACTGGGCGCGCTCAGCCTGACCGCACCGCCGCTGATCGTCTCGATCGCGTTCGGGCTCGCCATGGACTACGAGATCTTCATCCTGGCCCGGATGCGGGAGAGCCTGTCGGCGGTCCCCCGTCGTACGCCCGCAGGCCGCGGCGCAGGCGGGGGTCCGCCGACAGGCTCTACGGCCCGGCAGCGCACCGGCGACGCGCGGGAGGCCGTCGTGACCGGGCTGCGCCGCTCCGGCCGGGTCGTCACCTGCGCCGCCCTGCTCCTCGCGGTCGTGTTCGGCGCCTTCATGACCGGCGGGTTCTCCCCCATCCTGCAGATCGGCCTCGGCCTGACCCTGGCCGTGCTGATCGACGCGACCGTCGTACGGATGCTGCTCGTCCCGGCGACCATGGCGCTGCTCGGCCGGCACGCCTGGTGGGCGCCGAGGCCGCTGCGCAGGGTGCACGACCGGTTCGGGCTGCGGGAGACGGCGGCGCCCGAGCGTTCCGTGTCGACGAATGCCTGAGGGCCGCTGACGGCGGTCCGGGCGCCCGCTGCCGGTCTCTTCATCGGAATCTCAGCGAACGGCCCCATGATTCAAAGAATCACCCCAGGTAAAAGGCGCAGGATGCACCCGCAACAGGTGGATATCCCAGGAAGGCCTACTGTGGGCGACTCGCACATATCGAACCGGTCCGAGCAGTCGGAGAGGTGGTCCCGGCGCGGGATTCTCGCCGCGCTCGGCGCCGTCCCGGCCGCGGCCCTGCTGACGGGGTGCAGCGACGGTTCGGCGGAGGCCTCACAGGAGTCGGGTTCGGGTTCGACCGCCTCCGCCAAGGCCGCGCAGAAGAAGGCGACGATCTCGGTCACCCCGGCCGACGGCACCACCAGGGCCGACTTCGGCAGCCCCGTGGAGATCACGGTGACCGACGGCACCCTCGCCTCGGTCAAGGTCACCGGCAACGACGGCTCCACGCTCGCCGGGGCCTACGACGACGGCAGGACGAAGTGGACCTCGTCGGCGAACCCGTACTCGGGGACGAAGTACACGGTGGCGGCCCAGGCCGAGGGCGGCACCGCGCAGACGGCCACCTTCACCACGAAGTCCCCCGGCGAGACGTTCGTCGGCCGGTTCACCCCCGAGGCGGACTCCACCTCCGGCGTCGGCATGCCCGTGTCGCTCAACTTCTCGCACGCCGTGTCCGACAGGGCCGCCGTCCAGAAGGCGATCACCGTCACCGCCGAGCCCGCGGTGGAGATCGTCGGCCACTGGTTCAGCGACACCCGGCTCGACTTCCGGCCCGAGACCTACTGGGCGGCCGGCACGAAGATCACGCTCGGTCTGCGGCTCAAGGACGTCCAGGGCACGGACGGCGTCTACGGCGTGCAGTCCAAGGACGTCACCTTCCACATCGGCCGCGCGCAGATCAGCACCGTCGACCTCGGCAGCAAGGAGATGGTCGTCAAGCGGGACGGCGCCACGCTCGCCACCTATCCGGTCAGCGGCGGCAACCCGGACCACACCACGTGGTCCGGGATCATGGTGATCAGCGAGCGGTTCAAGCAGACCCGCATGGAGTCCTCGACGGTCGGGCTGGGCGACGAGTACGACATCTCCGACGTCCCGCACGCCCAGCGCCTGACCACCTCCGGCACCTTCGTGCACGGCAACTACTGGGCGTCGACCTCGGTGTTCGGCAGCCAGAACACCAGCCACGGCTGTGTCGGCCTGCACGACGCCAAGGGCGCGAACGACCCGTCCGTGGCCGGCTACAAGTTCTACGACAGTTCCATGCTCGGCGACGTCGTGATCGTGAAGAACTCCGGCGACAGGACCGTGGAGGCGTCGAACGGGCTCAACGGCTGGAACCTGTCGTGGGCGGACTGGAAGGCGGGCAGCGCGGTTTAGCGGGTATGCCCGCTTTCAAGGGGTGAACTCACCGGGGCCGTACGGACTTTCACGGCTCAACCTCTTGACGGCCGGAGTGACTGCGAGCACATTGGGCCCACTTTGAGAGCGCTCTCAAGGGCTCTCGAAGGGCACCCGCGCACTCATCTCCGTACCCGAGAGGCACCCCCATGAGTGATACCTCCGGCATGTCCCGACGGCGACGAGCCCTCGTCGCCGTCCTGTCCACACTCGGTCTCGCCGCCGCGGCCGCAGGCGCCGCCGCCCTGCCCGCGAACGCCTCCGCCCCCACACCCCCGTCCGGCTGGTCACAGGTCTTCGTCGACGACTTCAACGGCTCCGCGGGTACCGGCGTCTCCACCTCCAACTGGCAGTACTCGACCGGGACTTCCTACCCCGGCGGCCCCGCGAACTGGGGCACGGGCGAGGTCGAGACGATGACCAACAGCACCAGCAACGTCTCCCTCGACGGCAACGGCAACCTGCGCATCACCCCGCTCCGCGACGCGGCCGGCAACTGGACCTCGGGCCGCATCGAGACCAAGCGCACCGACTTCCAGCCCCCGGCCGGCGGCAAACTGCGCGTCGAGGCGCGCATCCAGATGCCCAACGTCACCGGCACCGCCGCCGAGGGCTACTGGCCCGCCTTCTGGGCGCTGGGCGCGCCCTACCGCGGCAACTACCAGAACTGGCCGAGCGTCGGCGAGCTGGACATCATGGAGAACGTCCAGGGCATGAACCGCGTCTGGGCCACCATGCACTGCGGCACCAACCCGGGCGGCGTGTGCAACGAGACGACGGGCCTGGGCAACAACGTCGCCTGTCCCGGCTCGACCTGCCAGTCGGCGTTCCACACCTACACGATGGAGTGGGACCGCTCGGTGAGCCCCGAGACCATCCGGTTCCTGGTGGACGGCACCCAGTACCACTCCGTCAACGCGAGCCAGATGGACGCGACGACCTGGGCCAACGCCACGAACCACGGCTACTTCGTCATCCTCAACGTGGCGATGGGCGGCGCCTTCCCTGACGCGTTCGGCGGCGGCCTGGACTCCGGCACCCAGTCCGGCGTGCCCATGACCGTCGACTACGTCCAGGTCCTGTCGGCCGCCGGGAGCGGTACCACGCCTCCTCCGACTGGCGGGACCGACGCCTACGGCACGATCCAGGCCGAGTCCTACAACGGCCAGAACGGCGTGAGCACCGAGACCACGACGGACACCGGCGGCGGCCAGGACATCGGCTCCCTCGCAGGCGGGGACTGGGCGCTCTACCAGAACGTCAACTTCGGCTCCACCGCGGCGACCCAGTTCGTCGCCCGGGTCGCGAGCGGCGCCGGGAGCGGCGTCAGCGGTCTGGTCGAGGTACGCCTGGACAGCCCGACCGCCACGCCCGTCGGCAGCTTCTCCGTCGCCAACACGGGCGGCTGGCAGTCCTGGAGAACGGTCCCGGCGAACATCAGCTCCGTCACCGGAACCCACAACGTCTATCTGACCTTCACCAGCGGCCAGCCGGCCGACTTCGTGAACGTGAACTGGTTCAAGTTCGGTCACTGACACGGACGTTGATGCCTGTGTCGACGCTGCCCCGCGAGGCCCGATCGGTCTCGCGGGGCAGCGTGGCGTCACCCCAGATAGGCGGGGGCGACCGCGGAGGTCATCAGTCGGCGGGCCGTGCCGGTGCCGTCGGCGGGGACGGTCCACAGATCGGAGCCGTAGTCGCCGGGGAGGGCGTAGACGAGGGTGTCGCCGTCGGCCCACAGGGCCTGGTCGTCGAGGTCGCGCGACTCGGCCGTCGCGGTCTCCTTCATGGTGCGCAGGTCCAGGACGTACAGGCGCCAGGGGGCGTCGGGCGAGGCCCCCTTGACGCGTTTCTTGTACCCGACGCGGGTGCCGTCCGGTGAGAGGGAGGGGCATTCGACGTTGGGATGCAGGGTGGTGAGGGTGCGTGCGGTGACGTCGCCCCGCACGAGGTAGGTCCGGCCGCCGGTCGCCAGCGTGGCGTAGAAACGGTTGTCGTCGGCGAAGGTGACGCCCCAGATGTTGGTGTCCGGAGCGTGGTAGGTCCGGCCGTCCTTGATGACGTGGAAGGTCTCCAGGTTGTCGTCGACGGCCCAGGTGCGGGTGTCGACGATGGCCGTGCGGGTGGAGAAGTGCGTTCCGGCGTACGAGTCCCCGCTGACGAACACCGTCCAGGCGACCAGGTGCCCGGAGGGCGAGACCCGGGCCCGGGTGGGGATGCCCGCGGCCGGGAAGCGGTGCCGTTCGCGCAGCTGCGCGTCGAGCACCACCGCGCGGTAGGTGTCCCGCAGCGCGCCGTGCACGGCCTGGAGGCAGATGCCGGTGCCGGCCGCCGCGTGGAAGCGCAGGCACTTCACGCCCGACGCGGTGCGCGGGCCCTGCGGGTCGTCGGCGGGGACGGTGGCGATCTCGTCGCGGTGCGGGCCCCAGGCCAGGTTCCGCACCAGCAGCCGGCGTTGGGCTGTCGGGCGCAGCGAGACGGTACCGGCCCGTACGGCCGGACCGGCCGCCTGCTGCCGGTCCCGCATGCCCGAGCGATGGACGGCGTGCAGGACCGACCCGGTGCCGACCGCGGCGAGCACCACGACGGCGACAAGAAGGGTCACCAGACGGGTCGTTCGGCTCATGCGGGCGCCCCGCCCGCGCTTCGGGAATCCGTGAGGTGCACGGGCGTCAGTTCCAGATGCCGGTGATGTCGGAGGCCGAGGCGGCGTTGCCCGCGTGGGTGCTCAGCCCGGCCAGGTCCTCCACCGTGCGCAGCACGTTGTAGTGGTTGTAGGTGGTGGAGCTGGAGCTGCCCGCCGCGACGTGCTGCCCGTAGAAGAGGGTGGGGATGCGGTTGCCGGACAGCTTGTTGTCCTCGTCGAAGGTGACGGCGAGGATGCTGTTGTGGGTCTTGGCCCAGGTGGCGTAGGCGCCCAGGTTGTTCTTGATCCAGGTGTCGCCCGTGGAGACCGAGCAGTCGTGCATGTCGCTGCACAGGTTCGGGATCACGAAGGAGACCTTGGGCAGGGTCGTGTAGTCGGTCGGGAACTGAGCGAAGGTCTTCGCGGTGCTTGTCGGCACGTTGGAGAAACCGAACCACGGGTTGTGCTTCTGCGCGTAGGTGCCGCTGCTGCACGTCGTCGAACCCTGGCTGGGCAGCGACTCGTTGTAGCTCGCCCAGGTCTGTCCGGCGGCGATCAGCTCGGAGGCGAGGTTGGCGGCGGAGAGAGAGCCGACGCCGACACAACTGTCGTCGGTGCGGCCCTGGTTGGAGCCCGAGAACAGCATGTAGTAGTTCGGCTCGCTCGGGTGGGTGAGGCCGTAGGACTGGGAGAGGTCGGCGCCTCCCGCCTTGAGCGTGTTGTTGAGGTAGGGGGCACTGGAGCTGCCGATCACCTGCGCGTAGGCGTGGTTCTCCATCACCACGACGACCACATGGTCCGGGGTGGGCAGAGCCGCGGCCTGGGCGGTGGTGGCGGTCGCGGCCCACACCCCGGCCGAGGCGGCGGTGAGGGCGAGGGCTCCGGCGAGCGCGGAGAGGGAACGTCGGGTGCGCTGGGGTGCCTTGACGGCGGCCATGACTGTCCTCCGGACAGTAGTGACGGACGTGCGTGGGGGGAGCGGCGCCGCAACACTAGGGACACTGGGCCGGCTGCGGGTTAAGGCCGGGCGAACCATTGGCCTCGCCCGGCAAAGATCCCCCCACGCACAGGTCACGCACAACAAAGAAAACACCAAATGGACATGACAAACCACCGCGACCTCAGCGCAGCTCCGCCCGGAACGCCGCCGGCGTCAACTCCGTGTGCTGCTGGAAGAACTTGGAGAAGTTCGCCGCGTCGGGGAAGCCGACCGCCGCCCCCACCCGCCCGATCGGCATGTCGGTGTGGGCGAGCAGCCGTTTCGCCTCCAGGACGACCCGCTTGTCGATGAACCCCTTCGGCGTCTCCCCGGTGGCCGCGCGCACCGCGCGGACCAGGGTCCGGCGGGAGTAACCGAGCGCGTCCGCGTACGCGCTGACGCTGTGGTTGGTGGCGAAGCCCTTCTCCACGGCGTCCCGGAACAGGGTGAACGTCGACTCGGTCCGGCGCCCGGCCTCCGCCGAGCTCGTCGCGAGATGGGCCAGCCGGAGCAGGAACGCCGTCAGGGAGTGGCGCAGTACCGAGGTGTGCAGGCTCAGCGGAAGGGTCGCCGTGTCCTCGTACTCCCGCTGGAGCTGGGACAGCGCCGCCGTCAGGCCCGCCAACTGGGCCTCGGAGGGGCGCAGCAGCGGCGGGAGGTCGTAGCGGTACAGCCCCGTCGCCTCGACCGTGGCGCGCGGCAGGAACCCGGGCTGCATGGTCAGGGCGGTTCCGCGGTACTCGCTCGTCGGCGAGAAGCGGTGGACCTGGCCCGGGCGGATCCACAACAGGTCGCCCGCCGCAGCCTCGTACTCGGCGAAGTCGATCATGTGGCGGACCGGGCCGCCGTCGACGAGCATCACGACATGGAAGTCGATGCGGTGCACGCGCTCCAGCGGGGCATCCGCATGCCAGGTGCGCTCGGTGCCCATCGGGCCGACCTGCATACCGACGCCACCCACACTCAGCTCGATGGGGAAGGGGAACGTTCTGATCCCGTCCACTCCGCCGTCATCGGCTCCGCCTTGGATGGAGTCTTGGATGGTTCTGTCCACCATGTCCTTCTCGTGCCGCCTGCCTGGAGCGTTCCGTGTCCCACTTTCACCACAGGCTGGCACACCGCGACCTTCCCCCGTAAAAGTCAGACTTTTAAGTTTGAAGGCGTCAGACCAGCTACTTCGCTCCGATCGAGGACTTCTTGAAGATGAGCACGCAGACACCGGACCGCTTCGAATGGACCGAACTCGACCGGCGTGCCGTCGACACCGCCCGCCTGCTGGCGGCCGATGCCGTGCAGCAGGTCGGGAACGGGCACCCGGGCACCGCGATGGCCCTGGCCCCCGCGGCGTACACGATCTTTCAGAAGGTGATGCGTCATGACCCGGCGGATCCCGAGTGGACCGGGCGTGACCGCTTCGTCCTCTCCCCCGGCCACACCTCGCTGACGCTCTACACCCAGCTGTTCCTGGCCGGGTACGAGCTGGAGCTCGACGACCTGAAGGCCTTCAGGACCCACGGTTCCAAGACGCCCGGCCACCCCGAGTACGGGCACACGGCAGGTGTCGAGACCACCACCGGGCCGCTCGGGCAGGGCGTCGCCAACGCGGTCGGCATGGCGATGGCGGCCCGCTACGAGCGCGGCCTCTTCGACCCCGACGCCCCCGAGGGCGAGTCGCCCTTCGACCACACCATCTGGGCGATCGTCTCCGACGGCGACCTGCAGGAGGGCATCTCCGCCGAGGCCTCCTCCCTCGCGGGCCACCAGCGGCTCGGCAACCTGGTCTTCGTCTACGACGACAACCACATCTCCATCGAGGGCGACACCGCGACCGCGTTCTCCGAGGACGTGCTGAAGCGCTACGAGGCCTACGGCTGGCACACCCAGCGCATCGAGCCCGGCGCCGACGGCGACATCGACGTACACGCCCTGCACGCGGCCCTGACGTCCGCGCGGGCCGAGACCGGGCGCCCCTCGATCATCGCGATGCGCACGATCATCGCCTGGCCCGCCCCGAACGCCCAGAACACCGAGGCCGCGCACGGCTCCGCGCTCGGTGCCGACGAGGTGGCCGCGACCAAGCGGGTCCTCGGCTTCGACCCCGAGCGCACCTTCGAGGTCGCCGACGAGGTCCTGGCCCACACCCGCGGGGCCCTGGACCGCGGTGCCGAGGCGCACGCGGCCTGGGACAAGCAGATCTCCGGCTGGCGCGGGGAGCAGCCCGAGCGCGCACAGCTCTTCGACCGGGTCGTCGCGGGCCAGCTGCCCGAGGGCTGGGAGTCCTCGGTCCCGGTGTTCGAGGAGGGCGGCTCCGTCGCCACCCGCGCCGCGTCCGGCAAGGTGCTCCAGGCGCTGGGCCCGGTACTCCCCGAGCTGTGGGGCGGCTCCGCCGACCTCGCCGGGTCCAACAACACGACGATCGACAAGACGTCGTCGTTCCTGCCCAAGGGCAACCCGCTGCCGGAGGCCGACCCGTACGGCCGAACCGTCCACTTCGGGATCCGCGAGCACTCCATGGCCGCGGAGATGAACGGCATCGCGCTGCACGGCAACACACGCGTCTACGGCGGCACCTTCCTGGTGTTCTCCGACTACATGCGCAACGCCGTGCGCCTGTCCGCGCTGATGCAGCTGCCCGTCACCTACGTCTGGACGCACGACTCCATCGGTCTCGGCGAGGACGGCCCCACCCACCAGCCGGTCGAGCACCTCGCGTCCCTGCGCGCCATCCCCGGCCTGAACGTCGTCCGCCCGGCGGACGCCAACGAGACGGCCATCGCCTGGGCCGAGATCCTCAGGCGGCACGCTTCCAACCCGGCCCCGCACGGCCTCGCGCTGACCCGCCAGGGCGTACCCACCTACGCCCCGAACCCGGATGCCGCCAAGGGCGGTTACGTCCTGCGGGACGCCTCGACCGGGAGCCCTGACGTCGTGCTGATCGCCACCGGCTCCGAGGTCCAGCTGGCCGTCGCCGCGCGCGAGCGGCTGGAGGCCGAGGGGGTCGGCACCCGGGTGGTGTCGATGCCGTCCGTGGAGTGGTTCGAGGAGCAGCCGCGCGAGTACCGGGAGAGCGTCCTTCCGCCGTCCGTGCGAGCCCGCGTCGCGATCGAGGCCGGCATCGGCCTGACGTGGTACCGGTTCACAGGGGACGCGGGACGCATCGTGTCCCTCGAACACTTCGGCGCCTCCGCCGACGCGAAGGTCCTGTTCGCCGAGTACGGCTTCACCGCCGAGAACGTCGCCGCGGCAGCCAGGGAATCACTGGCCGCCGCGCGTGGTTGATCCGACCGCCAGAAAGAAGATGATCACTGTGACCGAAGCGACCGCGACCGCGGGAGCACTCAAGCGCCTGTCCGACGAGGGCGTCTCCATCTGGCTGGACGACCTGTCGCGCAAGCGGATCGAGTCCGGGAACCTGGCCGAACTCGTCGCCACCAAGCACGTGGTGGGCGTCACCACCAACCCGTCCATCTTCCAGGCGGCCATCGGCTCCGGTGAGGGCTACGACGAGCAGCTCACCGACCTCGCCGTGCGGGGCGTCACGGTCGACGAGGCCGTACGGATGATGACGACCGCCGACGTACGCGCCGCGGCCGACGTCCTGCGGCCCGTCCACGACGCCACCGGCGGCCGGGACGGCCGGGTCTCCATCGAGGTCGACCCGCGGCTGGCCCACGACACACCGGCGACGATCGCCGAGGCCAAGCAGCTGGCGTGGCTGGTGGACCGCCCGAACGTCATGATCAAGATCCCGGCGACCAGGGCCGGCCTCCCGGCGATCACCGAGGTCGTCGGCCTCGGGATCAGCGTCAACGTCACGCTGATCTTCTCCCTGGAGCGCTACCGCGAGGTCATGGACGCCTACCTCGCCGGTCTGGAGAAGGCCGCCGCGAAGGGCCTGGACCTCTCCACGATCCACTCCGTGGCCTCCTTCTTCGTCTCCCGCGTCGACGCCGAGATCGACAAGCGGCTGACGGTGCTGGGCACGGACGAGGCTCTCGCGCTCAAGGGGAAGGCCGCCCTCGCCAACGCGCGCCTCGCGTACGAGGCCTACGACGAGGTGTTCACCGGTCAGCGCTGGACCGCCCTCGGCGGCGCCCGCGCCAACAAGCAGCGTCCGCTGTGGGCCTCGACCGGCGTGAAGGACCCGGCGTACAAGGACACCCTCTACGTCGACGACCTGGTCGCACCCGGCACCGTCAACACCATGCCGGAGGCCACCCTGAACGCGACCGCCGACCACGGCGGCATCACCGGCGACACGGTGACCGGCGGCTACTCGCAGGCCCGCGCCGACCTCGGGGCCGTGGAGGCGCTGGGGATCTCCTACGACGAGGTCGTGCAGCAGCTGGAGGACGAGGGCGTGGCCAAGTTCGAGGCGGCCTGGCAGGACCTGCTGGACGCCGTCACCAAGTCTCTGAACAGCAAGGGGGTCGACGGGGAATGACCGAGCTTCCCGCCATTGACGCGCTTTCCGCCGACGACTGGGACAACCCGCTGCGCGATCCCCGCGACCGCAGGCTGCCCCGTATCGCCGGTCCGTCCGGGCTGGTCATCTTCGGCGTCACGGGCGACCTGTCCCGCAAGAAGCTGATGCCGGCCGTCTACGACCTCGCCAACCGCGGCATGCTGCCGCCGGGCTTCTCGCTCGTCGGGTTCGCCCGCCGGGACTGGGAGGACGAGGACTTCGCGCAGATCGTGCACGACTCGGTGCGCGAGCACGCCCGGACCGAGTTCCGCGAGGAGGTCTGGCAGCAGCTCGCCGAGGGCATGCGGTTCATCCCCGGCGACTTCGACGACGACACCGCGTTCAAGCAGCTGCGCAGCACCGTCGACGAGCTGGACAAGGCCCGCGGCACCAGCGGCAACTACGCCTTCTACCTCTCCGTACCGCCGAAGTTCTTCCCCAAGGTCGTCCGGCAGCTCAAGAAGCACGGGCTGGCGAGCGCGCCCGAGGGCTCCTGGCGGCGGGCGGTCATCGAGAAGCCGTTCGGGCGGGACCTGAAGAGCGCCCGCGAGCTCAACGCCCTGGTGCACGACGTGTTCGAGCCGGACCAGGTGTTCCGCATCGACCACTACCTGGGCAAGGAGACCGTCCAGAACATCCTGGCGCTGCGCTTCGCCAACCAGATGTACGAGCCGATCTGGAACCGGTCCTTCGTCGACCACGTGCAGATCACCATGGCCGAGGACATCGGCATCGGCGGCCGGGCCGGCTACTACGACGGCATCGGCGCCGCCCGTGACGTCATCCAGAACCACCTGCTCCAGCTGATGGCGCTGACCGCCATGGAGGAGCCGGCCGCCTTCGACGCCGAGTCGCTGCTCACCGAGAAGCTGAAGGTCCTGCGGGCCGTGAAGCTTCCCGAGGACATCGGCGCGCATGCCGTGCGCGGACAGTACGCGGGCGCCTGGCAGGGTGGCGAGAAGGTGCCGGGCTACCTGGAGGAGGACGGCATCGACGCGGCCTCCACGACGGACACGTACGCGGCCGTCAAGCTGAACGTCGACAACCGTCGCTGGGCGGGTGTGCCGTTCTACCTGCGCACCGGCAAGCGTCTTGGCCGCCGGGTCACCGAGATCGCGGTCGTCTTCCAGACGGCCCCGCACTCCCCCTTCGACCACACGGCGACGGAGGAGCTCGGCAAGAACGCGATCGTCATCCGGGTGCAGCCGGACGAGGGCATGACGGTCCGGTTCGGGTCGAAGGTGCCCGGCACCTCGATGGAGATCCGGGACGTGACGATGGACTTCGCCTACGGCGAGTCCTTCACGGAGTCCTCGCCCGAGGCGTACGAGCGCCTCATCCTGGATGTCCTCCTCGGGGACGCCAACCTGTTCCCCCGCCACCAGGAAGTGGAAGAGTCCTGGAAGATCCTCGACCCGATCGAGGAACACTGGGCGAACCACGGCCGGCCGGCGCAGTACGCGTCGGGCACCTGGGGACCCGAGGAAGCCGACGAGATGCTCGCACGAGACGGACGGAGCTGGCGCAGGCCATGAAGATCGACCTGACCGACACCACGGCAAGCAAGATCAACAAGGCGCTGGTGCAGGGCCGCCGCGCCATCGGGACGCCCGCCGTGGGCATGGTCCTGACGATGGTGATCGTCACGGACGAGGAGAACGCCTACGACGCGATCAAGGCGGCCGAGGAGGCCTCGCACGAGCACCCCTCGCGCACCCTGGTCGTCATCAAGCGGCACGCCAGGACCGCCCGCGACCGCATGGCGTCCAAGCTGGACGCCGAGGTCCGGGTGGGCGCCGACGCCGGCACCGGCGAGACGGTGATCCTGCGGACCTACGGCGAGGTGTCCGACCACGCCGACTCGGTCGTGCTGCCGCTGCTGCTGCCGGACGCGCCGGTCGTGGTGTGGTGGCCGGTGGAAGCGCCGGAGAACCCCGCGAAGGACCCGCTGGGCGCGCTGGCCCAGCGCCGGATCACCGACCTGTACGCCGTGGAGAACCCCCTCGACGTCCTGCGGACCCGGGTGCACTCCTACGCCCCGGGCGACACCGACCTCGCCTGGACCCGGCTGACCCCGTGGCGCTCGATGCTGGCGGCGGCCCTGGACCAGGCCCGCGCGCAGATCATCTCCGGAGCCGTGGAGGCGGAGGCCGACAACCCGGCCGCCGAACTGCTCGCGCGCTGGCTGGAGGCGCGGCTGAAGGTGAAGATCGACCGGGTCGTCACGGCGGGGCCGGTCGTCACGGCCGTCCGCCTCGGCACAGCGGGCGGCGAGGTCGTCATCGACCGCCCCGAGGGCCCGCTGGCCACGCTGTCCCTGCCGGGCCAGCCCTCCCGCACCCTCGCCCTGAAGGTCCGCACCACCTCCGAACTGATCGCCGAGGAGCTCCGCCGCCTCGACGCCGACGAGATGTACGCCGTGGCCCTGCGGGGCGAGGGGGGGTCTGATGGATCAGGCCGGCTCTGAGTCGCAGTACCTCTCGACCAAGCCGAGCGGGGTCTGGTGCGTGCAGCTGCAAGGCGGAGGAGGGAGTCGACGCGGAGCGTCGGCGACCGACGACAACGCCGCTGGGGGCACCCCCTCTGGGGGAGGGCGTGCCAGGGCCCGCGACGCCGGCAAGATCCATCAGACGCCCCCTGTGGGCACCAAGGAGACCCCTGCTCATGTCTGACTCCCCCCTTGTGACGCGCCGGCCCGAGTGGACCGCGCTGGAGGACCACCGCGCCGAGTCGCAGACGCATCTGCGTGAGCTGTTCGCGGCGGACCCGGGGCGCGCGGAACGGTACGTGGTGCGCGTCGGCGATCTGCGCATCGACTACTCCAAGCACCTCGTCACCGACGAGACCCTGGGCCTGCTCCAGGAACTCGCCGCCGCCACCGACGTGTTCGGGTTGCGTGACGCCATGTTCCGCGGTGACCGGATCAACATCACCGAGGACCGGGCGGTCCTGCACACCGCGCTGCGCGCCCCCGCGAACGCGGTCGTCGAGGTCGACGGCGAGAACGTCGTGCCGGGCGTGCACGCCGTGCTCGACAGGATGAGCGACTTCGCGAACCGGGTCCGCTCCGGCGAGTGGACCGGCCACACCGGCAAGCGCATCAAGAACGTCGTCAACATCGGCATCGGCGGCTCCGACCTCGGTCCCGCGATGGCGTACGAGGCCCTGCGGGCCTACACGGCACGGGAGTTGACCTTCCGCTTCGTGTCCAACGTGGACGGCGCCGACCTGCACGAGGCGGTCCGCGACCTGGACCCGGCGGAGACCCTGTTCATCGTCGCGTCCAAGACCTTCACCACGATCGAGACGATCACCAACGCCACCTCGGCCCGCACCTGGCTGCTTCAGGGCCCGAACGGGCTGGGCGACGACAAGGCCGTCGCGAAGCACTTCGTCGCCCTGTCGACGAACGCCGAGAAGGTCACGGACTTCGGCATCGACCCGGACAACATGTTCGAGTTCTGGGACTGGGTGGGCGGCCGCTACTCCTTCGACTCGGCGATCGGCCTCTCGTTGATGCTCGCCATCGGCCCGGACCACTTCCGCGAGATGCTCGACGGCTTCCGGATCGTCGACGAGCACTTCCAGAACGCGCCCGCCGAGGCCAACGCCCCGCTCCTGCTGGGCCTGTTGGGCATCTGGTACGGCAACTTCCACGACGCCCAGTCGCACGCGGTGCTGCCGTACTCCCACTACCTGTCGAAGTTCACCGCCTACCTCCAGCAGCTGGACATGGAGTCCAACGGCAAGTCGGTGGACCGCGACGGCAACCCCGTCCAGTGGCAGACCGGCCCTGTGGTGTGGGGCACGCCCGGCACCAACGGGCAGCACGCCTACTACCAGTTGATCCACCAGGGCACCAAGCTCATCCCGGCCGACCTGATCGGCTTCGCGCGGCCCGTCGACGAGCTCAGCGACGAACTCAAGGCGCAGCACGACCTGTTGATGGCCAACCTGTTCGCACAGGGGCAGGCGCTGGCCTTCGGCAAGACCGCCGAGGAGGTGCGCGCCGAGGGCGTGGCCGAGGCACAGGTCGCACACCGCACCTTCCAGGGCAACCACCCCACGACCACCATCCTGGCCCGCGCACTGACCCCCTCGGTCCTGGGCCAGCTGATCGCCCTCTACGAGCACAAGGTGTTCGTACAGGGCGCGGTCTGGAACATCGACTCCTTCGACCAGTGGGGCGTCGAGCTCGGCAAGGTCCTCGCCAAGCGCGTCGAGCCCGCCCTCACCGAGGGCGCCGACGTCCCGGGCCTCGACTCCTCCACCACCGCCCTGGTGGCCGCCTACCGTGAACTGAAGGAAGTGCACTGACATGCAGTTGGGACTCATCGGCCTGGGCAAGATGGGCGGCAACATGCGCGAGCGGATCCGCCGCGCCGGCCACACCGTCACCGGCTACGACCGCAACCCCGAAGTCTCCGACGTGGCGAGCCTGTCCGAACTGGTCGACAAGCTCGAAGCGCCGCGGGTCGTCTGGGTGATGGTCCCGGCCGGGGCCGCGACCCAGTCCGTCGTGGACGAGCTGGGCGAGCTCCTCTCCCCCGGTGACACCGTCGTCGACGGCGGCAACTCCCGCTGGAGCGACGACGAGAAGCACGCCGAGGAGCTCGGCGCCAAGGGCATCGGCTTCGTCGACGCGGGTGTCTCCGGCGGCGTGTGGGGCCTGCAGAACGGCTACGCCCTCATGGTCGGCGGCGACACCGAGCACGTCGAGCGGCTCCAGCCGATCTTCGAGGCGCTCAAGCCCGAGGGGCCGTACGGCTACGTCCACGCGGGCAAGGTCGGCGCCGGGCACTTCTCCAAGATGGTCCACAACGGCATCGAGTACGCCATGATGCAGGCCTACGCCGAGGGCTGGGAGCTCCTGGAGAAGGTCGAGTCGGTGGACAGCGTCCGGGAGGTGTTCCGCTCCTGGCAGGACGGGACCGTCATCCGCTCCTGGCTGCTGGACCTCGCGGTCAACGCCCTCGACGAGGACGAGCACCTGGACAAGCTGAAGGGGTACGCGCAGGACTCCGGCGAGGGCCGCTGGACCGTGGAGGCCGCCATCGACAACGCGGTGCCGCTGCCCACGATCACGGCGTCGCTGTTCGCCCGGTTCGCGTCCCGCCAGGACGACTCCCCGCAGATGAAGATGATCGCGGCGCTGCGCAACCAGTTCGGCGGCCACGCCGTCGAGCCGAAGAAGTAGTCCGCCGTGGGGGACCTTCTGCTGGTCCGCCACGGTGAGACGGAGTGGAGCGCGTCGGGACAGCACACCAGCTGGACCGACCTGCCCCTCACCCAGCGCGGTGAGGAACAGGCCAAGTCCCTCGCTCCGCTCCTCTCGGGCCGGACCTTCTCGCTCGCGCTGACCAGTTCGCTGGGCCGCGCCGTACGGACCGCCGAACTGGCGGGCATCAACGGAACCTCGATCGACCCCGACCTCCACGAGTGGGACTACGGCGCCTACGAGGGCGTCACCACCGTCGACATCCACCGCACCCGGCCCGACTGGTTCCTGTGGACCGACGGGGTCCCACCCGGCCCCGAAGGACACCCCGGGGAGTCCTCCGAGGAGGTGGGACGGCGTGCCGACCGGGTCCTGGCCCGGGTGGACACCGCCCTGACCGACGGCGATGTCGTCCTCGTGGCCCACGGCCACTTCCTGCGTGTCCTGACGGCCCGCCGTCTGGGTCTCGACCCGGCACTGGGCCGCCTGTTCCAGCTGGCGACCGGCACCGTGAGCCGGCTGTCGACGGAACACGACCGTCCGGTGATCGCGGAGTGGAACACCCGTCCCTGACGTGACGGACGGCCCGGGTCACCGTGTCCTCGACCTCGCTCGACACCTGCGGTGGGGCGAGGGAGTCGACGCGGTGGCCCGGGCCGACGCGATGCCTTGTTGACAGTCGCCCACGGTGGCGTCAGAGTCGCCGCTGATGGAGATCGACAATATGACGCCGGCCGAACTGCGGGTGTGGCGCGCCTACCCCCGGGGCGAGGCCGTGGACTTCCGTGCGGCCGAGGACGAGGACGTGGCGCAGGGCGCCGACTGGGGCCCGGAACGGACCGTGCGGGCAAGGGTGTTGCGGGCACTGATGCTCAACGGGCCGCAGGAGGAGGGCGAGATACCCGCCCTCAAGCTGGCGGGAGCCCGGATCACCGGTGTGCTCGGGCTCCAGTACGGGACGGTCGACCACGCCGTACGCCTCAGCCACTGCTTCTTCGACGACGTACCGCTGCTGTACGGCAGCCGGCTGCGCCAGTTGAACCTCAGCGACTCCGTGCTGCCCGGCCTCACCGCCGCCACGATACGGGTGGAGGCCGTTCTGCGGCTGACGGACTGCCAGGTGCTCGGGCCGGTGCGGCTCGGCGGGGCGCAGATCGCCGGGGCACTGTTCATGGACCGCGCCGAGATCACCGCGGTCGGCGCCGACGAGCCCGCCCTCCAGCTCAACCACGTGACCATGGGCGACGACCTGTGGGCACCGGGGCTGCGCGTGCACGGGGAGATGCGCCTCAACGGGGCCACGATCGCCGGGTCCGCCAACCTCAACGACGCCCGGCTCAGCCACCCGGGCGACATCGTCCTCGACGCGCAGACGCTCGTCGTGGAGGGCGACTTCCATCTGCGCCGGGTGCACACCTTCGGCTGGATCGGTATGCGGGGCGCCCGGATCGCGGGCCGGCTCGACTTCTCGTACGCGCATCTGTGCAATCCGGGCGACGCGGCGCTCCGGGCGAACAGCTCCACCATCGGTGAGCTCTGGCTGCGCAAGGGGCCACCCATGCAGGGCACCCTCAGTCTGCGCCGCGCCCAGATCGACGACCTGTTCCTGGAGCCCGAAGTGGTGCCGGAGGAGGTGCAGTTCAACAAACTCGTCTACACCTCGCTCACCCCGCAGGAGCCCGCCGAGCGCAGGCTGCCGATGCTGGAACGGGACCGCGAGGGCTATGTCCCGCACGCCTACGAGCAGTTGACCGCCGCCTACCGCCGCATCGGCGACGACCGCGCCGCCCGGCTGGTCCAGCTGGCCCGACAGCGCCGGCACCGGACCACGCTGCCCTGGTACGGCCGTCTGTGGGGCCACGTCCAGGACGCCACCGTCGGCTACGGCTTCCACCCGCTGCGGGCCGGCGTGTGGCTGGTCTCCCTGCTCGCCGTCGGCACCGTCGCCTACGGCCTGCACCACCCGCCCCCGCTCAAGGCGGACGAGGCGCCGCACTTCAACGCGCTGTTCTACACCCTCGACCTGCTGCTGCCGGTGATCTCCTTCGGCCAGGAGAGCGCCTTCGCCCCGCAGGGCTGGTACCAGTCACTGTCGTACGCCCTGGTCATCGCGGGCTGGATCCTCGCGACGACGGTCTTCGCCGGTGTCACCCGGACCGTCAACCGGCAGTGATCCGGGGTTACTTGGGAGCTCCGACCGGACCGGCCAGGTCCGCGATGTCCGCCAGCATCCGCGCCGCGTCCGGCTCGCGCCCCGTGAACAGCCGGAACGCGTCCGCGGCCTGGAAGACGGCCATCCCGCCGCCGTCCAGAGTGGCGCACCCCATCGCGCGGGCCGTGCGCAGCAGTTCGGTCTCCAGCGGGCGGTAGACGACCTCGGCGACCCACAGTCCGGGGTGCAGCAGGCCGGCCGGGAAGGGCAGGCCGGGGTGGGCGGCCATGCCGGTGGGGGTGGCGTGCACGATGCCGTCGGCGTCGGTGAGCAGCCGGGACAGCCGGTCCGGGGTGGCCGCGCTCGCGCGTCCCGCGCCGAAGGTGCGGTTCAGCGCGGCGGCGAGATCCGCGGCACGGTCGGCGAGCGCGTCGACGACGGTGACCCGTCCGGCGCCCAGGGTGAGCGTGGCGTGCGCGACGGCCGCGCCCGCGCCGCCCGCGCCCAGCTGCACGACCCGCTCCAGGGGCACGTCGGGCAGCCCGCGCGCGAAGGACGCGGCGAAGCCGGTGACGTCGGTGTTGTGGCCGGTCGCGCGGCCGTCCTCGAAGACGACGGTGTTGACCGCGCCGAGCGCCTCGGCCTGCGGGGCGAGCGCGTCCAGGTGCCCGATGACCAGCTGCTTGCACGGGTGGGTGATGTTCAGCCCGTCGAAACCCAGGTCCCGGGCGGCCCGCACGAGCTCCCCGACCGCCTCGGGGCGCACCCCGAGCGCGTCGATGTCGATGAGCCGGTACACATAGCGCAGGCCCTGCCGGTCGGCCTCCCGCTCGTGCAGCGCCGGGCTCAGCGAGGGCCCGATGCCGGCGCCGATCAGTCCGACGAGATACGAGTCCTTGGCCACGCGGACCTCCTGAGCCGATCGCTAATGTACGAACTAGTACGTTAGCTATATCAGCCGGACGCCTCGCGGGGAAGGCCCCGACCACGGCAGCCCGCCCGCCTTCTAGAATCTGCGGCACCGGCCGCACTCCGAAGGACCCGAGGGAACCCGATGACCAGCGTCGACGAACCGGCACGACAAGGCGGGCGGATCCGCGACGCCGCCCGCACCCAGGCCGAGATCCTCGACGTGGCGACACAGGAGTTCGCGCGGTCCGGCTACGACGGGGCCCGCGTCGACGAGATCGCCGCCCGCACCCGCACCACCAAGCGGATGATCTACTACTACTTCGGCGGCAAGGAACAGCTCTTCACAGCCGTTCTGGAGCGTGCCTACACCGTGATCCGTGAGGCCGAGCAGGAACTGGACGTCGAGCACCTGGACCCGGTCGCGGCGATCCGGCGGCTGGCGGAGCTGACCTTCGACCACCACGAGCAGCACCCGGACTTCATCCGCCTGGTCAGCATCGAGAACATCCACGGGGCCCAGCACATCGCCGGCTCCGCGAAGCTCGGCAGGATCGGCTCCCCGGCGCTCGACGTGATCCGCCGCATCCTGGCCTCGGGGCAGGAGTCGGGCCTGTTCACGGCTGACGTGGACGCGGTCGACCTGCACGCGATGATCAGCTCGTTCTGCTTCTTCCGGGTGGCCAACCGGCACACCTTCGGCGTGCTGTTCGGGCGTGATCTGGTCGCCGCCGGGCAGCGGGAGCACTACCGGACCATGCTCGGCGACATGGTGATCGCGTACCTGACGGCGGAACGGTCCGGCGACTGAGGCCGTACGGCCGGACCCCTTGACACCCGGGAGTCGTGGGCGCAGCATCCGTGGACAACCGCTACTAACTACCCAGTGGGTTAATTAACTGGGTAGCTCCCCGGAGTCCCCCGAATGGAGCACCGCCGTGTCCGTCCCCGCCGAAGCCGTCGGGCAACCGAAAAAGGCGGCCACCGCCGCCTGGATCGGCAGCGCCCTGGAGTACTACGACTTCTTCATCTACGGCAGCGCCGCAGCCCTGATCTTCCCGAAGGTCTTCTTCGACGAGTCCGACCCGGCGAACGCGACCCTGCTGTCGCTGGCCACCTTCGGTGTCGCCTACGCGGCCCGGCCGGTGGGCGCGCTCTTCATGGGGCACTTCGGCGACCGGGTCGGCCGTAAGAAGATCATGGTCTTCACGCTGATCCTGATGGGCCTGTCGACGTTCCTCATCGGGTGTCTGCCGACCCGCGGCCAGGTCGGCTCCCTCGCCCCGGTCCTGCTGGTGCTGTGCCGGGTGCTCCAGGGCATCTCGGCGGCCGGGGAGCAGGCCAGCGCCAACTCCATGAGCCTGGAGCACGCGCCGTCGCACCGACGCGGGTTCTTCACGAGTTTCACGCTCAGCGGCACCCAGGGCGGGCAGTTGCTCGCCACGCTGGTCTTCCTCCCGGTCGCCGCGCTGCCCGAGGACCAACTGCTGTCCTGGGGCTGGCGGGTGCCGTTCTGGATGAGTGTCGCGGTCGCCGTGGTCGGCTTCGTGATCCGGCGCAAGCTGGACGAGACACCGGCGTTCGAGCAGCAGACCGCCTCCGAGGGGGTCGTGAAGCTGCCGCTCCTGGTGCTGCTGCGGGAGCACTGGGCAGACGTGCTGCGGGTCGTCGGGGGCGCGGTCATCGCCTCGGTCTCCACGATCTTCACGGTGTGGGCGCTGGCGTACGCGACGAGCGACGCGGTCGGGATGAGCCGGTCCTCGATGCTGTGGGTGGGCGCGCTGGCCAACCTCGTCGCGCTCGCCGCGATCCCGCTGTGGGCCACCCTGTCGGACCGCATCGGCCGACGGCCGGTCTTCCTGGTCGGCGCGGTGGGCAGCGCGATCATGATGTTCCTGTACCTCTGGGCGATCTCCACGGGCAACTACCCGCTGATCCTGCTGCTCGGCATCGTCACCTTCGGCGTCGTGTACAGCGCAGCGAACGGCGTGTGGCCGTCCTTCTACGGCGAGATGTTCTCCACCCGGGTGCGGCTGTCCGGTATGGCGATCGGCACGCAGATCGGCTTCGCCGTGGCCGGTTTCGCGGTCACCTTCGCGGCGCAGATCGCGGGGCCCGACGGCACCGACTGGTCGTCGGTGGCCCTGTTCACCGCGGCCCTGTGCGTCCCGCCGGTGATCGCCGCCCTCACGGCCCGCGAGACCCACAAGGTCCCCACGGAGGACCTAGGCACTCGCGCCTCCCGGGAGGCGTCCCGGCGGGAGACGGTAACCGCCTGATACGCCGCTGCGATGTCCCCTGCCGCGAACCCCCGGATGCCCTGTGGGCGCCGGGGGTTCGCAGCGGCTGTGTGGCTGCGCCCGGTTCAGAAGGCGTGCGCCATCAGTTCCGCGAACAGCGCGTGCTCGTCGACGTCGAGGCCCCGCGAGCGGAACCAGCCGCAGATGTTGGCGCAGTCGCGCTGGAGGAAGGCCATCCCGTTGAGGTTGCCGACCAGGTCGACGATCTGTGGCAGATCGATGACGACCAGCCGTTCGCCAGCCGCCAGGATGTTGTACGCCGAGAGGTCGCCGTGCACGATGCCGCTCTGCACCATGGTCGCGAGCGCGTCGGTCAGCTGCTCGAAGTAGGACGCCAGCAACTCGGGTGAGGGGCGAACCTGGGCGAGCCGGGGCGCGGTTTCGACCGTGCCGTCCTCGCCGACGACGGTGATCCACTCCATCAGGATCTCGGTGCCGTCGATCTGCACCGGGTAGGGAACCGGCAGCCCGAGGTTCCACAGACGCACGAGCGCGCCCCACTCGGACACGGCCCACTCTCCGGCCGCGACCTGCCGTCCGAAGGTGCTCTTCCGCTTGACGGCCCGTTCGTCACGTGAGCGCTTCATCGAGCGGCCCTCGGTGTAGGACGCGGCGCGGTGGAAGGACCGGTGTTCGGGAGAGCGGTACCGCTTGGCCGCCATGACCACGCCGGCGTCGGGGTCGAGCGGGTCGGCGCGCTCGACGAGGTGGACGTCGGCCTCCTTGCCGGTCTTGAGGACGCCGAGCTCGGTGTCGATCGCGCCCTGGGAGGTCACCACCCAGTCGGGAAGCGGCTCGGGGCCTCGGCTGAGGGGTTCGACGCTGAGCCAGGTCGACCAGCGCTGGCCGTCCTCGAGGTCGTCGTAGGCCCGGAAGTCGAAGACGAACCGTTCGTCGACGTCGCTCAGATCGTCCGACGGGAGGCGGCGATGGGGGTCGGTGGTGACGTCGTCAGGAAATGCCGGGTGCCGGGGGTGCTGCGAGAGATGGTCGTGAGACATCGCTGGGGGTGCTCCATGAGATCAGAGAGGTGTGGTCTGCGGGCAGGCCGAGGACAGTCGTGGTCACGGTCGTGCCTCCTCTCGTGGAGCACCGGGCAGCTCCCGGTGACCCGCCCATGGTGAAGGGCGGACACGGAGAGCGGCAACCGAATTAAGTCCGGCCCGCGTCGAGTCCCCGGCGGTGCCGCACCACGGCGTCCGGGACGGCTTCGCGAGTGCTGCGCTCAGGGAACGAACCGGTCAAGGCCCGGTGAACCGCGACGCGGTGTGCGGCGTGACGCACGAGGGTGGGGCCATGCCCTTCGCACCGCGTTCGCGTGCACAGCGCCTGTCCGGGACCGACCGCCGGTCCGGGACGTCTCCGGACGCGCGAGGCGACGGGTTCGCGGGCGGCTGCATCAGTGTGATCGTGTTGCTCATCGAGGTAGGAACCGCCCTGCTGCTGGGGCTGATGTCGCTCATCCGGGGATGGGGTCGCGTCGGCGGACGAACCGGGCCGGTCACGCCGGACTGGGTTCCGGTGCTCTGGTTCGGCGCGTTCACCCTGGGCGTGCTCGTGATCGCAGTGATCTTCCTGTGCTCGGCCCATCCGTACGCGGGAGCGGTTCAGCTGTGCCTGGCCGCCATCGCGCTGATCATCACAGTCGACGCCTGGCACCAGCAGTACGAGAGTGCCCATCCGACTCCGTTACCGACGTGCCCGACCAGGGCCGGGACGCCATGCGCTCCGCCGAGCCCCGTGACCGGCCGGTGAGAGGTCCGTCCGTCACCGGGCGTTGGACCAGCCCCGCCTGCACAGCACGAGCCGGTATCCGTCCGGGTCCTCCACCGTGACGCCCCACTCGTTCCAGTACGGGTTCGGCGACAGCACCCGCTTGCCGCCGTGGGCCTCCAGACGGGCGACCAGGTCCTCCGGTACCGGGCCGTCGACGTAGATCACCAGGAGGTCCTCCTCGGTGGGGCGGGGTTCGACGGGGCGGCCCCGTTCGTGGACGAGTTCCAGATGCCAGCCGGCGTCGGGCCGACCGAGCATCAGGAGGTCGTGTTCGCCGGGTTCGGCCCCGCCTTCGGCACGCCAGAGGACACCCAGTCCGAGCCCCTCGACCCAGAACCGCTCGGCGGCGGCCAGGTCGCGGGAGGGGCGGGCGATACGGATGTGGCTGTGGCCGTTGACGGGCATGGTGACCTCTTCCCTCGGGGTGGTGACCGGTTCGGTCAGCGTAGGGAGGTGGTGATCGCCGGCGCATCGGCCATCCGTCCTGCTCCCCGGGGCGTAGGACCCTCCCCACTTCACGCCCCGTTGACAGATGGCGTCGTCGGCAACAGCATCGGCCCAAGCGAGCAGAACAGAGCAGCGCTGCGCCGACCCGCCCGCAGACCACCGCGCACTCCGGCCGGTTTCAGGGACGGCCGGGGTGCGCGGGCCTCGCGCCCACCCCCGATTTCGGCCGCCCCGCGGAGCGTTGCGGTTTCCTGAGCGACGATGATGTCCGAGGTGGTCCGGGCCGGGTGTACCCGCCCGCACCTCGACGGACGCGACGGAGGAGAGCGATGGCACAGCTGCGGCAAGAGGTCGACCCCGGTGAGGTGGGGCTGGATGTGAAGGCGCTGGACCGCCTCGACCAGCATTTCGCCCACTACGTCGACGAGGGCCGGATGCCCGGTTTCCTGGTGTCCGTGGCCCGCGGCGGACGTGTCGCCCACCTCACGACGCACGGCCACCGCGACCTCGCGGCCGGACTGCCGGTCGAGCCCGACACCCTGTGGCGCATCTACTCGATGACCAAGCCGGTCACCGCGGTGGCCGCGCTCCTGCTGGTCGAGGAGGGGCGGCTGTCGCTGGACGATCCGGTCGCCGACTATCTGCCGGAGTTCGCGGAGCCGCGCGTGTACGTGGACGGATCGGGCGACACGCTCACGACCCGTCCGGCCCACGGTCCGATACGGGTCCGGCATCTGATGACCCACACCGCGGGCCTGACCTTCGCCTTCTACCACTGCCACCCGGTGGACGCCCTCTACCGCGAGGCGGGCCTGGAGTCGTCGGTGCTGCCGGGCTCGGACCTGGCCAGGACGGTCGCCGTGTACGCGAGCCTGCCGCTCCAGTTCGAGCCGGGCACCCAGTGGAACTACTCGGTGGCCTCCAACGTCCTGGGCCGGGTCATCGAGATCGTGTCCGGTCAGCCACTCGACGCCTTCTTCGCCGAGCGCGTCTTCGGACCCCTCGGCATGCCCGACGCCGGTTTCTGCGTGACGGACGAACAGGCGGGCAGGCTCTCGGAGTTGTACGGCGAGAAGGACGACGGCACGATCGAGCCGGTCCCCGGGCTGCCGCTGCTGGGCCGCCCGCGTCTGCTGTCCGGCAGCGGCGGGATGGCGGCGTCCGCGTACGACGTCCACCGTTTCGCGGAACTGCTGCGCCGCCGCGGCGAAGTCGACGGCACCAGGCTGCTGTCCCCCGAGACGGTGGACCTGATGACCTCCAACCACCTTCCCGGCGGCGCCGACCTGCGCTCCTTCGGCGCCAAGCCCGCCCACGACGAGCCCGGCAACGACGGCCTTGGCTTCGGCCTCAGCGTCTCCGTGGTGATCGACCCCGCCCGCACCCCGGCCCCCTCCGGCCTCGGTTCCTACGGCTGGAGCGGGGCGGCGTCCACGACGTTCTGGGTCGACCCGGGCCGCGATCTGAGCGTCCAGTTCTTCACCCAGGTACGGCCGAAGACGCTGAAGCTCTTCCCCGACCTCAAGCGGCTGGTGCACGAGGCGGTCGTCGACTAGGACGCCCCGCCTCGGTCAGTGATCCACCCGCAGCGTGAAGTGGACGCCGGCGCGGGCGAGTTCACCCAGCCATGTCTCGGACCGGGCCGCCGTCTCCGCGGCCCGGCTCAGGCCCGCGGGCAGGGAGCCGTCCAGGATGTGTCCCACGCCGAGCGCGAGGGTGCGGGAGACGCAGCGGGCCATGGCGCTGTCCTCCTCGTCGCCCACCAGGTCGAGCAGGTAGCCGCCGGACCAGGTGCGGCCGTCCTCCGCACGCACGTCGAGGGAGACGGCGAGGACGACCCGGTCGCGGTCGGCGTCCGTCGTCGGGTACCTGGCCGCCAGCTCCTTGGCCAGGGCGGCGATCCGGGTGTCGTCACCACCCTTCAGCTCCTCGAAGACGGGCTCCCAGGCCTGCAGCCAGCCGTCCAGACGCAGCGTGCCGCGCACGAAGGTCCGCGGTGTCCAGGCGCCGGGCAGTTCGTACCGCTCGACGAAGGGCAGGCTGTCGCGGTTGGGGTAGACCTCGAAGGTCTCACCGTCCACGACATGACGCCGGGTCGCCTCCCAGGGCCGCTCGGCGGTGGTCGGGGCGCCGCCCTCGATGTAACGCGCGGGCGAGCGCAGGGCGTTCAGGACTCCGGCGGGGGCCCAGCTGAAGCGGTACCTGAAGTCGTTGGGGACCGCGGGGACGCCACCGCAGTACGAGGTGAGGCCGTACGACGCCGGTGTCGCGTCGCCGATCGCCGCGCGGGCCCTGGCGACGAGGCCGTGGGCGAAGAGGTGGTCGATGCCGGGGTCGAGACCGGCCTCGGTCAGGACGACGATCCCGGCCTTCCGTGCCGCCGGGACCTGTTCGAGGACGGCGTCGGACACATAGCTGGAGCAGGCGAAGTGGGCCCGTTCGCGCACACAGGCGGCGAGGATGCCGGGGTGCTCGGGCGCGGGGAGCATCGACACGACGACGTCTCCCGGCGCCAGTTCGGCCGTGAGCGCGGGCAGCGTCCAGGCACGGGGAACGGCCCTGCCGTTGAGCCCCAGCCCTTCGAGGGCCTCTTCGGCCCGCTCCTCGGAGCGGTGCCACAGCAGCACGCGGTCGGCCGTGTCGCACAGCTCGGCCAGGCCGCTGCCGGTGGAGAGCCCGGCGCCGATCCAGTGGACGGTGCCGGTCGCGGGTACCAGGTCAGACACGTCGGAACTCCTCTTCCTCGATGCCGAGTTCACGGCAGGCCTGACGGAACCGGTCCAGACAGCGCCCCCAGGGTCCACCGACCCCGAACTCCAGCAGCTGGGGCAGCAGGGACCCCGAGAAGCCGACGCTGGCCTCCTCCGGGAGCAGGGACGGCAGATTGTCGATGGCGATGAGATCCAGCGCGGGGTCCTTGTGGAGCCGGCGCACGGGCTCGGTCCACTCGGTGACGCGGTCGTAGACCGGCAGGACGTTCAGGGGCGAGCCGACGTCGCAGGTGACGTCGGAGAGGGTGCGCAGCCGGCGGGACGGGTCGTCCAGGTCGGCGGTGCGGACGAAGGGCGGGACGGGGGTGGTGGCGAGGACGCAGTTGACCAGCACGTCGTGGGCGAGCAGGGCGGGCCGGTCCAGGTTCCGGGTCTCGTCGAGGTCCCAGCAGGTCGGCTCGATCCCGGCGGCACGGAGCGCGACGCGGGCACCCCGGCCGCTGCGGCCCTGGGCCCCGATCACCAGCGCCGTGAACTCCTCGTCCCCGGCGACGGGCCGGAGGATGTCCTCCAGCTCCTCCTGCGAGGTGGGCGCCAGGGGCGTAGTCAGCCTGCCCCGGTGCTGCAGCACGGCCAGGGCGGCACCCAGGTAGCCGGCCCAGTATCCGAAGGCGGCGAGCCTGCGGCCCTGGTCGTCGACCAGGTACTCCAGGTCGAGGAGGACCCCTCCCCCGGCGGCGAACCGGCGCAGCAGTTCCGGGGCGCCCGGCTGCTCCTTGTAGGCGTGCCCGAAGAAGATGTGACGGTGCGTCAAGGTGTCCGGCTCGTCGGGGAGTTCCTTCAGACCGACGACCACGGCGTCCCGCGGCGCCCGTGCCACCCACGAACCCGCGGGTGCGACCGCGCAGCCGACCGCCTCGTACTCCTCGATCGGGAAGATCCGCTGCGGGGACTCCTCGACGGTCAGTGTCGCCCCGCTGTCGACGAGCCGCCGGGCGTCGGACGGCACGATCGGCGTGCGTCGCTCGGTGGTGCGGACCTCGTGGCGCAGCCACAGATGGAGCTCGGTCATACGCGGTTGGCCTCCGGGCGCAGGGCGTCGGCCGCGAACCGGCCGGCGCTGAGCGGGCTGATGTCCACGAAGGGTACGCGGCCCAGGTACAGGTCACGGACGACCTCGCCGACGGCCGGGCCCTGGAGGAATCCATGGCCGGAGAACCCGGTGGCGTACAGGAAGCGGGAGACCGAAGTCGACTCGCCGATCAGGGCGTTGTGGTCCGGGGTGATCTCGTACAGGCCGGCCCAGCCGCCGGTGCGGCGCAGGTCGAGGAGGGCGGGGGCACGGTGTGTCATGGCCTCGGCGAGGCGGGGGATCCAGCGGTCGTGGGTCGCGGTGTCGAAGCCGGGGCTCTCGTCGGGGTCGGACATGCCGAGGAGGAGGCCGGGGCCCTCGGAGTGGAAGTAGAGGCTGGTGGTGAAGTCGATGGTCATGGGCAGGTCGGCCGGCAGTCCGCCGACCGGTTCGGTGACCGCGATCTGGCGGCGCAGCGGCTCGACGGGCAGGTCCACGCCGACCATCGCGGCGACCCCCCGCGACCAGGCGCCGGCCGCGCAGATCACGGTGTCGGTGGCGATCCGGCCCCTGGTCGTCACGACGGCCGTGATGTCGTCGCCGCGCAGTTCGATGCCGGTGACCTCGGTGTGCCGCAGGATCGTCGCGCCGTGGCGGCGGGCGTCGGCCGCGTAGCCGTACACCACGGACTCGGGCGTGCAGTGGCCGTCCTCCGGTGAGAAGGCGGCGGCGAGGAGGCCGTCGGTGGTGATGAGCGGGGAGAGCCGACGCGCCTCGGCCGGGTCGATCATGCGGCTGGGGACGCCGAGGGCGTTCTGGAGCCGCACGCTGTCCTCGAAGGAGGCGACCTGCTCGGGAGTCGACAGCAGGAACAGATAGCCGACCCGGTGCAACCCGATGTCCTGCCCGGTCTCCTCCTCGAAGCGGCCGAACGCCTCAAGGCTGCGCGCCCCGAGCCGGATGTTGAGCTCGTCGGAGAACTGCGCCCGCACTCCGCCCGCCGCCTTCGACGTGGAACCGGAGGCGAGCTCGTCCCGCTCGACCAGCACCACGTCGGGTACGCCCGCCCGTGCCAGGTGGCAGGCGATGCTCGTGCCCATGACCCCGCCGCCGATGACGACGGTCCCGGCCCGTGTGTTCATCGGCGCTCCCCCTCGGCCGCCCGCACCACGGCCCAGGCGGCTGCCGCGTCCTGGATCCCGAGGCCGACGCTGTTGTAGTAGACGATGTCGTCGGGCCCGGTGCGCGCCACGGCTCGCCCCGTGACGACGTCTCCCAGCGCGGTCAGGGCGTCGGCGTCCAGCAGCCCGCTCCCGAGCGCGTCCACGACCGGCCCGGCGTGCTCGGCCGCGGTCGCCGGGTCGTCCACGACGACGGCCACCGCCCGCCGTAGGACCTCGTCGTCCACCTCCCGGCGGGTGGGCTCGAAGGAGCCCACGCTCACCACTGTGCACCCGGGCGACAGCCAGGCGCCCCACACCACCGGGGTGCGGCTCAGCGTGCAGGCCGCGACCAGGGAGGCGCCGGTCACCGCCTCCTCCGCGGTGCCGACCGCCTCGGCGGTGAGACCGAGGCCCGACAGCGTCTCGGCGGCACGGGCACGGTTGCGCGGGGTCGGGCTCCACAGCCGTACGGACTTCAGGTCCCGGACCCGGGCGATCGCCCGCACATGGGCCAGGGCCTGGGTGCCGGAGCCCAGGACGGCCAGGTCGGTGCTGTCGGGTGAGGCCAGGGCGTCGACGGCGACGGCGCTCGCGGCGGCCGTGCGCAGCGTGGTCACCGCGGCGCCGTCCATGACGGCGGCCGGGCGGCCGGTCACCGGGTCGAGCACCGACACCACGGCGTGGATCGTGGGCAGCCCGGCCGCCGCGTTGCCCGGGTTGACGCTGCCGAACTTCGCGACGGCCCCGGAGTCGGCGGAGAGCCGGGAGACGTACGCGAAGACCACGCTGTCGTCGAAGCGGCTCGGATGCATGATCTTCGCCGGCAGGTCGGCCGTGCCGGAGCCGAGCGCGGCGAAGGCTGCACGCTGCGAGGCGATGGCGGTGTCCACGTCGAGCAGGCGCGTGACCTGCTCTCCGGAGAGGAAGAGGACGTCGTCGGTCATGCCCTCTTCCTGTCCGGATCCGCCGCCCCGGAACCGCCGGGCGATCAGGACAGGTGGGCCACCGCGTCCAGATGGGGCAGGACGTGGTCCAGCCGCTCCCGCTTGGTGCGCAGATAGGTGATGTTGCTCTCGCACGGGGTTATCAGCAGCGGCACCGTCTCGGTGACCTTGATGCCGTGCTGCAGCAGCGCCTCGCGCTTGCGCGGGTTGTTCGACATCAGGCGGACCGAGTTCACACCCAGGTCGTGGAAGATGCCCGCGGCGACCCCGTAGTCGCGGGAGTCCACCGGCAGACCGAGCGCGAGGTTCGCCTCCACGGTGTCCAGTCCCTCCGCCTGCAGGGCCATCGCGCGCAGCTTGGCGAGCAGGCCGATGCCCCGGCCCTCGTGGCCCCGCAGGTAGACGACGATGCCGCTGCCCGCCTTGACCACGGCCCGCAGCGCCGCGTCGAGCTGATCGCCGCACTCGCAGTGCTGGGAGCCGAACGCGTCACCGGTCAGGCACTCGGAATGCAGCCGGACGAGGACGTCGTCCGAACCGATGTCACCGTGAACCAGAGCGACTTGTTCGTCGCCGCGGTCGTGATCGAGATAGCCGACCGCCTGGAATTTCCCGTACACGGTGGGCAGCGGTGCATTCACCACGCGCTCCACACCCGTACGCTGTGGTGCCTTCTTGCCGAGTACGCCAACTGTGTCTGTCATGATCTGGTTCCTAAGCAGAGACGAAAGGCCGTGAAAAGATGAGCGGTTCGGACATAGGGTCGGCGGCGTACGGTCTGTTGCCGACGGACACTACGGAAGACGTACGGACGCGGGGGGCGGGCGTCTCAACACAGGTCGCCGTCCTTCCGGTCGGGAGCTTCGAACAACACGGTCCGTACCTTCCCCTGGCGACCGACACGCTCGTCGCCTGTGCCATCGCGCGCGAGATCGCCGCGGCATACCCGGTGCATCTCCTTCCGCCGGTGACGATCGCCTGCTCGCACGAGCACGCGGCCTGGCCGGGGACCGTCAGCATCTCCTCCGTCACCCTTCACTCGGTGGTACGGGACATCGCGGCCTCGCTGCGCCGCTCCGGCGTCGAGGCCCTGGTCGTGGTGAACGGACACGGCGGCAACTATGTGCTGGGCAACGTCGTCCAGGAGGCCTCCGCCCGCGGGGAGCGGATGGCGCTGTTCCCGGCCGGGGAGGACTGGGAGGCCGCCCGCCAGGAGGCGGGAGTGGTCACCTCGCTGCTGACCGACATGCATGCGGGAGAAATCGAGGCCTCCATTCTTCTGCACGCCCACCCGGAATGTGTCCGGCCCGGTTACGAGACCTCCGATTTCGTCGCGGACGACCGTCGTCATCTCCTCACCCTCGGCATGTCCGCTTACACCGATTCCGGTGTCATCGGGCGCCCTTCGCTGGGCTCCGCGGAAAAAGGGAAAGCGTTGCTGGAGAGCTTCGCGGAGTCCTTCGGAACGTATTTCTCGATGCTCACGGAATCCGGCGCCGGGTCCGAGTAGGCGGTCGCCGGGCCCCGCAGTCCCTGGTACCAGCGGACGACCAGGACGACGGCGCCCGGCAGACTCGCCACGAAGCTGAGGACGCCGTACACGATCGCGGTCGCGAGACCGGCGCCGGCGCCGAGGCCCATGGCGGCGAACGCCCAGGCGGTGACGCCCTCCCGGGGGCCGAAGCCACCGATGTTCAGCGGCAGTCCCATGGCGAGCAGGGCGAGCACGGCCAGCGGCAGCAGGAGGGCGACGGAGGCGGCGGAGCCCGCGATGCGGGCCGCCAGCACGAACATCCCGAGGTGGCCGGCCAGCACGACGGCCGACGAGAGCGCGACGCCGGGCCAGTTGCGGCGGGACAGGAGTCCCTCGCGCGCCTCGCCGAGGGCCGAGCGCAGGGCCCGGGCCCTGCGGGAGGAGGACGGAGTCCGGTTCATCCGCAGGGCCACGACCACGGCGACGGCACCCAGGACGGTCAGGCCGACGACGGGGGCGAGGTGGCGGACCTCGGCCAGCACCGGGGACGGCATGGTGAGCAGCACGGCACCGCCGACGACCGCCAACGCGACCTGTCCGGCGACCCGTTCGAGGACGACCGCCCGTACCCCGCGGCCCATGTCCCCGGCGCTCTGTCCGTGCCGCACCGCGCGATGCACGTCACCGAGGACGCCGCCGGGCAGGGCCGCGTTGAGGAACAGGGCACGGTAGTAGTCGGCCACGGCCACGCCGAGCGGCAGCCGGATGCGCAGCCCGCGGGCCACCAGCTGCCAACGCCAGGCGCTGAACACGGTGGTCACGACGCCGATCGCGAGGGCCGCCAGCAGGGCGGTGCCGTCGATCCTGCGCAGCCCGTCCAGGAAGACGCCGGTGCCCAGGCGCCACAGCAGCAGAGCGAGGATGGTGACACCGGCGACGGTGCCGAAGTGGGTGCGCAGCGCGCGGGAGTTGAGGACCGCGCGCAGTGCGGTGCGCCACCTGGGCGTCCGGGTGGGGCGGGGCCGGGCCGCGGTCACGATGACGCCGATCCGGTCGTGGGAGACGGCGGCTTCGGTGAGGTCCGTGACGGAGTGACCGGCGGCGGCGAGCAGTTCGGCCCTGGCCACCAGGGCCTCGGTGCGCGCCGTGAGCAGGTCGTCCCGCGTGTGGAGCACCTCGGCCCGCAGGGTGAGGGCCCGCTGGGAGGGCGTGGCAGGCTCGACCGTCGCGGCGGGTCGCCGGACCGGCAGGCCCGGCCGCACCGTCTCCACGCTCATGACGCTGCGCCCGTCGGACGGGACAGTGCCAGCAGGTCGCTGTGGTGGACGACGACGTTCAACTCGCCCGCGCGGCAGGCCTCCAGGCGGTCGCTGAGGTAGCGCTCGGCGCGTTCCTTCAGCTCGGGGCGCTCCTCGACGGCCGCGCCGACCCAGCCGCGCAGCCACTGCGTGGTGAGCGCGGCGTCGGCGGGGCCCAGGCGCCAGGCGCTCGGGTGCAGCCGTACGGTCGCGCCCCGCTCGGAGAAGGCCTCGCAGGCGACGGTGATGGCGTCAGGGCCGAGCATTCCGCCGCGTCGCTGGTGCGCGTTGAACGCCTCGGCGATCTCGTGGTCCAGCGGGTCGGACGGGCTCAGTTCGACGCGTCCCGCCACGGACAGGGTGAGCAGGGCCGGTACCCCGGCTCCCGTGCAGGCCGCGGCGAGGGTCTCGATCTCCTGGCGGGTGAGGACGTCCAGGAGGGCGGAGGCCGTCACCAGGGAGGCGCCGGCGAGGATGTCCGGGGTGAGCAGGCCGACGTCGCCGCGGCGGGTCTCCACGGTGACCCGGCTGCCGTCGGCGGCGGACCGCGGGGAGGCGACGGCCGCGAAGTGCAGGAGGTAGGGGTCCCGGTCGTGCAGGATCCAGTGCTGGGGACCGTCGAGGCGGGACGCCAGCCAGCGGCCCATCGAGCCGGTGCCGCAGCCCAGGTCGTGGATGACGAGACCGGCCTTGCCCGGCAGGTTGGCCAGCCGGATCCGCAGCGGGTCGATCAGGTCCCCCGCCCGTGCCGCCGCGTCGGGCCCCTCGCGCAGTTCCAGCCACTCGGGGGCGTAGCGGGGAGCGTCGTCGGGCCCGGCGTCCCGCAGACGTACGGTGGGGCGCTCGCCGGGGCGGACGCTGGGACCCGCTCCGGGAATGACCGATTCCGTGTCGGACGGCACACCAGGCTTCACCGACAGCACCTCCCGGGGTCCCGGCTGTGCCGGGATCGTTCCGCTCTGCTTCGTCGCCGTCTTCCTCATGCCGCCCTCCTGGGCTCGCTCGGGAGTCGGCCGAGTACTCCGGCCAGGCTGCGGGCCGTCGTCGCCCAGCCGTCCAGGGCGGCCCGCCGGCCCCGGGCAGCAGCCTTCAGCCGGCGTCGTACGTCCGCCTCGCCGAACCAGCCGCGCAGTTCGGCGGCGAGGGCGGCGGGGTCCTCCGGCGGGACGAGGATGCCGGGCACGCCGCCGTCGGGGGCGCGTCCGACGGCTTCGGGCAGCCCGCCGACGTCGGTGGCCAGCACCGGGATGCCGCGCGCGAGGGCCTCGGTGACCGCCATGCCGTAGGTCTCGGCGTAGGAGGTGAGGACCATCAGGTCGGCGGCGGCGTAGCTGGCGTCGAGTTCGGCTCCGGCCTGCGGTCCCGCGAGGTGCAGGCGGTCCTGGAGGCCGTACTTCTGGATGAGCGTCCGCAGACCGGCGACGTACTCGGGATCCTGCGTGATCCCGCCGACGCACACACAGCTCCACGGCAGGTCCTTCGCCCCGGCCAGTGCCTCGATCAGCCGGTGCTGTCCCTTGCGGGGGGTCACCGCGGCCACGCACAGCAGCCGGGAGACACCGTCGGTGCCGGAGGCGAGGGGGGCGATGTCGGCACCCGGGGTGGCGACGTGGACCCGCTCGGGGGCGAGGCCGTGGTGCGAGACGAGTCGCCGTACGGCCCAGTCGCTGGTGGCGATGACGGCGGGCACGGCCCGCAGCACCTCGCGCTCCTTGGCGTCCAGTTCGAGGGCGAGCCCGGGTGCGAGTCCCGTCTCGTCGCCGAGGGGCAGGTGGACGAGGACGGCGAGCCGAAGCCGCTCCGCCTCGGGCACGATGATCTCGGGGACTCCGCAGGCGACCAGGCCGTCGATCAGGACGACAGTGTCGTCGGGCAGGTCGCTCAGGGTGCGGGCCAGTTCGGTGCGGGCGGCGGCTCCCGGGCGGGGCCAGCTGCCGGCCACGGCGTGCCGTTCGACCTGCCAGCCGAAGCCGGGCAGGTCCAGGCAGACCCGCCGGTCGTAGGCGTTGCCGCCGCTCGGCGCCGTGGGGTCGTCCACGCCGCCGGGCATCACGAAGTGCACGGACCGCAGGGACATCGGGATGATCTCGGCCTTCTTGAGGGCGGCGTGCTGCACGGGCACGTAGTCGAGCGTGGCCGTCCGCCCGGTCGTCATGTCGGTCACAGGGCACGCTCGTAACTCGCCCAGGCGACGTGCGACTCGTGCAGGGTGACGGTCAGCCCGGCGAGGCCCTTGGCGCCCTCGCCGAGAGCGCCCTTCTCGATGCGCCCGGCGAGCCGGTCGGCGATGACCTTCGCCAGGAACTCCGTGGAGGTGTTGACTCCGGCGAAGTCCGGTTCGTTGTCGAGGTTTCTGTAGTTCAGCTCGCTGACTACGGCACCCAGTTCCTGCGTGGCGAGTCCGATGTCGACGACGATGTTGTCGTCGTCCAGCTGTTCGCGCCGGAACGTGGCGTCCACCAGGAACGTCGCTCCGTGCAGGCGCTGCGCGGGTCCGAAGACGTCGCCGCGGAAGCTGTGGGCGATCATGATGTGATCGCGGACGGTGATGCTGAACAACGGACGACCCTCCAGGTGCGGCGCGTCTGGTCCCCCGGCTGATCCCTGCCGGGGGATGCCGTGTAGTACGGCCCTTCGTCTCCCCCCGTTCAGCGATCTCTCACTCTTTTCTCAGGTCAGGCGCTCTTGTCGTACCTCACGCGGTGACAGAGGGCCGGAATCTCCCCGGTGGTGAGCTTCGGCATCACGTCAGGCAGTTCCTCGAACGCGCTTTCCCCCGTGATGAGGGCGTCGAGCGCCGGATCGGCGAGCAGCTTCAGCGCGAGGGCGAGCCGGTCGCCGTAACTGCGGCCCGCGCGGGCCGGGGACACGGTGCCGACCTGGCTGCTGCGGATGACGAGCCGCCGGGAGTGGAAGGCCTCGCCGAGCGGGAGGCTGACCTTCCGGTCGCCGTACCAGCTCAGTTCGACGACCGTGCCCTCGGGGCTGAGGAGTTCCAGCGCGCGGGTGAGGCCCTGTTCTGTGGCGCTGGCGTGGACGACGAGGTCGCAGTCGCCCAGGGCGTCGGCCGGGGAGGCGAAACCGACACCGAGGGCCTCGGCGATGCCGGCGCGGGCCGGGTCGGCGTCCACCAGCTGGACGCGGACTCCGGGGAAGCGGGCCAGCAGCGCGGCCACGGAACTGCCGACCATGCCGCCGCCGACCACCGCGATCCGGTCGCCGATCAGCGGAGCCGCGTCCCAGAGGGCGTTCACGGCGGTCTCGACGGTACCGGCGAGGACGGCCCGTGCGGCGGGCACGTCGTCCGGTACGACCGTCACGGCGCTCGCCGCCACTACGTACCGCGTCTGATGCGGGTACAGGCAGAACACCGTACGTCCGACCAGGTGGGCGGGCCCCTCCTCCACCTCTCCGACGCTGAGGTAGCCGTACTTCACGGGGCCGGGGAAGTCGCCCTCCTGGAACGGTGCCCGCATGGCCGCGTGCTGGCTCTCGGGCACCTTGCCGCGGAACACGAGTGTCTCCGTGCCCCGGCTGACCCCGGAGTACAGCGAGCGGACCAGCACCTCGTCCTCGCGGGGGGCCGGAAGGGTGGCTTCCCGTATCTCGCCCTCACCCGGAGAGCGGATCCAGAACGCACGTGCGGCGGCCTTCATCGAGAACCTCCTGAACGATCGGGAACTCGTGCACGTACCTCGTTCACGTACCGAGATGTGCACAGGCCGCGCACAGTACGTGGCCTTGATCGACTCTGTCATCTGGCCGGAGGAATCTGCGGTGGCCCTGAACAACACTTACGACGCAAGGCTGGTTCAGCAGGAGACCGCTGTGGGAGCGGGTCTGCAGATCCTGTTGCTGGCCCTGCTCGGCACGGCGATCGGCATGGGGCCGGCGGGCTGGCTGACCGGCCTCGCCTTCGCCGTCGCCACCTGGGGCGTGCTCTCCAGGGCACTGCACCGCACCCGGCCGCGCTCGTTCGGGCCGGCCAACCGGGTGACCCTGGGCCGGGCGACCCTGGTCGGCGGAGTGACCGCGCTGGTCGCGGACTCCTACCAGGACTCCCCGCCGGTGACGCTGTTCGTGGGTCTGACCGCGGTGGCCCTGATCCTCGACGGCGTCGACGGCAAGGTGGCCCGCGCGACGGGCACCTCGACCCCGCTGGGCGCGCGGTTCGACATGGAGGTCGACGCGTTCCTGATCCTGGTGCTCAGCGTGTACGTGTCGATGTCCCAGGGCCCGTGGGTCCTGCTGATCGGCGGCATGCGGTACGGCTTCGTCGCCGCGGCCCGCGCCTGGTCGTGGCTCAACGCCCCGCTGCCGCCGAGCATGGCCCGCAAGACCGTGGCCGCGCTCCAGGGCATCCTGCTGCTGGTCGCCGCGTCCGGATACCTGCCCCATACGGCGACCTTCGGGGTCGTGGCCCTGGCGCTCTCCACGCTGGTCTGGTCGTTCGGCCGGGACATCCTGTGGCTGTGGCGCACGCACCGGGCGGACGAGGCCGCGGTGGGCGAGCTGCTGGAGCTGGAGTTCGCGGCGGCGGAGCGGGAACCGGAGGCCATGGCCTCCTGACGACTCGTGTGCCCCGGAGGGTCAGCCCTTGAGCGGCACCCGGTATACCGTCGACGCCCGCTGCCGGAAGCCCTGTCGCTCGTACAGCCGGTTGGCCGCCGCCCGGTCCGGGCGTGAGGTGAGGTCGACGGTACGGGCCCCGGCTTCCCGGGCGAGCCGGATGGCCTCCCGGATCAGCAGCCCCGCGACCCCTTGGCCGCGTGCGGCGTGGTCGACGATCACGTCCTCGATGCGCGCCCGCAGTCCCGCGGGCGCGGGGAACATGACCAGGGTGAGCGTGCCGACCACCGCCCCGGCCGCCGACCTCGCGATCAGCATGGTGGTGGCGTCACAGGCCAGGATGCGGTCGAGGGCGGCGAGATCGAGGGCCTCGGCCGTCGAGGACAACTGCGGCAGCATCCGCCCGAAGGCATCGACGAGTTCCTGGTCCGCCTCCCGGACGACCGCCACCCGAATCTCCTGCGTCTCCATGGGTGGACCCTACCGCCGCGCCACCTGACACCCCGGGCGGTTGGCCCGGTCCGGGCGGGCGAGCCGCGGGCCGGCTTCGCCGAACCCATCGCAGGGTCCTACCGTCGTGGCAACAGCCCGACCGCGGCCAGCGGTACGGCGGCCAGGGCCAGCCACGGCACCGCGGGCGGCAGGCCGCTGTCCAGGAGGGCGCCGGTGACGGAGCTGCCGATCAGCACGATCAGACCGGACACCGAGGACAACGCCCCGGTGTACAGGCCCAGTCGGCCCTCTTCCGCGAGATCCGGAACCCAGGCCCGGGCCACAGGTGCCACGAGCATCTGGCCGAACGTGAGCAGCACGACGAAGGCGGCCGAGGGCAACAGTCCTGCCGTTCCGGTCCAGTCGGCGGGCCGCGCGAGGGCGACGACCGCGAACCCGGCGCCGATCAGCAGCAGTCCGGCCGACATGGACCGGCGCAGCGACAGTCTGGAGCCGACCCAGCCGGTGACGGGGAGCTGCGCGGCGACGACCAGCAGCGAGGACAGGGCGAACAGCCAGGCCAGCGCCGACTGTGAACCCGTCGCGCGTTCCACCTCGTCGGGGAGGGCGAGGTAGAGCTGGTTGTAGGCGAGCAGGTAGGCGCCGTACGCGCAGCACAGCGCGAGGAAGCGCCGGTTGCGGATCAACGTCCCCGCGCCGCCCATGAGTTGTACGCGTTGCCGCCCCGGGATGTGCTGCGGCAGCAGCCACACGTGCCCTGCGAGTACGAGCACGAAGATCCCGGCGCCCGCCAGGCACACGGCGCGGAAGTCCACCGACAGCAGCAGCGCGCCGAGCAGCGGGCCCACGAACGCTCCCGCCTGCCCGGCGACGGTGAACAGCGCGAGCACACGGGTGCGTGGGCCGCCTCCCGCCGCCTCGTGCACGACCGCCTGCCGCGCGACCTCGGACTCCACGGCCGGGGAGAACAGGGCGGCCGCGAACCCGATGAGCAGGACGGCCCCGATGACCGCCCACGTCTGTTCGGCGTACCCGAGCCAGCCGAACCCGGCGATCCGCAGCACGCATCCGGCGAGGACGACCGGCCGGACGCCGTAGCGGTCGGCGAGCGCCCCGCCCACCACGAACAGCCCTTGCTGGCTGAAGGTCCGCAGTCCGAGCACGAACCCGACCAGCCAGCCCGCCATGCCGACGGCCTGTCCCAGGTGTTCCGCCAGGAAGGGCAGCACGGCGAAGAAGCCGATGTTGAAGGCGAGTTGAGTGAGGATCAGCAGACGCAGCAGCGGTGAGAGCCGGGTGGTCCTCGACAGGGCGACGGCTGCCCGCGTCATCCGGCTTTCACCAACTCCCTTTCGGGTGCGGCATTTTCGACTCTCATGGCGGCCGTACGAGGGTGCGCTCGCCGTCGCGGCCATCGCACTCCGCCCGCCGCGCTGACCGCCAGCGCCCCGAGCAGCGCGAGTGCGGCGGCGGGGGCGAGGACAGCCCAGGGGGCGCGCTCGGCGTAGGGCTGGTTCTCGGCGAGGAGCAGGCCCCACTCCGGGGAGGGCGGCTGGGCTCCGAGGCCGAGGAAGGCGAGCGAGGCGAGGGCGGTGCCGGGCAGGCGCAGCAGGGCGTGCCGGGTGAGGGACAGCAGGACGGCGGGGAGCAGTTCGTGGCGCAGGAGGTGGCGGCGCCCGGCGCCGAGGCCACGGGCGGCGGTGATGTGCAGGGCGGCGCGTTCCTGGCGCAGCAGCGCGGAGGTGTGGACGGCCAGGGGTGCCCAGGCGACGACGCCGACGGCGAGTGCGGGGGTCGCGGCCCCGGTTCCCGTGACCGCGGTCACGAGGAGGGCGCCGAGGACGGGCGGTACGGCGTTGACGGTGTCGGCGAGGGGACCGGAGACCCGGGGCACCAGGCCGAGGAGGACGCCGGCTGCCAGGGCGGCCGCGCCGATTCCGAGGGCGAGCAGCAGGGTGTCGAGGGCGCCGTGGGCGACCCGTGCGAGCAGGTCCCGGCCGAGCGCGTCGGTCCCGAACGGGTGGGCCCAGCTGGGCTTTTGGAGTCGCCGGGTGGTGTCGAGGGCGAGCGGGTCGCGGGGCAGGCCGTATGCGATGACGGCGAGGAGGAGGCCGCCGTGGAGGAGGGGCTGGATGCCGTGGGCAGGTGGCTGTCGTCGATGGGGTGACGACAGGGAGCCGTCGCGCAGGGCGGCCCCGGCGATGCGGCGGGTGGCCAGGGCGGCGAGTGCGGAGGCCGCGGCCGCGAGAGCGAGGAGGGCGAGGGTGCCGGCCTGGAGGACGGGCAGGTCCTGGGCGAGGGCGGCCTGGAGGGTGGTGCGGCCGAGGCCGGGGATGTCGAAGATCTGCTCCACGGCGACGGATCCGCCGGTCAGGCCGACCACGAACAGACCGGAGTTGGGCAGCAGTGCGGGCAGGCAACGGCGTACGGCCTGGCGGGCGATGCTGCGGCCGGGCAGTCCGCGCGCGGTGGCGGCCAGCTCCCAGGGTTCGGCGAAGGCGCCTGGCAGGAGGTCGTCGAGGAGCCTGCCGAGCACGGCCCCGGCGGGCAGGCCGAGAGCGAGTCCGGGCAGGATCGTCCACTGGGGCCCGTACCAGCCGAGGGCGGGCAGCCAGCCCAGTTGGACGCCGACCACGGTGGCGAGCACGGACGCGGTGAGGAACTCGGGCAGCGCGGCGAGGACCGCGGAACCGCTGCCGCCCGGGCGCCGGACGTCGAGCCGCCGGTGCGCGCCGAGCCACAGGGTGCGGGCGCAGATCAGGGCGGCGGTGACGGCGGCGACCGCGAGGGCCGCCGCCATCAACAGGAGGGACACGCCCAGTGCTTGGAGCACCGCGGGTGTGACCTCGTCGCCGGAGAGCCAGGAGCGTCCGGCGTCGCCGCGCCCCAGCCCGCCGAGCCATTCCCCGAGGAGTGTCAACGGTCCCTTGTCCAGGCCGAGTTGGGCTCGGATGTCGGCCAGCACGGCGGGCGTGGGGTCGCGGTCGGCGGAGCGTGCCTTGAGGACCGTCAGGGCCGGGTCGGTGCGGGTCAGCCAGGGCAGCAGGCCGATCCCGCACACGAGGGCGGCCGCGAGCACGGCACGCCACATCAGGGCGGACAGCTGGTGTCGCACGGATCAGCGCCGGGTTCCGGGGCCGACGAGGGTGCGCTCGTAGGGGTCGAGGAGCACACCGCGCACCGAGTCGGCGACGCCGGTGATGATGCGCTGATGGACCAGGGGTACGACGGCGTCCGTGCCGAGGATCTTCGCCTCGGCGGCCATGGCCAGGTCCTGACGCCTGTCGGTGTCGGGTTCCGACTCGGCGTCGGCCACGGCCTTGTCGACGTCCCGGTCGCAGAGTTGGGCGATGTTGAAGCCGCCGTCGCAGGTGTGGTCGCTCGCGAGCACGGCCACGGGGTCGCCGGTGTCGACGAGCGTGTTGCGGGCGAGGACGAACGCGTCGAACTTCCCGTCCAGCGCGTCGCTCTCCAGCCGCGAGTACTCGCGCACCTCCAGGGTGACCCGGAACCCGGCCTTCTCCAGCTGCTGCTTCAACACCTGGGCCGCTTCGGGGAGTTCGGGGCGGTTGTCGTAGGTGGCGAGGGTGATCCTCGCACCGTTCGGCGTGCCGGCCCCGGGTCGCGCGGCGGGCTGCTGCCGCTTGCCCTCGGCCCAGGTCACGGCGGGGCCGTAGATGCCGGCACCGGGATCGGCGTGCCCCTCGTAGACGCCCTTGGCGAGCGCGGAGGTGTCGACGGCCGCGCGGGCGGCGGCGCGGAGCTTCGGGTCCTTGAAGGGACCGGTCTTCGCGTTGAGGAGGAGGCTGGTGGTGCGGGTGGTGGCCGTCTCCTTGCGGGTGGCCGCGGCGAGGGTGGCGGCCTGCGCGACCGGGACCGCCTCGGCGATGTCGAGTTCGCCGGTGCGCAGGGCGCCGGCCCGGGCGGTGCCGTCGGCGATGAACCGGGCGTCGATGCCGGAGGCCTGGGCCCGCCCGCCCCAGTAGTCGTCGAAGCGGTCGAGGGTGGCGGAGGCCGAGCCGTTGACCTTGGTGAGCTCGAAGGGGCCGGTGGCGGTGCCGACCGGGTCGGCGCCGTCCTCGTAGGCCTTCGGGGAGAGGACGGGGAGGCTGGGGCTGGACAGACGCAGGGGCAGTACGGGGTCGGGCTTCGCGGTGGTGATCCGTACGGCGGCGCTCTCCGCCTCGGCCGTGAGGGTGACTCCGGACAGGGCGGCCGGGGCCGGTTTGGCCTCGGTGGCGTGGGTGAGCGCGTCGGCGACCGCGGCCGGGGTGACCTCGGAGCCGTCCTGGAAGGTGGCCTCGCGGAGGGTGAACAGCCAGGTGCGGTCGTTCTCGCGACGCCAGGACTCGGCGAGCGCGGGGGCGGCGGCGCCGTTGGCGTCGAGGGAGGTCAGGCCCTCGGTGACGCCGAGGCGGCTGAGGAGGGTGGCGTCGGCGCCGTAGGGCGAGAGGTTCTCGGCGGGCGGGAAGGCCAGGGCCACCCGGAGGCGGGCGCCCTCGGCCGTGTCACCTTCGGAGTCGCCGCCTTCGGAGGCGAAGCAGGCGGCGAGGAGCGGGGCGAGCAGCAGGGGGCCAAGGATGTGACGGCGTCGCACGGTGTTCATCGCCCTATCGGTATCTCGAAGTGGACGACGCTGCTCGCGCCGCCCGTGGACTCTCGCTCGTCGTGCACGACCTTGCCGAGGGAGCGCCAGAAGGGTTCGGCGCCGGGGACCGTCGGGTCGGTGTGCAGATAGACGGACCGGTAACCGCCGTCAGCGGCCGCGAACGCGAGCAGTTCGGCCACCAGGCGCCGGGCCAGACCGCGCCTGCGGTGCTCGGGGCGGACGTAGATCCGGCGCAGCTGCGCGGTGATGCCACAGGGGTAGCACTCGGCGAGTTCGCGCGGGTTCGGCGGGTGGGCGGGACCGCGGGAGTCGAGGGCCGCGGTGGCCACGACGGTCCGGTCGTCCGGGTCCAGGGCGACGAGGAGGGTGTGGCGGGCCGGGACGAGATAGGCGCTGGCGGGGTCGATGATGTCGCCGTGCCAGCGGGGCACATACCCGGTTCCGAAGTCGCGGTAGACGGTGTCGAGCATCACGGCTCGGGCACCGTCGAGGTCGTCCGGGCCTGCCGCCCTGATGCTGTAGTTATGCACTTGCACATCATATGCATTAAGGGGGAACGCTTGATCGCGGGGTGATTTGACAGTGATCGGGGGCACGCCATACAACCTACCGACATGACATCCATTTTCAAAAAGGCGGAGCGGTAGTGCGCATCGCGTTCGTCGGCAAGGGCGGCAGCGGCAAGACCACCCTGTCGGCGCTCTTCTCCCGACATCTGGCCCGCTCGGGCGCACCGGTGCTGGCCGTGGACGGCGACATCAACCAGCACCTCGCCGAGGCGCTGGGCCACGACACCGACCGGGCCGGCACCCTGGACGCCCCTCCCCTGGGCGCGCACGTGGCAGACATCAAGGACTACCTGCGCGGCGCCAACCCGCGCATCGCCTCCCGCGAGGCGATGATCAAGACGACACCGCCGGGCCGCGGTTCACGCCTGCTGAGACTTCTGGGCGACGATGAGCTGCACACCCGCCACGTCCGCCGGGTGGGTGACGTGCCGCTGATGGTGACGGGCGAGTTCGACGAGAACGACCTGGGCGTGGCCTGCTACCACTCCAAACTCGGCGGAGTGGAGCTGTACCTCAACCACCTCGTCGACGGCCCCGGCGAGTACGTCGTGGTCGACATGACGGCCGGCGCGGACGCCTTCGCGTCGGGCCTGTTCACCCGCTTCGACATGACCTTCCTGGTGGCCGAACCCACCCGCAAGGGCGTGTCGGTCTACCGCCAGTACCGGGACCACGCACGGGAGTTCGGGATCCGGATCGCGGTCATCGGGAACAAGGTGACCGGCGAGGACGACCTGCTCTTCCTCAAGGAACACGTGGGTGACGACCTGTTGACCCACCTGGTCCAGTCGCCGTGGGTGCGCGCCGCCGAACAGGGCCGTGGCGAAAGTGACTTGGGCGCTCTGGAGCCGCACAACCGGCACGCTCTGACGGTCCTGCGCGAGGCCGTCGACTCCCACCCCCGCGACTGGTCGGCGCTCCACCGCCACGCGGTCGAGTTTCATCTGCGCAACGCCCGCTCCTGGGCGAACGAGGCGACCGGACTCGATCTCGCGTCCCAGGTGGACCCGGACTTCGTACCGGGTCCTGCCTCCCTCGGCTGACCCCCTCCTTTCAGTTCACGACAACAGGACAGGAACCCCCCTCACATGTCTCTCGACGTCTCCCCGAAGCTCCTCGCCGAAGCCGAGCAGGGCACCATCCGCGAGGAGGACTTCGTGGAAACGGTCCGCACGTCCCTCCCCTGCGCCTACGACCTGATCGCCGGCCTCGCCACCCAACTCAAGGGCGGCATCGCCGAGTTCACCGACAACCAGACCCCTCCCCCGTCGGAGAAGGAGCGCGGCCAGCTGCTGCGCGCCCTCGCCGGCGACGCGATCCGAGGCAGTCTGGAACGCCACTTCGGCGTGGCCCTGGCCTTCCAGAACTGCCACCGGGTGGCGGCGTTCCGCCCGGAATCGGTGACCGGCGAGACGTACGCCCGCTTCACGTCGCTGCGCTCGCAGGTGCTGAACCAGTCGCCGGAGTTCAGGGACTGCTGACCCGGACGACAGTCGCGGGGGCGCCTGCCCGGTTCACCGCCGTGACAGTGTTCCGAACGTCGGTGGGGCACCGCACTGGTTCTCGCTGTGCCCCACCGGCACGACGTCGTGCACGGAAGGAGTGGACCGCGGTGCCTGACGGTCTCGCATGGATCGCCGACGCCTGCACGCTCCGCGAGTGGCAGCGGGGCCGCAGGGCGCAAGTACGGCCGCCCTACGACCCCTGTCGGTCACGGGACTTCCGCCCCGGACCTCACCGTGCCGCCGCCTCCGCCGGAGCCGGCGCGTAGCCCGTCGGACGGGCCGTGAAGGTGCCGCGGCCCTGGGTCCGGCTACGCAGCCTCGTCGCGTAGCCGAAGAGTTCGGACAGCGGCACGGTTGCCGTCACGACCGCCGTGGCACCCCGCGTGACCGAGCCGGAGACCCGGCCCCGGCGCGCGGCGAGGTCACCGAGGACACCGCCGACGGCGTCCTCGGGCACGGTGACCGTGACCTCGACGACCGGTTCCAGAAGGACCATCGCGCAGGCGCGCAGGGCCTCCCGGAGGCCGAACCGGCCCGCCGTGCGGAAGGCCGTGTCCGAGGAGTCCTTCACATGGGTCGCCCCGTCGGTGAGGGTGACGCGCAGCCCGGTCACCGGGTGCCCGCCGAGCGGCCCTTCGGACAGCGCATCCCGGCAGCCTGCCTCGACCGCCCGGACGTACTCCTGAGGAACGCGCCCGCCGGTCACCGCCGAACGGAACTCGAAGCCCTCCTCGGCCGGTGCCACATCGAGCACGACATGCGCGAACTGCCCCGCCCCACCGTCCTGTTTGACATGCCGGTAGACCAGACCGGACACCCCGCGCCCGACCGTCTCGCGATAACTCACCCTTGGACGGCCGACATTGAGCGCAATCCCCTGCTCGCGCCGAACCTTCTCCACCGCGACCTCCAGGTGCAGCTCACCCATACCCGACAGCAGGGTCTGACCGGTCTCGGCGTCGGTGCGGACGACGAGGGACGGGTCCTCCTCGGCCAGCCGGGCCAGCGCCGAGGCCAACCGGTCGGTGTCGACGGACCGTTGGACCTCGACCGCCACGGACACGACCGGTTCCGCCACGCTCGGCGGTTCGAGCACGAACGGGGCGTCCGGCGCGCACAGCGTCGAACCCGCGCGGGCCGCCTTCAGCCCCACCACGGCGACGATGTCACCGGCGACCGCCCGCTCCAACTGGGCGTGCCGGTCGGCCTGTACGCGCAGAATGCGGCCGATCCGCTCGGTACGCCCTGCGCCCGCGTTCCACACGGTGTCTCCCTTCTCGATCGTTCCCGCATACACGCGTACATAGGTCAGCCGGCCCGTCGGGGTGGCGTTCACCTTGAACGCCAGCCCCGCGAAGGGCGCCGAGGGGTCGGCGTGCCGTTCCTGCTCCTCGCCGTCGTGCATGCCGCGTACGGCGGGCACGTCGAGCGGCGACGGCAGATAGGCCACCGCGGCGTCGAGGAGCGGTTCGATCCCGCGGTTGCGGTAGGCCGAACCGCACAGGACGACCACGCCGTCGCCGCTGTGGGTGAGGTCCCGCAGGGCGGCGGTGAGGGTGTCGGCGGAGAGCGTCTCCCGGTCGCAGAACTCCTCCAGCGCGGCCGGGTGGCGTTCGGCGACGGCCTCCTCCAGGGCCCGGCGTCGCCGTAGGGCCTTCTCGCGCAGACCGTCCGGCACGGGCCCTTCCGCAGCCGACTCGCCGGCGTCGGTCCAGGTCAGCGCCCGCATCCGGATGAGGTCGACGACGCCGGTGAAGCCGTCTTCGCTGCCGATGGGCAACTGCACGACCAGCGGGGCCGGATGGAGCCGCTGCCGGATCGACTCGACGGCCGTGTCCAGGTCGGCGCCGGCGCGGTCCAGCTTGTTGACGAACGCGATCCTCGGCACACCGTGCCGGTCGGTCTGCCGCCACACCGACTCGCTCTGCGGCTCCACGCCCGCGACCGCGTCGAACACCGCGATCGCCCCGTCGAGCACCCGGAGCGAGCGCTCCACCTCGTCGGCGAAGTCGACGTGCCCGGGGGTGTCGATCAGGTTGATGCGGTGTCCGTCCCACACACAGCTCACGGCCGCCGCGAAGATGGTGATCCCGCGGTCCCGCTCCTGCGGGTCGAAGTCGGTGACGGTGGTGCCGTCGTGGACCTCGCCGCGCTTGTGCGTGGTTCCGGTGGCGAACAGGATCCGCTCGGTGACAGTGGTCTTGCCGGCGTCGACGTGGGCGAGGATGCCGAGGTTGCGGACGACGGCGAGCAGGTCGGTGTTGATGGTGGTGCGCACGGCCCAGGGCCTTTCGGGTGATGTGATGACAGGGCGGCGCGATGGCCCGTACGACGGCATGACGGCTCGTCAAGATGACTTGCTAAGACAGGAGTTGAGAGGTCAGACAGTCGTCACGGGCGTCCGGTGCCGGCCGCGCAGCGGGCACCGGAGGGCCGAGGACACGAGGATCACGTCGTACGACGTCCGGGGAACGGCGACAGCGCTGCGCACGCACACGGCCGTACTCCCCTCACTCGTCGTTCCTCGTCATGGGCTGCGTGGTGAGTGTAGGGAAAGGGGCAGGGGGGGGGGGGGGGGGGTTTCTCCCCCCCCCCCCCCCCCTTTCGTGGGTTTCCTGTCTCAAACCCCGCAAGTCCTCTCAGGGGGAAACGACGAGGTCCCACCCCCGCTTGTTTTTGCCCGGGTCCCGCCCCTCTCTCTTTTGTTTCTTTGCGTGGTGGGGGGGGGGGGGGGGGGGGGAGGGGGGGGGGGGGGGGGCCGTTTTCTTCCCCCCCCCCCCCCCCTGCCTGTGGCGGGTTCGTCCTATCGCAGGCCCTGAAGGCCGTCGTAGGCGGACATGACGAGGTCCAACCCGCGTGTGTCGTCGCCGGGTTCACGCATCTGGTTGGTCACGTACGCCACCACCATGCGGGCCTCGGGCTCGATCATGACGAGGGAACCGCCCCAGCCGCCCCAGCCGAACGTGGTGCCGAAGAGGCCGAAGCCCAGTCCGTACCGCTGTGTCATGCCGATCACGCGGTCCTCGCCGCTGAACTGCTCCTCCCTCGCCCGCTCGGCGCCCGCCGCCGACAGCAGCCGTACGCCACGGACCGTCCCCACGCACGCAAGCGCGGACTGGACGAGCGCGACGGAACGGGCGTTGCCGAATCCGCTGGCGGCCGGGATCTGCGCGCGCCGCCAGGCCACGCTGTTGCCGTCCCTGACGCGGATCGCGGTGCCTTCGCTCGGCGGAGCCTCGGCGGCGGCCGCGCCCGCGGTGTAGTCCTCGTCCCGGGAGGGCGGCGGGACGGTGCGGGCGACGCGGTGGTCGTGTTCGGCGGAGAGTCCGATGTGGAAGTCGGCGCCGAGGGGCCCGGTCACCTCGTGGGCCAGGAACTCGCCGACGCTGCGGCCGGTGATCCGCCGCAGGACCTCACCGACCAGGAAGCCCTGGGTGAGCGAGTGGTAGCCGGCCGCGGTGCCCGGCTCCCAGAGCGGCACCTCGGCGGCGAGCCGTGCGGTGGCGGCCTGCCAGTCGTAGATCTCCTCGACCGGTCCGGTCCAGTGGGGCAGACCGGCCGTGTGCGAGAGCAGGTGCCGTACCAGCACCTTGTCCTTGCCTTCGGCGGCGAACTCCGGCCAGTACCGGGCTACCGGGGCGTCCAGGTCGAGATCGCCGCGGTCGGCGAGGATCAGCGCGCACAGCGCCGTCATCGTCTTGGTCGTGGAGAAGACGTTCGTGATCGTGTCCCGCTCCCACACTGCGGACCGGTCCGCGTCGGCGAAGCCGCCCCAGACGTCCACCACCGGTTCGCCGTCCACGAAGACGGCCACGGCACCGCCCACGTCCCCGGCGTCCAGCAAGGCAGCCAGCGTGTTGGGCACCGAGGAGAACAGATCGTCGTACGAGCCCTGAATGTCGGCCATGCCGGGTATTCAGCCCCCGGCGGACGGGCCGCGTCAATCGAATTACGGCGTACCGGGGAAAAGAGCACGGTGCATACCGTCTCCCGTACGGCGGGCGGCCTTTGAGTGGAGGACAACGCCGCGGCAGCTCACTGCGCCACCCGGGCGGGACGCTGTTCCGGCGGGGCAGGCGCAATGATCGTGGGAGCCGCTCCGGGCGGCGCCGGAGCCTCCGCTCCGAGCACCTGGCAGCGTGAGAGGCCGTGCCAGGACCACAGAGCGGCCGTCCACGCGCAGAGCAGCGCGTCGACGAGGTCTTCGCGATGCTTGTAGAGGGCGTCCCGTTCGGGCGAGGGTCGATCTTTCGGCGGCCGCCTCGGTCATCCATGCGATGGTTTCCTCGACACCCCGGGTCCAGCCGCAGTCGAGCACCGTGCCGGTCCCGTCGATGACCGCGACACCCGTCTCGTTGGGCCCGCCCCGTCTGCCGGTCCGCGCCCAGGCCAGGTCGATGCCGATGAATCGCCGCATTCCCATGCACCGGTGGTACCAGAGGAGTTCCGAAACGCAGAAGACCCCTGCTCAGCAGGGGTCTTCGCCAGTGTCCGAGGGGGGACTTGAACCCCCACGCCCGATAAAGGGCACTAGCACCTCAAGCTAGCGCGTCTGCCATTCCGCCACCCGGACAAGGTGTCTGCCGCCTGGCCGGAGGTGTTCCCCGCGGCGACACGGACAACAATACCAAGCTTTGGGAGCCCCCTTCACCTGCATATCCGTCCCGCAAGAGGGGCCTGAAGACTGTATTCTGTATACTGTCGTCTCCGATGGCTCCGGCTCGGAGGCGACATGGAAGATCTGGATTCCGCGGTGGTGCTGGGCATGGCAATCCAGGCGCCCGACGGTGTGGTGATCATCGACAGCGAGGGGCTGATCCGCTACTGGAACCGGGGTGCGGAACGCATCTTCGGGTTCCCGGCTGCCGAGGTGGCGGGTCGAAGTCTGGACGTCATCATTCCCGAGAGGCACCGCAAGCGGCACCAGGACGGCTTCGAGGCCGCCGTGGAGCGGGGGTACAGCAAGTACGGGGACGCGGACCTGCTGAACGTTCCGGCGCTGACCGCGGACGGCCGCACACTGTCCATCGAGTTCAGCGTGGTACTGCTGTCGGGCCCCGACGGCAGCAGCTACTGCGGCGCGGTCGTCCGGGACGTCACAGCGCACCGTGAGCGGGAGCGTGAGCTGATGCGGCGCCGGTCCGAGGCCTCGGCCTGAGTTCCACCGGACAGCGTGGAAGCGGCCGTCGCCTTCGGGCCACGGCCGCTTCCACACCGGCTCCACGTCAGACGATGACCCCGCTCTCCTTCAGCCGGCCGATGGTCTCCTCGTCGTAGCCGAGTTCGACCAGGACCTCGGAGCTGTGCTCGCCCAGCAGGGGCGCCCCCACGATGTCCGGCTGGAAGGACGAGAACTTCACCGGGCTGCCCACGGTGAGATAGGTGCCGCGGCCCTTCTGCTCGACCTCGACGACCGTGCCGCTCTTGCGCAGGTCCTCGTCGTAGGCGAGTTCCTTCATGCTCATCACCGGGGCGCAGGGCACCTCCCACTCACGCAGGATGTTCACCGCCTCGTACTTGGTCTTGTCCGCGAGCCACTTCTCGATCTCCTCGAAGATCTCGAAGATGTGCGACTGACGGGCGCGCGCGGTGGCGTACTCCGGGTGCTCGGCCCACTCGGGGCGGCCGATCACCTCGGCGGTGCGCTTCCAGTTCTGCTCCTGGACGGTGAAGTAGATGTACGCGTTCGGGTCGGTCTCACAGCCCTTGCACTTGAGCACCCAGCCGGGCTGCCCGCCGCCGCCCGCGTTGCCGCCGCGCGGGACGACGTCGGTGAACTCGCCGTTCGGGTACTGCGGGTACTCCTCCAGGTAGCCGACCCGCTCCAGGCGCTGCTGGTCGCGCAGCTTGACCCGGCAGAGGTTGAGCACGGCGTCCTGCATGGACACGGAGACCTTCTGGCCCCGGCCCGTCCTGCCCCGGTCGATGATCGCGGTGAGGATGCCGATCGCCAGGTGCATCCCGGTGTTGGTGTCGCCGAGGGCACCGCCGGAGATGGTTGGCGGGCCGTCCCAGAACCCGGTGGTGGAGGCGGCGCCGCCCGCGCGCTGGGCAACGTTCTCGTAGACCTTGAGGTCGTTCCAGGAGGACTGGTCGTTGAAGCCCTTGACCGAGCCGAAGATCAGTCGCGGGTTGAGCTCCTGGATGCGCTCCCAGGTCAGACCCATGCGGTCCAGGGCGCCCGGGGCGAAGTTCTCCACCAGCACGTCGGCGTCGGTGATGAGCGTCTCCAGGACCTCCAGGACCTCCAGGCCCTCGGCGGTCTTGGTGTTGATGGCGAGGGACCGCTTGTTGCTGTTGAGCATCGTGAAGTAGAGCGCGTCGAGGTCTTCGATGTCCCGCAGCTGCTTGCGGGTGACGTCGCCGCCGTTGGGGCGCTCCACCTTCAGGACGTCTCGGTGTCCTGATCTCGGGCCGGATGGGCATCATGCCGTTCTTCCTCTTCTGCTCGATGGTCTCCGGCTTCGGCGGTGGCGCGATCTTCCCGCTGTTCGCCGCGATGACGGCCGACTACTTCGGTGAGAACAACAACGCCTCCAACTACGGCATGGTCTACAGCTCGAAGCTCATCTCGGGCCTGGTGGGCTCCGGCGTCGGCTCGATCGTGGTCGGCGTGTGGGACTACGAAGGCGCGTTCGTCCTGGCCGGATGCATCGGCCTGGGCTCCGCGGTGCTGGCGACGTTCCTGAAGGCGCCGGGCAGGCCCAAGACCAGTCGCAGGACCGTCCCCAACCCGCAACCGCTCGGCGAGGAAATGGCCTGACATGACGGCAGATCCGTACGCAGCACACAGCGAGACCGACAAGACCGCACACCCCACCGCCGCGCACCGTCCCTACCGAGAAGTGACCGACGCGGGCGGCCGCGTCTACCGGGTCGGCGAGACCGACCGGGACATCCTCGGCCACTCCCGCAAGCTCATGGTGTATCTGCCCTGGCTCACCATGATGGCCATCAGCGTCTTCGAGTTTGCGTACGGCTCGGCCGAGGACACCCTGTCCCACGCCCACGGCTGGACGCAGAGCAACACCTTCTGGATCCTCAGCGTCTGGGTCTTCTTCCAGGCCGGCATCGCCTTCCCGGCGGGCTGGAAGACGGAGAAAGGCATTCTGACGGCTCGTCAGGCCATGTACATCGGCTCGGGCATGTGCATGGTCGGGTTCCTCGCACTGTCCCACCTCGACGACGTCCTGCTGGCGATCCTGGGATTCGGCGTCGTCGGAGGCATCGGCGCCGGGCTGGTCTACGCGACCTGCATCAACATGGTCGGCAAATGGTTCCCCGAACGCCGGGGAGGAGGACCGGGTTCGTCAACGGCGGCTTCGCGTACGGATCACTGCCGTTCATCTTCATCTTCAACTACGGCTTCGACACGGCCAATTACCACCGGGTCCTGGACCTCATCGGCTGCTACATCCTGATCGTGGTCGTCGGGTGCGCGTTCTTCTTCAAGGATCCGCCCAAGAACTGGTGGCCCGCGGACATCGACCCGCTCACCTACGGCGGCAACGGGAAGGGAGCCGTCGCGCTCGCCAAGAACCCCCCGGCGGTACGGCAGTTCACGCCGAAGGAGGCCATCAGGACCGGCATGGTTCCCCTCATGTGGGTCGCCCTCGTCATGACCGCGGGAGTCTCGATCTTCGGCATCTCCTTCCAGGTCGACTACGCGAAGGAGGTGGGGTTCGGCCCGCTGGTGGCGGCCTCCTCCATGGACGTCATGGCGGTCATCAACGGCGTCGGCCGCGGGGTGGTGGGCTGGCTGTCCGACAAGTGGGGCCGCAAGTCCACGCTGGTGTTCGTGATCGTCGTGCTGGGTCTCGCCCAGTTCGGTGTGATCTGGGCGGGCGACATCAAGAGCCAGTCGCTGTTCCTGGTGTTCGCGTTCCTCTCCGGGTTCGGCGGCGGCGCGTTCTACCCGTTGTTCGCGGCGCTGACCCCGGACTACTTCGGGGAGAACTTCAACGCCTCCAACTACGGTCTGGTGTACAGCGGCAAGCTGATCAGCGGTCTGTTCGGCGGCGGCCTCGGCTCCCTGGTCGTCGCGGCCTGGGGCTACGACGGGGCGTACGCCCTGGCCGGCGTCACCTCCATGCTCGCGGCGGCGATCACCCTCCTGCTACGGCAGCCGGGGCGGACGCGGGGCGGCACCCCTGCGTCGCAGCCACAAGCGGCGGCCTGAGTACGGCAGTCCGGACATCAGGCGGCCCTCCCCCACGACGTCTCGTTCGGGGAAGGACCGCCTGATCCGGCTGCCTGCACGAGGGAACGGTGCGTCCGAGGCGGCTGCCTGCGGTAGGGGGCCGGGGTGTCTGCGCCGGCCGCCCGCGCAGGAAGCGAGGGCACGTAGCCGGTAGCCGGCGCAACGAGGGCGAGACGCCTGAGCTGATTACGCCCGCGGAGGCGCAGGGCGTTGGAGCCGTTTGTCTGCGGATGCGGCTGCCCGCTGAAGGAAAGGAGCACTGAACCGTGCGGCTGGGCTGCGGCTATTCGCGGAAGAGACGGAGCCGCTGAAAACCGATCTGTCCCGTCGGCTACTTCTCCCGGTCGTGGTACATCTTCCGCGTGTGTTCCGTGTGCTCCCGCATGAGGTCGGTGGCGCGTTGTTCGTCGCGGTCGGCGATGGCAGCGATCAGCTCACGATGCTCGATCCAGGACTGCCGACCACGCTGACGAGCGATCGGCGTGTAATACCACCGCACCCGACGATCCACCTGCGCCGCCAACTCGGCAAGAACCGCATTGCCCGCCAACTCCATCACCTTCGCATGCAACCGGGCATTCAAAGCAACCGCACCATCCACATCATCCGCGGCAACCGCCTCCTCACCCCGCGCACACAACTCCTCCAGAGCGGCAATGCCCGCACTGCCCGCGTTCGAGGCGGCCAACCGAGCCGCCTCCGCCTCCAACAACGTCCGCACAGTGAGGAGTTGATCGGCCTCCTCGTCCGTCGGCTCATGCACGAACGCCCCCTGCGCAGGCCGCAGATCCACCCACCCCTCCGAGTTCAACCGCTGCAACGCCTCCCGCACCGGCTGCCGCGACACCCCCAGATGCCCAGCCAACTCACTCTCCACCAAATGCTGACCCGGCAACAGCGCCCGCGTAGTGATCAGCTCCAACAACGCCCCATACACACGATCACGCAACGGACCAGGACGCTCAAGCCTGGGCACCGCCCCGTACGGCAGTCCTGTCGTCGGCAACATCGCGGTCCCTCCTGAACAGCGTCGCCGCTGCATCTGAGCCGATTATGAATTGGCTTTCGCCTACAGTCTACGGCGCACAACCGCCGGGAGCGCGGGCCGTACCGTGGCGTATCGGCAGCTCACCGGCTTAGTGACGTCACGACCCTTGCTGAGCAGTCGACAAAGTCGGCAGTTCCTCGGTCACCCTCACCGAACGGAGCTCCCACCCATGAAAGTCGCAATCCTCGGCGCCGGTGCCATCGGCGCCTACGTCGGCGCAGCGCTCCATCACGGCGGTGCCGACGTCCACCTCATCGCCCGCGGGCCCCACCTGGCAGCCATGCGCCGGCACGGAGTCCAAGTCCTCAGCTCCCGCGGCGACTTCACCGCCCACGTGCACGCCACCGACGACCCGGCCGAGATCGGCGCGGTCGACTACGTCTTCCTCGGGCTGAAGGCCAACTCGTACGCGGCGTGCGGGCCGCTCATCGAGCCCCTTCTCCACGACTCGACCGCGGTCATCGCGGCCCAGAACGGCATCCCTTGGTGGTACTTCCACCGGCACGGTGGCCCGTACGACGGCCACCGCATCGAGAGCGTCGACCCCGGCGGTGCGGTCAGTGCGGTGCTCGCGCCCTCCAGGGCCATCGGATGCGTCGTGTATGCGGCCACCGAGCTGGAAGCTCCCGGTGTCGTACGGCACCTGGAAGGCACCCGGTTCTCCATCGGTGAGCCGGACCGCAGTCTCTCCCAGCGGTGTCTCGCCTTCGGTGAGGCCATGCGGGCGGGTGGTCTCAAGGCCCCGGTCGAGGCGAACCTACGTGACGACATCTGGCTCAAACTGCTCGGGAACATCTCCTTCAACCCGATCAGCGCGCTGGCCCGCGCCACCATGCGGCAGATGTGTCTGCACGGCGGCACCCGCAAGGTCATCGAGACCATGATGGCCGAGACACTCGCCGTCGCCGAGGCCCTCGGCTGCACCGTCGGCGTCTCCATCGAACGGCGTCTCGCCGGCGCCGAACGGGTAGGTGATCACCGCACCTCCACCCTCCAGGACCTGGAGCGCGGCAAGCCACTCGAACTCGACGTCCTCCTCACGGCCGTCATCGAGCTGGCGGAGATCACCGGTGTGGACATCCCGACCCTGCGCACCGTCCATGCCCTCTCCGGCCTCCTCGCCCTCCGGTCCGCCGCATGACGGAACCGGGTACCCACGCCGTCGGTGCCGACGGTCGGCTCCGGCCGAACGCCGGCAGTCAGGTCCCGATGGCTCACGCGATCGGCCGGGAGATCATCCGGGCGGGCCTGATCGACCGGAGGTTCATCGAGCGTGCGACCTCCGGTTTCACGGAGTACGAAAGGCTCGTCGAGCCCTGGACGTTGTCGCTCGCGGCGAAGGTGACGGGCGTACCGGCCGCTGCCATGAGGGAGTTGGCGCACGCCTGCGCGCTGGGTGAACCGTCGCGGGCCTTCGATATGGCCGAGCAGTGCGCTGACGGCCGCCGCGCTCAGTTCAATCTGTCACTGCTCACCGGCCGCGATCACACCGATGGGGAGGAGCGCACATCCTTCCACCTCGTCGAGCACGCCCCTCCCGTCGACCTGACGGACGAGCGCTACCCGGTCCGGCTCACCGAGGGACGTCGCGGTGGCTCCTCCAACACACGGCTGCGGAAGGGACGTTCGGCGTCGTCGCTGCGGCGCACCGAGTGCATCGAGCTGAGCCCGGAGAACGCCGAGCGCTACGGCGTGGTGGTCGGCGAGGAGGTGCGGGTCGTGACCCGGCGAGGTTCGACGACGGCGCCGGTGTGGGTGGATCCGGTGCTGCGGCCCGGCTTGGCGTTCATGACGGTGCCTCCGCCGGTCGCAATGGACACCAACCGGCTTGCGGCCGACGCCGGTTGTCCGATCGCCGGGGCCACGGAGTTCGGCGCCGTAGCGATCAGGATCGAGAAGCGGCCCGGTGTGGCGTTGCGGAATGGAAGCCGGACATGGGACGAGTGACGGACGGCCCGTCGACAACCTCATCGGCTGCACACTCCGGAACGGGAGCCTCCTCCCTGGGACATCGCCCCGGCCGCAGAGGTCGGCCTGATCCTGGTCGGCCCGATCCTGGTCGGGCTCCTGCATACCAGGGCGGCCACTCCATGAACGTGTACGCGGGCGAGGACCGTATCGCCCTGTCGGCCGCCACGGCGGTCCGGGGCTGACGGTGCCCGCATACACGATGGCGGGGCCCCGACCGGCGGGGAGCGCCCCCTGCGCCCTCGGGGCCCTGCCTCAGTCCTGCACGGTCAGCACTTCTCCCGCAGCGAGTGCAGATACGCGCTGGAACGCCGTGCGAAGCTGAACGAGTCGGTGGGCTGGTCGTGCTCGGCCTGCCAGTGGTGGGCCAGGCGCTCCCCCCGTAGCCGGGTCACGGCGGAGATGAACTTGTGGTAGTCGATGTCGCCGTCGCCGACGTCGGTCATGCGGTAGCCGTAGGTGTTGGCCGGGTCGCTCACCCCGTCCTTGACGTGGAAGAGCGGGTAGCGGTGGGGCTGCTTGAGGACGTAGTTCAGGGGCTCGAAGGGGGCGGGGGTTCCGTCGGGCCGCTTGGAGAAACGGAACTGGCCCGAGTAGGCCCAGAAGATGTCCATCTCCAGGAACACCAGGTCGGGGTCGGTCTCCTTGAGCAGCACGTCGTAGAGACGGACCTTGGGGTTGTCGGTGGCGAAGGAGAACTCCTCGGAATGGTTGTGCTGGTAGAACTTCATGCCGCGTGCCCTCGCCGCCGCACCGTAGGTGTTGAACTCCTCGGCGGCGCGCTTCCACGCGTCGACGGTCGAGCCGTAGCGGAAGGGTCCTGAGGCGGTGCCGATGTGCTTGAGGCCGAGGGCCTGGGCGTCGTCGAGGACCTTGGTGAGGTTCTGGGCGAAGGTGTAGGCGTTCGGGTCGTCCGCGTAGTAGCCGACGTGGCTGCCGATCGGGTTCAGGCCGTGGTTCCGGGCCAGCCGTTTGAGCTGGGCGAGGGTGATCGGTCCGGCCGAGCCCTGGGTGTAGCCGGCGAACTCGACCTCGTCGTAACCGTACTTCTCCAGTTCGGCGAAGACGGGGGCGAATCCGAGGGTGGAGACCTTGTCACGGAGGCTGTAGAGCTGGATGCCGAGGCGGCCGGGGGGCAGGACGGGGCGGCCGCGGCCGGATGTCTTGTCGGCTGCCTCGGTGGCGGCGGTCGCCGGGACGGCGGCGGCACCCAGCAACGCGGCCGCGGTGGCACCGGCGGCCACGCCGAGCATGCCTCGTCTGGTCAGGCGGTGGGTGAGTTCGGGGTCGGGCTGGGACAAGCGGCTCATGTCTGAATCCTCAGGTCGGGGGCGTTGTCAGTGGCGGGTGTTTCACTGGGGACCAGTCAGGAAAGACCGGCCAGTCGAAGCAAGAGTGACTTGACGTCGGTGGCCGCGATGCGGTCGCCGACGGCGCGGGGGGTGGAGCAGATGAGGAGCGGACCGTCGTCGTCGCTCTCTGGGAGGCGGCCGTGGCTGCCGCGAATAGGTGACGGGTCGAGGGGCACGACCGCCATGCGATAGCGCAGGCCGAGTTTCTTGCGGGCCAGTGCGGTGGCTGCCTTGACCTTGACGTAGGGGTCGAGCGGGTCCATGAAGAGTTCGACCGGGTCGTAGCCGGGTTTGCGGTGGATCTCGACCAGCTGCGCGAAGTCGGGCGCGCGGTCGTCGTCGAGCCAGTAGTAGTACGTGAACCAGGCGTCCGGTTCCGCGACGGCGACGAGTTCGCCGGAGCGCGGATGGTCGAGGTGATGGGTCTTCTTGCCCTCGTCGTCGAGGAGTTGCTCGATGCCGGGCAGGCCGTCGAGGGCGGCGCGGGTGGCGTCGAGGTCTTCGGGGCGGCGCACATAGACGTGGGCGATCTGGTGGTCGGCGACGGCGAAGGCACAGGATGCCATCGGGTCGAGGTACTCCATGCCGTCCTGGGTGTGCACTTCCAGGAGTCCGGCGCGGCGTAGTGCGCGGTTGATGTCGACGGGGCGGTCCGCGCGGGTGATGCCGTACTCGGACAGCGCGACGACCGTACGGCCTTCCGCGCGGGCGTCGGCCAGGAGCGGGGCCAGTGCCCTGTCCAGGTCGGCGGCGGCCTTCAAGGCGCGTGGGTCGTCGGGGCCGAAGCGCTGGAGGTCGTAGTCGAGGTGAGGGAGATAGCAGAGCGTCAGGTCGGGGTGGCGGGTGCCCATGATGTGGCGGGTCGCGTCGATGATCCACTGGCTGGAGACCAGGTCCGCGCCGGGCCCCCAGAAGTGGAAGAGGGGGAAGGTGCCGAGTTTTCGGGTGAGTTCGTCGTGCAGGGCCGGGGGCCGGGTGTAGCAGTCGGGTTCCTTGCGGCCGTCGGCGTAGTAGACGGGGCGGGGGGTGACGGTGAAGTCGGTGTCGGCGCCCATGGCGTACCACCAGCAGATGTTGGCGACGGTGTAGCCGGGGTGGGTGCGGCGGGCGGCGTCCCAGAGCTTGTCGCCGGCGACCAGGCCGTTGTGCTGACGCCACAGGAGGACGTCACCGAGCTCGCGGAAGTACCAGCCGTTGCCGACGATTCCGTGCTCCGACGGGTGGGTGCCGGTGAGGAAGGTGGACTGGGCTGCGCAGGTGACGGCGGGCAGCACGGTGCCGAGCGGGGCCTGGGAGCCCGACTGAGCGAGGGACTTGAGGTGGGGCATGTGGTGGAGGAGCCGGGGGGTGAGGCCTACGACGTCGAGGACGAGGAGAGGGGTCGGTCCCGCCTCCTGGGGCTGGTGGCTCATGGCAGCTCCTTCAGGCCGAGGTCTGTCAGCAGGTCGCGCGCGAGGGTGAGTTCGGCGGCGATGCCGTCGGCGAGCTGGGTGCGGCCGCGGGGGCGCAGTTCGGGTGGGAGGGCCTGCCAGGTGTAGGTCTCGACCTCCAGATGGCGGGTGAGGGGGTGTGGGCCGCCGACGAGGCGGGTCAGCGCGGACTTGAGTACGGGGAGCGTGGAGGTGAGGGGTGTGGCGGGGGACGCGTGCAGCGGGACGTGGAAGTGGGCGCGCCAGGGTGCGCCCTCGGGCAGGGTGCCGCCGGCGAGGGCCTCGCCGAGGTCGTCGGTGCCGCGCAGGCCTGCGGAGGTGGCCGTGCGGGTCTGGTGCAGGAAGCGGGGTTCGTCGAAGGCGGCGAGTGCCTCGCGGACCTCGGGGAGATGGGGGTGTTCGGCGTGCAGGGCGGCGGAGAGCTGGGTCTTGACGACGGGTACGCGGGCCGCGGTGAGTGCGTCCAGGGCGGTGTGCGGGTCTTCGAAGGAGGTGGCGAGGTGGCAGGTGTCGACGCAGATGCCGATGCGGTCGTGGGCGATCGCGGTCAGCGGGGCGATGGCGTCGCCGGTGGTCTCGACGACGCAGCCGGGTTCCGGTTCGAGGCCGACGCGGATGGAGCGGCCGGTCAGTTCGTGGAGGGCGTCGAGGCGTTCGGCGAGGGTGCGCAGGGCGGTGTGGGCCTTGTCGGCGCTCGCGTCGTCGTAGGGGGTGCGCCAGGCGAGCGGCAGGGTGGAGATGGTGCCCTCGGTGACGTCGTCGGGCAGGAGTCCGGTGAGGACGCGGGCCAGGGCCGTGGTGTGGTCGAGGCGTTCGGGGTCGGTCCAGTCCGGCTTGTAGACGCGGTACTTGACCTCTTCGGCGCCGAAGCCGTCGTAGGGGAAGCCGTTGAGGGTGACGACTTCGAGGCCTCGGCGGTCGAGTTCGGTGCGCAGGGCGCGCAGCGCGGAGGGGTCGCTGACCAGGGCGTGGGCTGCGTCGCGGGCGAGCCACAGGCCGATGCCGAGGCGGTCGCGGCCGAGGCGGCGGCGGACGGGTTCGCAGTGGTCGCGGAGTTGAGCGAGGACGCCGTCGAGGGTTTCGGCGGGGTGCACGTTGGTGCAGTAGGCGAGGTGGACGGTGGTGCCGTCGGGGTGGCGGAAGCGCATGGCTCACGCCCCGCCGCGGAGGATGGAGTTGCCCTCGTGGGTGCCGTCGGTGGCCGTGACGTCCAGGTTCAGACGGCCGCTGAGGCCGTAGAAGGCGACGGGGTTGCGCCACAGCACCCGGTCGACGTCGTCCTCGGTGAAGCCTTCGGCGAGCATCAGGTCGCCGACCTTGCGCGTCTTGAGGGGATCGCTGCGGCCCCAGTCGGCGGCGGAGTTCACCAGGACCTGTTCGGGGCCGTAGGAGCGCAGGAGTGCGACCATCCGTTCCTCGTCCATCTTGGTGTCCGGATAGACGGAGAAGCCGAGCCAGCAGCCGCTGTCCTTGGCTTCCTTGACGGTGGTCTCGTTGAGGTGGTCGATCAGGACCCGGTCCGTCGGCAGGGCGGATTCGCGGACGGCGTCGAGGGTGCGGCGCAGACCGGCGAGCTTGTCGCGGTGCGGGGTGTGGACGAGTGCGGGCAGCCGGTGGTCGGCGGCGAGCTGGAGCTGGGCGGCGAGGGCGGTGTCCTCGGCGGGGGTCATGGAGTCGTAGCCGATCTCGCCGACGGCGACGACCTGGTCCTTGACGAGATACCGGGGCAGTTCGTCGAGGACCGGGACGCAGCGCGGGTCGTTGGCCTCCTTGGGGTTCAGGGCGAGGGTGCAGTGGTGGGCGATGCCGTACTGGGCGGCGCGGAAGGGCTCCCAGCCCAGCAGGGAGTCGAAGTAGTCGAGGAAGGAGGCGGGAGACGTGCGGGGCTGGCCGAGCCAGAAGGACGGTTCGACGACGGCGCGGACACCGGCGGTGTGCATGGCCTGGTAGTCGTCGGTGGTCCTCGACGTCATGTGGATGTGGGGGTCGAAGATGCGCATCAGGACTCCTTGCCGTGGATGCCGTCGGAGCCGTACGGGCCGTGGTCGGCGGCCGGCTCCGATGGGGTGGCGGTGGGGTCGGTCAGGGTCAGGACGCGGTGCAGGTCGTGGGGCACGAGGCGGCCTGCGGCGGTGCGTTCGGCGGCGTAGTCGGCGAGCATGCGGGCGAGTTCGGCGTCCGCGTGGGCCCGCCGGTCCAGGTCCGCCACCTCGGCCACGGGTACGCCGGTGAACAGGCACTTCAGGACGGCGTGGCGCCAGTGGTGGGCGTCGAGGTGGCGGGCTGCGTAGGGGCCGACGGCGGCAGCGAGGAGGCGCGTGTCGTTGCTGCGCAGGGCGTCCTCGACGAGCGGGAGTGCCTCGGGGCCGGGCACCAGACAGGGCAGGGCGTGCAGGACGGCGCGGCGTTCTGCGGCGGTGCCCTGGGCGTAGACCCGGGTCAGGGCGTCGGTGTCGGCATGGGCCGCGTGCAGGATCAGGATGCGGACGGCGTCGGCGTGTTCGGGGCCGCAGCGGCGTCCGGCTTCGGCGAGGCGCAACTCCCATACGGAGATGGGGCCGTGGGCGCCGGGGTGGGCGGCGGCCTCGTCGAGGGCTTGGTCGAGCCAGGCGCGGGCGGTGCCGTCGAGGTGGGCTGCGAGGTGTTCGCGCAGGTGGGCAGGCGGGGTTCGGGCGAGGGTGGTGCCCGGGGTGCCTGCCGTGGAGGGTGCCTGGTGGGCATGGGAGTGGGTCATGGAGTGCTTCCTTGTGAGAGAGCAACTGCCTGTCGGAGGAACGGGAGGGAGAGTTCGGCGAAGTGGGGTCCCGCGTGGGAGTGGCGGGGCAGTTCGACGACGGTCAGGCCCTGGTAGCCCGTGTCGGCCAGGGCGGCGAGAACCGGTGGGAAGTCGATGTCACCGTCGCCGAAGGGGAGGTGTTCGTGGATGCCTCGGCGCATGTCCTCGATCTGGACGTGGCGCAGCCAGCGCCCTGCGGCGCGGACGCAGTCGGCGGGTGACAGGGGTTCGAGGCACTGGCAGTGACCGATGTCGAGGGTCAGGCCGAGGACGGCCGGGTCGCCCAGGGTGGTGCGGAGGTGGTGGAAGTCGGCGAGGGTGGCGAGGAGGTGGCCCGGTTCGGGTTCGACGGCGAGGGGGATGCCGGCGGTGGTGGCGGCGTCCAGTACGGGGGTGAGCGTCTCGGCCAGTCGTTTCCATGCCGTGTCCGGGTCAGTGCCCGGTGGGGTGACGCCGCTGAAGCAGTGCAGGGCGTGCGCGCCCAGGTCGGCGGCGACCTGGACGGCCCGGACCAGCAGGTCGACGCGGCGGCCGCGGTCGTCCGGGTCGGGGTCGAGCAGCGAGGGGCCGTGTTTGCGGCGCGGGTCGAGCACATAGCGGGCGCCCGTCTCGACGGTGACCGTCAGGCCGAGTGCGTCCAGTCGGTGCGCGAGGCGGCGGGTGCGGGCGGCCAGGTCGGGGGCGAGGGGGTCCAGGTGCATGTGGTCGAGGGTCAGACCGACACCGTCGTAGCCGAGGTCGGCGAGCAGGGAGAGGGCGTCGTCGAGGCGGAGGTCGGCGAGGCCGTTGGTGCCGTAGCCGAAGCGGATCGGGTGGCCGCCGGGCGCCGGTACGGGTTCGCGTGGAGCCAGGGGACCGGTCATGTGACGCTCACCTTTCTCACGAACCGTCGGGCCGGGCGGGTGAGGGCGGTGCCGAGCAGAACGGTGGCGTGCGCGCCCCGGGCACCAGCGCCGGCCGTGGCTGTCGTGCAGGCGGCGGCGGGGGCGGGGGCGGTACGAAGTGGGGTGCGGGGGCCGAGTCGGCCGGGGTAGCAGTCGGGTCGCGGCGCGTGAACACCGCTCGTCCACAACGGACTTGGCCTCTCGGGTGTGCGGTCCGGCGCTGCTGTTTCGTTCGCCGTCACCGTCGGTGCCCCGAACCATCGGTGCGGCCGGAAACGTGGTCCTGTTCCCGGCTGTGTCCCGGCCCGTTCCCGGGGTTCCCTGTCCGGAGGCGCTCGGCGAACCCCACGAGCGCCGCGTACTGCTCCCCCAGTACCGAGGACCCCTCCGTGTCGTGGCCGCCGAAGATCCGGGAGGACGGGGTGGGCAGGCCGGTCCCGGCGAAGGGGGGTGTCTCGGTGAGCAGGCCCGTCAGCGGGTGCAGGCCCCCGGTCATGGCGGCACAGCCCGCGACGACCGTTGTGGCGACGGAACCGCGGGCACCGATCAGCCGGACACCGACGCGCGGGGCGGAATCGGACGCGGACATGGCAGCCTCCTTGTCGAACATGTGGGCGTGCAGACCCTGCGCGGAAGGGGATGAAGACGGCGGGCGGGAGTCCGGCGTCCCCCGCCCGCCGCCGCTCAGTGGCCCTTGACGGGCAGTTCCCTGATCCGGATGTCGCGGAAGGACATCCGGTCGTCGGCTCCGTGGTTCTGGATGCCGACATGCCCGTCACGCAGGCTCCGGACCGGATCGGTGTTGTTGAAATCGTTGATCTTCGCGCCGTTGAGCTAGACGCGGATGTCGGTGCTGGTGGTGCGGTCGTTCCCGTGCACGGGTGCCTCCGGAATGGGGCCGGTCGTACGGGCGGGTGCGCAAGCCGGGATGCGCCGTCATCCCGGGGAGTCAGGAGCAGCTCAAGGAGCCTCGGAGGAAGCTCAGTTGCCGAACGCCGCGTCGAACGAGGCCGACGGAGGCTCGAAGTCGTATGCCTTCAGTCGGGTCAGTGCCTCGGGTGCGCCTTGGAGACGGTCCATGCCGGCGTCCTCCCACTCGACCGAGATCGGGCCCTGGTAGTCGATGGAGCGCAGCATGCGAAAGACGTCCTCCCAGGGAACGTCGCCGTGTCCGGCGGAGACGAAGTCCCAGCCGCGGCGCGGGTCGCCCCAGGGCAGATGGGAGCCGAGGCGGCCGTTGCGGCCGTCGAGGCGCTTGCGGGCCTCTTTGCAGTCGACGTGGTAGATCCGGTCGCGGAAGTCCCACAGGAAACCGACCGGGTCGAGGTCCTGCCACACGAAGTGCGACGGGTCGAAGTTGAGACCGAAGGCCGGCCGGTCACCAACCGCCTTCAGCGCACGCTGGGTTGTCCAGTAGTCGTAGGCGATCTCGCTCGGGTGAACCTCGTGCGCGAACCGCACACCCTGCGCGTCGAACACGTCGAGGATCGGGTTCCAGCGTTCGGCGAAGTCCTCGTAGCCCCGCTCGATCATCGACTCCGGGGCGGGCGGGAACATGGCGACCAGATGCCAGATGGCGGACCCGGTGAAGCCGATGACGGTGTCGACGCCGAAGGCGGCCGCGGCCCTGGCGGTGTCCTTCATACGGTCCGCGGCGCGCCGGCGCACTCCTTCCGGGTCTCCGTCGCCCCACACCTCGCCGGGCAGGATCGCCTGGTGGCGCTCGTCGATGATGGCGTCGCACACGGCCTGGCCGACCAGGTGGTTGGAGACGGCCCAGCACTTGAGTCCGTACTTGTCGAGCATGGCGTGCCGGGAGTCCAGATAGGACGGGTCGGCGAGGGCCTTGTCGACCTCGAAGTGGTCCCCCCAGCAGGCGAGTTCGAGTCCGTCGTAGCCGAAATCGCGGGCGAGGCGGCAGACCTCTTCGAGGGGGAGGTCGGCCCACTGACCGGTGAAGAGCGTGAATCGACGTGGCATTTCTCCGGGCCTTCCTCAGACGGCTATCGGTGTGTAGACGGAGTTCTTCTCGGCGCTCTCCTCCACCGCCGCGAGGACCCGCTGGACCTGGAGCCCATCGGCGAAGGAGGGTTCGGGGCGGCGGCCCTCGGCGATCGCGTGGACGAGGTCGCGGGCCTGGTGGACGAAGGTGTGCTCGTAGCCGAGGCCGTGGCCCGGTGGCCACCAGGCGTCCAGGTAGGGATGGTCGGGTTCGGTGACGAGGACGCGCCGGAAGCCCGCATGGGTGCCGGGCTCCCTGCCGTCGTGGTAGGCGAGTTCGTTGAGGCGTTCCAGGTCGAAGGCCAACGAGCCGCGCTCGCCGTTGAGTTCGATGCGCAGGGAGTTCTTGCGGCCGGTCGCATAGCGGGTGGCCTCGAAGGAGGCGAGGGCGCCGGAGGTGAAGCGGCCGGTGAACAGGGCGGCGTCGTCCACGGTGACCTGGCCGGTGCCGGCCCCGGAGACGGCGGACAGGCCTTTCACCGCGCCGTCGGCCAGGGGGCGCTCCCGTACGAAGGTCTCCGTCAGGGCGGACACTCCGGCCAGTGGCTCTCCCGCCAGGTACTGGGCCAGGTCGATGATGTGCGCGCCCAGGTCGCCGAGCGAGCCCGAGCCCGCCTGTTCCCTGCGCAGCCGCCAGGTCAGGGGGAACTCCGGGTCCACGAGCCAGTCCTGAAGGTACGTCACCCGGACGTGCCGAAGTCTGCCGAGCCGCCCCTCGGCCACCATCCGGCGAGCCAGCGCGGTGGCGGGCACCCGGCGGTAGTTGAAGCCGACCATCGCCAACTGTCCGTGCCCGAAGGCTTCTTCGGCCGCCCGGGTCATCCGCTGAGCCTCTTCGACGGTGTTGGCGAGGGGCTTCTCGCACAGCACGTGCTTGCCCGCGGCGAGAGCGGCGAGGGCGATCTCGGCATGGCTGTCGCCGGGGGTGCAGATGTCGACGAGGTCGATGTCGTCCCGCTCGACCAGGGCCCGCCAGTCGGTCTCGGCCGTCGCCCAGCCGTGCCGGTCGGCGGCCCGGCGCACGGCGTCCGCGTCCCGTCCGCAGACCGCGGCGAGCACCGGGCGCCGGGGCAGATCGAAGACGTGTCCGACGGTCCGCCAGCCCTGGGAGTGGGCGGCGCCCATGAAGGCGTAGCCCACCATGCCGACCCGGAGAGGCGGCGGCCCGGCCTCTTCTGACTGTTGCGGCTGTGCCATGCGCGATGTCCTCCTCGTCGTCGTGGCGCGGTGGGGGGTGCAGCCCGGTCCGTCGACGAACCGGGCCCCGTGTGCGGGACGCCTCACGGCGAAAGCCCGGTACGCCTCACTTGAAGCCGGTGGACATGTACTGGTCGACGTTGGTCTTGTCGACGACGGCCGAGTAGAGCGTGAGGGAGGCCGGGATCTCGAACTCGGAGAGGCCGCTGATGCCTTTGGTCTGGCCGAGTGCGCGAGCGAGGTCGATCGCGGAGGCGGCCATGGTCGGCGGGTAGAGGACCGTCGCCTTGAGGACCCCGTTGTCCTGCTTGATGGCCTGGAAGGCGGACAGCGCCCCCGCGCCGCCGACCATCAGGAAGTCGTCGCGCCCGGCCTGGTCGATGGCGCGCAGCGCGCCCACGCCCTGGTCGTCGTCGTGGTTCCACACCGCGTCGAAGTCCGACTGCGCCTGCAGGAGTTGGGCCATCTTGGCCTGCCCGGACTCCACCGTGAACTCGGCGGCCTGGCGGGCCACCTTCCTGATGTTCGGGTAGTTCTTCAGGGCGTCGTCGAAGCCCTTGGTGCGCTGCTTGGTGAGTTCCAGGTTGTCGAGGCCGGCGAGTTCGATGACCTTGGCGTTCGACTTCCCCTTGAGTTTCTCGCCGATGTAGTTGCCGGCGTTGAGGCCCATGCCGTAGTTGTCGCCGCCTATCCAACAGCGGTACGCCTGCGGGGTGTTGAAGATCCGGTCGAGGTTGACCACCGGAATCCCGGCCCGCATGGCCTTCAGCCCGACCTGGGTGAGGGCCTTGCCGTCGGCGGGCAGCACCACCAGGACGTCGACCTTCTTGTTGATGAGGGTCTCGATCTGGCCGATCTGCGCGGCGGTGTCGTTGGAGCCCTCGGTGATCTCCAGGGTGACGTCCGAGTACTTCTTCGCACGGTTCTTGGCGTTGTCGTTGATGGCGTTCAGCCAGCCGTGGTCGGCCTGCGGTCCGGCGAAGCCGATGGTGACCTTCTTGCCGGGTGAGTCGGCGGCGGCCGGCTGGTCGTTCGCGGCCGGTTCGTCATCACCGGAGTCGTTGCTGGTGCAACCTGCGAGGAGGGCTCCTGCTCCGACTGCGGCGCTCCCGAAGAGCAGTCCCCGGCGACTGGTGAAGCGGCTCGTGTGCTGTGGCATGGCGGTGAACCCTTTCCTCAGGTCGTGCTTGCGGTACGGCGCTGGACCAGCACGGCGGCGACGATGATCGCGCCCTTGGCGATCTGCTGGACGTCGCTCTGCAGGTTGTTCAGGGCGAAGATGTTGGTGATCGTGGTGAAGATCAGGACGCCGAGCACGGATCCGGTGATGGTGCCGCGGCCGCCGCTGAGCAGGGTGCCGCCGATGATCGCGGCGGCGATGGCGTCGAGCTCGTAGAGGTTTCCGTTGGTGTTCTGGCCGGAGCCGGACAGGATGATCAGCAGGAAGGCCGCGATGCCGCAGCACAGCCCGGACAGCAGGTAGAGGTAGAGCCGCTGACGGCGTACGTCGATGCCGGCGAGGCGGGCGGCCTCGGCGTTGCCCCCGACGGCGACGGTGCGCCGGCCGAAGGTGGTGCGGTTCAGCACCAGCCAGCCGATGATCGTCACGACCGCGAAGACCATGACGAGGGGCGGTACTCCGAGGACGTACGCGTCACGCTCACCGAGGTCGAGCACGGAGGACACGGTGACGATCTGCGTCCGGCCGTCGGTGATCTGGAGGGCCAGTCCCCGGGCCGAGGCGAGCATGGCGAGGGTGGCGATGAACGGGACCATCCCGCCGTACGCGACGAGCAGTCCGTTGACCAGGCCGCAGCCGACTCCGACGATCACCGCGGTGAAGAGGATGCCCGCGAAGCCGTACTCCTGCGTGGCGACCGTGGTGGCCCACACCGAGGCGAGGGCGACGATCGCGCCGACGGAGAGGTCGATGCCGCCGGAGGTGATGACGAAGGTCATGCCGACGGTGACGACACCGATCACCGAGGCCTGGGTGAGGACGAGTTGGAGGTTGCGGGTGTCGAGGAACTCGTCGGGCTTGGTGATGCCGCCGATGATCACGAGGGCGGCGAGCACACCGAGGAGGGAGAGGGTGCGGACGTCGGTGCGGGCCAGCGTGGAGCGCCACGCCCGTGGTTCACTCGTCGACGGCACCTTGTCTGCGCTGTCCCTCGGCGGGGACACATGCTGCGTCATGACGCCGGGCTTCCTTCCATGACGAGGTCGAGTACACGGTGTTCGTCGAGCTCACGGGCGGGTGCCGTGTGGACGACACGGCCCTCGCGGAGCACCAGGACGCGGTCGGCGAGGCCGAGCACTTCGGGGACCTCGCTGGAGACCAGCAGGACGGCCAGGCCCTCGTCGGCCAGTCGCCGCACGACCGCGTACAGCTCGGCGCGGGCCCCGACGTCGACTCCCCTGGTGGGTTCGTCGAGCAGCAGGACGCGGCAGCCGCGCAGCAGCCAGCGGGCCAGGACGGCCTTTTGCTGGTTGCCGCCGGACAGGGTGCGGATCGGCGCGGAGGGGTTGTCGGGCCGCAGCGACAGTTCGCGGGTGGCCGCCCGGGCCGCGCCGGATTCGGCCGCCCGGTCGATCCAACCGGCGCGTGAGAAGCGGGACATGGAGGAGAGGGAGACGTTGCGGGTGACCGACTCCAGCATCAGCAGGGCTTGTGCCTTGCGCTCCTCGGGGGCGAGTCCGATCCCGGCACGGACGGCGGCTCGGACGCTGCCGGGCCGCAACTCCCGACCGTCAACGATCACTTGGCCGGCGGTGGGCTTGCGGGCGCCGTAGATCGTTTCCAGGATCTCGGAGCGTCCCGAGCCGACGAGTCCGGCGAGGCCGACGATCTCTCCCGGGTGGATCACGAGGTCGAGGGGTTCGAACTCGCCTTGCCGGGCAAGTTCTTGGACCTCCAGAAGCGGCTTGCCGCCGTTCACCGCCGCCGCCGGACGCTCCGGGAAGACGTACTCGACGTTGCGGCCCGTCATCAGCGCCACGACCTCACGCGTCGGTGTCGACTTGGCGGGCAGCCCGACCGCGACGGCCCGGCCGTCCTTCAGGACCGTCACCCGGTCACCGATGCGCCGGATCTCCTCCAGGCGGTGCGAGATGTAGACGACGGCGACGCCCTCGGCGGTCAGGTCACCGACGATCCGGAAGAGGTTGTCGACCTCGTCCGGGTCGAGGGCGGCGGACGGTTCGTCCATCACGATGAGCCGTACGTCGTGCGAGAGGGCCCGTGCCATGGAAACGATCTGCTGCTGAGCAGCCGACAACTCCCCCACCAGGCGGGCAGGATCGATCTCGGGGTGGCCAAGGCGCTTCAGCAGCCGGGCTGTTGACGCCTTCGCGACTCTGCCTCGTACGACGAAGCCGGCGGCCGTGGGTTCGTGTCCTAGGTGGACGTTCTCGGCCACGGACAGGTGCTCCACCAGGTCGAGTTCCTGGTAGATGGTGGCGATGCCGAGACGCATGGCGGCGATCGGCGAACGGAGGGTGACCTCCTCACCGCGCCAGCGGATGGAGCCGGTGTCGGGCTGGTGGGCGCCGGCGAGCACCTTGATGAGGGTGGACTTCCCGGCCCCGTTCTGGCCGAGCAGACAGTGCACTTCACCGGCCTGGACGTCGAGGTCGACGCCGTCGAGGGCCCGGACTCCGGGGAACGACTTGGTGATGCCGGACATGGTGAGCAGCGGCGGTTCTGGTGCCATGCGTATTCCCCTTGGCGGGCGTGCGGGCCGGTTTCAGGGCAGGGCGAGGCAGGGCGCCGAGCAAAAGCGCCTTACGTCACAAGGCGAGTGCGCGGGACCGGGAGGTCGGTTCCCGGACTGCGGACGGGGCTACCGGGTCTGCGAGCGTGGTTGCCGGGATTGCGAGCGTGGTTGCCGAGACTGCGAAGGTGTCTATGCGGGCGAGAACAGGTGGTCGCTGATGAGCCGGGCCGCGCCGATGACGCCGGCGGTGGGGCCCAACTCCCCCAGAACGATGGGCAGGTTGCGGGTCGCCAGTGGCAGCGACTGACGGTAGACCTGGGTGCGGATGGCGGCGAGCAGGGTGTGGCCGAGGCCGGTCACCCCGCCGCCGATCACCACCAGGCCCGGGTTGAAGAAGCTGACCAGTCCGGCGATGACCTGGCCGGTGCGGTTGCCGCCCTCGCGGATCAGCTCCAGAGCGGTGGCGTCACCGGCGGCAGCGGCGGCGGCGACATCGACCGCCGACAATCCGCCGTTGGCGTCGAGACGCGAGGCGAGTTCGTCCGACCGCCCCTGCTCGACCGCCTCCACGGCGTCCCGGGCGAGGGCGGCCCCGCTGAAGTGGGCTTCCAGGCAGCCCCGGTTGCCGCAGGCACACGGGCGGCCGTCGGGCACGGCCTGGATGTGCCCGATGTCCCCCGCGCTGCCGGTCACCCCGCGGTGGACCTCACTGCCGACGACGATGCCGCAGCCGATACCGGTGCCGATCTTGACGCAGAGGAAGTCGCCCACGGAGCGTGCGACGCCCGCGTGCATCTCCCCCATCGCCATCAGGTTCACGTCGTTGTCGACCATGACCGGGCAGCCGAGATCCTGGCTGAGTGCCTCCCGTACGGGGAAGCCGTCCCAGCCGGGCATGATCGGCGGAGCCACCGGAACGCCTTCGGGGAAGCGGACGGGTCCCGGGACGCCGATGCCTGCGCCGTCGAAGCCCTCCGCGAGTCCCGATGCCCTCAACTTCGCTGCCATGGACAGGACTTGCTCGAAGACCGCGACCGGGCCCTCTCGGACGTCCATGGGCTGGTTGAGGTGTCCCAGGATCTCCAGTTCGGCGTTGGTGACGGCGACGTCGACCGAGGTCGCGCCGATGTCGACGCCGAGGAAACGCAGTTCGGGGGCAAGCCGGATGTTGTGGGAGCGGCGCCCGCCACGGGAGGCGGCGAGTCCGTCGGCCACGATCAGGCCCGTCTCCAGGAGCCGGTCCACCTCCACGGCCAGCTTGGACCGTGACAGGTCGACCTGATCGCCCAGTTGCGCACGGGAGTTGGGTCCTCCGTCGCGCAACAGTTTGAGCAGCCGGGCCTGGTGCCCGTTCGCGGGTCGTGCCGTCATGCGTCTCACGAACCCCTCCCCGCCTCATCCGGCCACCGGTTTCCGGTCTTTCGAGGGGAACGTAGCAGTGGCTGCCGAACCTGGGAAGAAGCTGTGCAGAGATTGATGCCGACTTTCTCCACTCGCAGGACAAAGACGCGACGGGCTCTGGCGCCCCGGCCGTCCGGCCCGCAGGATGGGCATCGTCGGCCATCCGGCACCGCAGGGCGGGCACCTCAGACCGGGCACGTCAGGCGGGCACCTCAGACCGGGCACGTCAGACCGGGCACCTCGGGCCGCAAGAGGGGGAGCGCATGTTTCTGGTGACGGGCGCGACGGGGAACGTGGGTGCCGAACTCGTGCGTGCGCTCGCGGAGTCGGGCGAGCGCGTCCGGGCGGTGAGCCGCTCCGGACGGACCGAGGGATCACCGGCGCGAGTGGAGGCCGTGGCGGGAGATCTCAACCGGCCCGAGACCGTACGGGACGCGCTGGACGGCGTACGGGGGCTGTTCCTGATGCCCGGTTACGGCGGGCAGCGACAGATCCTGGCGGACGCACGGGCCGCGGGGGTGGAGCGGGTGGTGCTGTTGTCGGGCAGGTCCGCGGGAACGGGCGACCGGGACAACGCGGTCGCCGGTTATCTGATCGACGCCGAAGACGCGGTGCGCGCGTCGGGGCTGCGCTGGACGTCACTGCGGTGCACGAGCTTCATGTCCAACGCCCTCCAGCTCGCGGACCAGATCCGTGAGGGCGACACGGTCAGGGTGCCGTTTCCCGACGTCCGCACCGCCGATGTCGATCCCCACGACATCGCCCGGGTCGCCCTTGCCGCGTTGGTGTCGGACGACCACGCGGACCGCGCTCTCGAACTCACCGGCCCCCAGGCGCTGTTGCCCGCCGATCGCGTCCGGACGCTGGGCGAGGTCCTGGGCCGGAAGCTACGGGCCGTGGGACTCTCGCACGACGAGGCACGCGCCGAACTGGAGGCTCGTATGCCGAAACCGTACGTCGACGCCTTCTTCAGCTTCTTCGTCGACGGGACTCTGGACGAGTCGGTGGTGCTGCCCACGGTGGAGCAGGTCACGGGCCGGCCACCGCGGACGTTCGCCCAGTGGGCCCGGGCCCACACCGACGCGTTCCAGGACGCTGCCTTCTAGGAGCTACGACCGCTGACGCGCGTGGTAAGACCGACGCGTGTGCTCGGTGTGCTCCCGCATGAGGTCGGTGGCGCGTTGTTCGTCGCGGTCGGCGATGGCAGCGATCAGCTCACGATGCTCGATCCAGGACTGCCGACCACACTGACGGGCGATCGGCGTGTAATACCACCGCACCCGACGATCCACCTGCGCCGCCAACTCGGCAAGAACCGCATTGCCCGCCAACTCCATCACCGTCGCATGCAACCGGGCATTCAAAGCAACCGCACCATCCACATCATCCGCGGCAACCGCCTCCTCACCCCGCGCACACAACTCCTCCAGAGCGGCAATGCCCGCACTGCCCGCGTTCGAGGCGGCCAACCGAGCCGCCTCCGCCTCCAACAACGTCCGCACAGTGAGGAGTTGATCGGCCTCCTCGTCCGTCGGCTCATGCACGAACGCCCCCTGCGCAGGCCGCAGATCCACCCACCCCTCCGAGTTCAACCGCTGCAACGCCTCCCGCACCGGCTGCCGCGACACCCCCAGATGACCAGCCAGCTCACTCTCCACCAAATGCTGACCCGGCAACAGCGCCCGCGTAGTGATCAGCTCCAACAACGCCCCATACACACGATCACGCAACGGACCAGGACGTTCGAGTTTCGGCACGGATCCCTGCGGCAGCCCTGTGGACAACATCGCGGTCCCCCTCCTCGACGGACGGACATGCCTATTGCGTTTTGTCTACAGTCTACGGCGTTCGGGAGGCGGGCGAACCAGGAGTCTGGCTCATCACATCCTGTATGCCAGGGAGCCAGGGACAGTCCTGTATGCCAGAGACAGTTCCTGCGTGTCAGGGACAGCTCCTGCATGTCAGGGGCAGCGGACGACCTGTCCGGCGTACGACAGGTTTCCGCCGAACCCGAAGAGCAGCACCGGGTCCCCGGTGGAGATCTCGCCCCGCTCCACCAGCTTCGAGAAGGCAAGCGGGATACTCGCCGCCGAGGTGTTGCCGGACTCCGTCACGTCGCGGGCGACCACGGCGTTGACGGCGCCGATCTTCTGGGCGAGGGGTTCGATGATCCGCAGGTTGGCCTGGTGCAGCACCACTGCGGCCAGGTCGGCGGGGGTGAGTCCGGCCCGTTCGCAGGCCTGGCGGGCCAGTGGAGGAAGCTTCGTGGTCGCCCAGCGGTAGACGCTCTGCCCCTCCTGCGCGAACCGCGCGGGCTCGCCCTCGATGCGCACGGCGTGCCCCATCTCGGGCACGGACCCCCACAGCACGGGAGCGATGCCGGGTACGTCGGCCCCCTCGACGACCGCCGCGCCGGCTCCGTCACCGACGAGTACGCAGGTGGTGCGGTCGCTCCAGTCGGTCACCGCGGACATCTTGTCGGCGCCGATGACCAGCGCGCGGGTCGCCGCACCCGCCCGGACGGTGTGGTCGGCGGTGGCGAGGGCGTGGGTGAAGCCGGCGCACACCACGTTGACGTCCATGGCGGCGGGCGACGGGATACCGAGCCGGGCCGCGACCCGGGCGGCCATGTTCGGGGACCGGTCGACCGCCGTCGAAGTGGCGACCAGGACCAGGTCGATGTCGGCGGGAGCGAGCCCGGCCGCCGCCAGCGCCTTGGCGGCGGCGTGCGCGGCGAGCTCGTCGACCGGCTCGTCGGGTCCGGCGATGTGGCGGGTACGGATCCCCACCCGACTCCTGATCCACTCGTCGCTGGTGTCGACCAGACCCGCCACGTCCTCGTTCGTGAGCACCTTTGCGGGCTGGTAGTGGCCGACGGCGGCGATACGCGAGCCGTTCATGGGTGGTTCCCCTCGTTGCCTTGGGTAGCGGGATCCACCAGTCTGATCAGTGACTCACGGGTACGGGGACACGTAAGGCCACAGGAAACGGGCGCCCGAGTTGTCGGCTTCCCTCACACCCTCGGACGCCCGGGCCCCTGCCGAACGGTTACCCGGTGAACAACTGGGTCGCCTTCTGCACGAGCTCGTAGAGCCCGTAGGCGAGCGGCGCGCCCACCCAGACCCAGGCCAGGGCGATCAGCGGGCGCCGGTCAGGCGGACTCTGGCTGCTGTCGTGCTCCGACATCGGCGGCCTCCCTCGGTGCGGGGATGTGGTGACGGGCGTTGACGGGGCGGACCAGTTCGTTGGCGACGAAGCCGACGACCAGGAGTCCGATCATGATGAAGAAGGACGTCGAGTACAGGTCGGAGCCGCTCTTGCCGGCGTCCTCCTGCCGGTCGGCGATCCAGTTCACGATCAGCGGCCCGAGTACACCGGCCGTGGACCAGGCGGTGAGCAGGCGACCGTGGATGGCGCCGACCTGGTAGGCGCCGAAGAGGTCCTTCAGATACGCCGGGACGGTCGCGAAACCGCCGCCGTAGAACGAGAGGATCACCAGCGCGCACAGGATGAACAGTGGCTTCGAGGTGTCCCCGAACAGCGCGATGAGGCCGTACATCACCGCGCCCACGCCCAGGTAGACGCGGTAGATGTTCTTGCGTCCGATCAGGTCGGAGGTCGACGACCAGCCGATCCGGCCCGCCATGTTGGCCGCCGACAGCAGCGCGACGAAGCCGGCCGCGGCCGACACCGAGACCGGGGTCGAGGTGCCCTTGAAGAAGTCCGTGATCATCGGGGCGGCCTTCTCCAGGATGCCTATGCCCGCGGTCACGTTCATGCAGAGGACGACCCACAGGCACCAGAACTGGGGCGTGCGCACCGCGTTGCGCGCGGAGACCTGCGGCCCCTCGAGGGCGCTGGGGACGTTCGCCACCGGTTTCTCGCTGCGCGGCACGCGCACCAGCAGCACACCGAGGAGCATGAAGACTGCATACGACAGCCCGTGCACGAGGAACGCAAGCGCGATCCCGGAGCTGTCGGAGCCGAAGGACTCCAGCATCTGCGCCGACCAGGGCGAGGCGATGAGCGCGCCGCCGCCGAAGCCCATGATGGCGATGCCGGTGGCCATGCCGGGCCGGTCAGGGAACCACTTGATCAGAGTGGAGACCGGGGAGATGTAGCCGATGCCGAGGCCTATCCCGCCGACGAAGCCGTAGCCGAAGACGATCAGCCAGTACTGCTCGGTGGCCGCGCCGAGCGCCGACAGCAGGAAGCCGGACGAGAAGCAGACCAGCGCCACGGTCATCGCCCAGCGCGGTCCGTTGCGCTCCACGAGGGTGCCGCCGAACGCCGCGGACAGACCGAGCATCACGATGCCGAGTTGGAAGGGCAGTGCGCTCTGCGTGCCGCTGAGACCGAGCGCTGATTCGAGCGGCGGCTTGAACACGGACCAGGCGTAGGCCTGGCCGATCGAGAGGTGGACCGAGAGAGCGGCCGGGGGAACGAGCCAGCGGCTCCAACCCGGGGGCGCGACAGGGGGACTCATGATCCCGGACGGTAAGAACTAATGAGCGAGTTGGAAAGACGGCGCGTCGACGGTATGCGATGAGCGGTATGCAGGACGCGACGAACGGTCGAACCGGCCGGTTTCCGGAGCGAGGTCGGCTCGGGCGCGGACTCTTGAACCCTTGCCAACCCGTGCACATACTGTAGACAGTATTCTTCCATTACCAACTCAAGTGCCCATCCAAGTACCAACCCGAGGGGCAGTCCGACATGCGGACAGCGGGTGGCGGGTACCTGGGACGCACCGACAGCGGCCTCACACTCCACCGCTCTGCCACTCCACTACTCCACCGCTCCACCGCGCCGTGTGCAGGACAATGACATCGTGAAGGTCACCTACAGAACCGGGGCTGAGGGACATATGGGACGAGTCACGGAACGACGCAAGGTGATCCGTATCCGCGACGGGGTTGTCTCCTCCCGTCCGGACACGCTGGTGGCCGAGGAGCCCCTTGAGATCCGCCTCAACGGCAAACCCCTCGCCATCACCATGCGCACCCCCGGCGACGACTTCGCCCTCGCCGCCGGCTTCCTCGTGAGCGAAGGCGTGCTGGCCGAGCAGAGCGATCTGCAGAACATCGTCTACTGCGCGGGCGCCACCGCCGACGGCTCCAACACGTACAACGTCGTTGACGTGAAGACCGCCCCCGACGTGCGGATTCCCGACATCACCCTTGAGCGCAACGTGTACACGACCTCCTCGTGCGGCCTGTGCGGCAAGGCGAGCCTCGACGCGGTCCGTACGACGACGCGCTGGCCGATCTCCGACACTCCCCGGGTCCGTGTCGAACCCGAACTCCTCGCGAGCCTCCCCGACCGGCTCCGCGCGGCCCAGCGGGTCTTCGACCGGACCGGGGGCCTGCACGCCGCCGCCCTGTTCACCGAGGAGGGCGAACTCCTTGACGTACGCGAGGATGTCGGCCGCCACAACGCCGTCGACAAGCTGGTCGGCCGCGCACTCCAGAACGGGAACCTCCCCCTGTCGCGCGTCATCCTGCTCGTCTCCGGCCGGGCGTCCTTCGAGCTGGCGCAGAAGGCCGTCATGGCAGGCATTCCGGTGCTGGCGGCGGTCTCGGCGCCCTCTTCACTGGCGGTGGATCTGGCTGCCGAGACGGGACTGACCCTGGTGGGGTTCCTGCGCGGCAGTTCCATGAACGTGTACGCGGGCGAGGACCGTATCGCCCTGTCCGCCACCGCGGCCCAGAGTTGACCCCGGCGCCACCGCGGCCCAGAGTCGACCCCGGCGCCGTCCCCGGCCCGCGGCAGCGCACAGGCCCGCCGCAGCGCACCGTCCGCCGCCCGGCCCCGGAGCCTCCGCGTCTCAGCCGCTGGTGAAGCGCACCTGGTCCGCCGTCACCACGGTGCCCAGGCGAGGGAAGTCGAGCCGCGCCGAGGCCTCGTGTTCGGCGGCGGTCAAGGCGGCCATGGCGTCCTCGACGAAGACGAGGTCGTAGCCGAGGTCTCCGGCGGCGCGTGCGGTGGACTCGACGCCGAGGTTGGTGGCGATCCCGCCGAACACCAGCGTGGTGATGTGGCGTTCACGCAGTCGCGCGTCCAGGTCCGTGCCCTGGAAGGCGCCGATGGTCCGCTTCACGATCTCGATGTCACCATCTCGCGGCAGACCGGCGACCAGCCCTCCGCCGGGTGGCTGGTCGGCGACGCCGGGCCGCTCGACACGCACGAGCACGACGAGCGCACCGGCCGCCCGGAAGACTGCCGCCAACTGCTCCGCGGCGGCGAGGACTTCGGTGCCTTTGCGGGGCTCCAGGGGCAGCGCGACGATGCGGTCCATCAGGTCGACGAGCACGAGGGCGCTGCGCCATGGATCGAGCGCGAGGGGTCCGGTCATGACGGAACGTTATCCGCCGTCAGCCCTCCGTACCGGAGATCCGGATCAACAGCCTCATGAACTGGGCGCGTTCGGCGGCCGAGAGGGGGGCGAGCAGGTCGTCGTTGGCCTGGCGGGCAAGTTTCTCGCAGCGCTTGAGCAGCCGCGTTCCCTCGGTGGTGAGGGATACCGCGTTCTTGCGGCGGTCGCCTGGGTCCGGTTCGCGCAGGACGAGACCCGCGGACTGGAGGTCGTTCAGGATGCCGACCAGGTCCTTGGGGTCGAGGCGCACGCCGCGGCCGAGGTCGGCCTGGGCGACGGGGGCGAGGTCACGGACGGCGGAGAGCACCACGTGGTGCCACATCTTCACGCCCTCCGCGGCGAGCGCCTCGGCCACCAGGCTCCGGCCGCGGGCGGCGGCACGGCCGAGGAGCCAGCTGGGGAGGGAGCGGATCGCGGGAAGGGGTGCTTCGGCCATGTGGACAGCCTAGCCATTATTCATTGGACTGCCCAACGACTTCCCGCCTATCGTTGGGGCCACCAATGAATTCTCGGGAGGTCGGGTCGATGCGTCGTGTCCGGTACGAGTCCATGGGCGGCCCTCTGTTCCTGGAGGAGGTGCCGGTCCCCGAGCCGGGCCCGCGAGAGCTCCTCGTGCGCTGCGAGGCGGTCGGTGTCACCCTCCCCGTCGTCCGCAAGGTCACCGAGGCGGTGGAGCCGATACCGCTCGGGGGCGAACTGGCAGGAGAGGTGATGCGCGTCGGCGCGGGGGTCACGCGCTTCCGCCCCGGCGACCGCGTCACGGGCCTCTGCTTCGGCCACGGTTACGCCGACGTCGCACCCCTGCACGAGGCCATGGCCTCCCCGGTGCCCGACGACGCCTCAGCCGTGGATGCGGTCGCCCTGGTCCGCAGCGGGCTGGTCGCGCTCGGCGCGCTGGACGCTGCGCGGCCCAAGCCGGGAGACACGGCACTGGTCACCGCGGCGGCGAGCGGGGTGGGTCACCTGGCCGTGCAGCTCGCACGGGCCCGGGGCGCCTCTCGGGTGGTGGGCGCGGTCTCCGACGCGGGCAAGGCGGATTTCGTGCGCTCGCTCGGCGCCGACGCCACCGTCCTCTACACGGACGGTAGTTGGGGAGATCCCGTCGACTACGTTCTCGACGCCGTGGGCGGCGAGCTGCTGACCCCGGCGCTCTCCGCCCTCGCCGAGGGCGGGCGTCTCGTGGCGTACAGCTCGGGCGGCGGGACGATCCGGGCGTACGACCTCCTCGTCGGCGCCAAGTCCGTGACGGGCTTCCAGATGGCGCGGATCGCCCGTGAGCAGCCGGAGTTGTGCGAGCGGTGGCGGCGGGAGCTGTGGCGGATGTTCGCGGGCGGCACTCTCCGTCCCGTCGTGCACGAGGAGTTCACCTTGGAGGACGCGGCGAAGGCGCACGAGGTGATCGAGTCGCGGAACAACCTCGGGAAGGTGGTCCTGCGGCCCTGAACACCCCGGGCCGGCCCCTCCCCGCCGCACCCGCCCGCCGATACCCGATGGACCTCTCCCCGCCGCACCCGCCCGCCGGTACCCGATGTGCCCCGCGCCGCCCACGCCCCATGGACCCCGCGCCGCCCACGCCCCATGGACCCCGCGCCGCCCACGCCCCATGGACCCCGCGCCGCACACCCACTAACGTCCCGACCCGTGCCCGAGGACGGACGAGCGCGCCAGCGGACCGGCACCAGCGTCGGCCTGCTGCTGACGCTGGTGCTCGCGGCTGTGATGGTCACGGTCCTGCCCGGTGGCGACAGCGACAAGAACACCGCCGACTGCATACCGCATACTGTCCGCTCCTGGTCCGCGGACGGCCCGCTGACCGCCGAGTTCGCCCGCTACGGCGACGACGCCGCCCGAGGTGACGACTGGACCGGCGGCGACGGCACGCACTCGGTGCGGCTGCCGGACGGACGGCTGCTGTGGCTGTTCTCCGACACCTATCTCGGCCAGGTGTACGGCCCGCCCAACCCCTTCGGCGAGCCGTACACCTGGCGGGACACCACGGCGCCGCTCGTGCGCAACTCGGCGGTGCTGATGCGCGGCGGCCGCCTGGAGACCACCCTGCCCGCGCCGCTGTTCCCGGACCCGGCCCCGAACCAGTGGCGCTGGCCGGTCGCGGCCCGCGTCGAACCCCGCTCCCCCGGCTCCGACGAACAGGTCGTACGGGTGCTGCTGTGGGTGCGGACGGCCGGCTCGTCTCCGTGGATCTACGGCGTTCCCACGGCCACCGAGGTCGCCACGCTCTCGTTGCCCGACCTGCGCGTCGAGTCGATCACGAAGGTCCTCGACGAGCAGCGGGTCCAGGACCCGTCCCGGCGGGTGCTGTTCGGAACGACGCTGGTCGAGGACGGCGCGTGGACGTATGTGTTCGGGGGCGACGACGGCCGGGCCGCGTCCCGGTCCGCCTCGTCGGCGTACGTGGCGCGGGTGCCGGAGGGCGGGCTCGCCGAGCCGGGCGCCTGGGAGTACTGGGACGGCTCCGAGTGGACCACCGGCGCCCGTCCGCGCCCGGTGCTGGGAGACGGGCGGCAGACCGGGGTGGGCAGTGCCTTCTCCGTCGTACGGCAGGACGGGACGTACGTGTTGTTCACCATGGCCGCCGGGACGAAGGGTCTCGCGGCCGTGACCTCGTACTGGGCCTGCTCCCCCGCCGGGCCCTGGCACGGCCCGGCGAAGGACTTCACCGCACCCCTGCCCGAGGGCCAGGTCGCCGCCTACAACCCGCAGGTGCACCCCGAACTCGGCGGCTCCGGAGGGCTGGTGCTGAGTTACGACGTCAACTGGCTGGAGGCGGCGGGCGCTTCGGCGCAGCTCAACCGGAACGTGTCGCTGTACCGACCGCGGTTCGTGACGCTGCGGCTCGCCCCGGCGCGGTGACCTCGTCCGCGACCGGGTCGTGCGAGCGGCGCTTCGCGATCACGGCGCACACCATCAGCTGCATCTGGTGGAACAGCATCAGCGGCAGCACGGCGAGTGAGGCGTGCGCCCCGAACAGGACGCTGGCCATGGGCAGTCCGGAGGCGAGGGACTTCTTCGACCCGGCGAACTGGATGGCGATGCGGTCCTCGCGGCCGAAGCGGAGCCCCTTGGCGCCGTACCAGGTCAGGGTGAGCATCAGGGCGAGCAGGACGGCCTCGACGATCATCAGTCCGCCCAGCCTGAGCGGGCTCACCTGGTGCCAGATGCCCTGGACCATGCCCTCACTGAACGCGGTGTAGACGACCAGGAGGATCGAGCCGCGGTCGACGAGGCCGAGGACCTTCTTGTGGCGGGTGACGAAGGCGCCGATCCAGCGGCGCAGCAACTGCCCCGCCATGAACGGCACGAGCAGCTGCAGCACGATCTTCACGAGCGAGTCGGCCGAGAACCCTCCGCCGCTGTTGCCGAGCAGGGCGGCGGCGAGGAGCGGGGTGATGACGATGCCGACCAGGGAGGAGAAGGAGCCGGCGCAGATCGCGGCGGGCACGTTTCCGCGGGCCATCGACGTGAACGCGATCGAGGACTGGATGGTGGATGGCACCAGGGTGAGGAAGAGCAGGCCCTGGTAGAGGGGGTCCGTCAGGAGGACCGGGACGAGTCCGCGGGCGGCGAGGCCCAGCAGCGGGAAGATCACGAACGTACAGGCGAGGACCGTGACGTGGAGTCGCCAGTGCTTGAGGCCGTCCAGCGCCTCACGGGTGGAGAGGCGGGCGCCGTAGAGGAAGAAGAGGAAGGCGATCGCCGCCGTGGAGGCTCCGGAGGCCACGTCCGCGGTGGTCCCGCGCGCCGGTACGAGGGCCGCGAGGCCCACCGTGCCGAGCAGCAGCAGGATGTACGGGTCGACCGGCATCCAGGCCGGCCACTTCAGGCGCTTCACGGTGCTCCACTTGCTCGTGTTCGACGGCGGTAGGGGGACACGGCGGGCGCCGTCCCCCGGGACGGAGGGTCCCCCTCCATCGTCCTCCTTCACGTCTTGATCGGGAATCCCGCATACCACTCTGACTGACATCATGATTCGCGATAACCTGGTGCCATGTACGACCCGTCGCAATTGCGTACGTTCCTGGCGGTGGCGCAGACGCTGAGCTTCACGCAGGCCGCGCGACGGCTAGGGGTGCGTCAGTCGACCGTGAGCCAGCACGTACGGCGTCTGGAGGACGCGGCCGGACGGCAGCTGTTCACCCGGGACACCCACTCCGTGGAGCTGACCGAGGACGGCGAGGCGATGCTCGGTTTCGCGCGCCGGATCCTGGAGGTGCACGACCAGGCGACGGCGTTCTTCACCGGCACGCGCGTGCGGGGGCGGCTGCGGTTCGGGGCGTCGGAGGACTTCGTACTGACCCGGCTGCCGGAGATCCTCGAAGGTTTCCGCTACGACCATCCCGAGGTCGACCTGGAGCTGACCGTCGAACTGTCCGGGGCACTGCACGAGCAGCTCGCCGCCGGGAAGCTGGATCTCGTCCTGGCCAAACGGCGGCCGGAGGACCCCCGGGGTGAACTGGTCTGGCACGACCGGCTGGTGTGGATCGGGGCTGAGCGGCTTCGCCTGGACGCCGACCGGGCGGTGCCGCTGATCGTCTACCCGCCACCGGGGATCACGCGGGCCCTCGCGCTGGAGGCGCTGGAGCGGCAGGGCCGGGAGTGGCGGATCGTGTGCACGAGCGGAAGCCTCAACGGGCTGATCGCCGCCGCACGGGCGGGGCTGGGGGTGATGGCCCATTCGCAGGGGCTGGTGCCGCCCGGCCTGGTGCGGATCCCCGAGCGGGCGGGGCTGCCCGAGCTGGGGCGGGTCGACTTCGTACTGGTGCACGGGCGCCGGCTGACGGCAGCCCAGGGAGCGGCGGACGCGCTGGCCGCCGCGATCCTGACGGGCGGCGACCGCTTGCACCGACGGTGAGTAGGTCGCCGGGTTCGGAGGCCCGCCGCAAGACCCCGTCGCCGGATTCGGGTGCCCGCCGCAAGACCCCGTCGCCGGGTTCGAGGGCCCACCACAAGACCCCGTCGTCGGGTTCGGGGCCCCGTGCGCGAGTCCGTCTCGGGCGAAGCCGAGTATGAGGAGAAGGCCTCAGCGCGGCACGCACGCCTTCGCCGGGTCGGCGGACACGCCGGGCCCGAGGGCGGGAGAAGGGACCCAGCACCCCACGCACACCCTCGCCACGCACACCCCCGCCGCGCACACCCGCGCCCCGCCGCCCCCGGTGGCCGTCCCCCGCAAACCGGGTGCGCGCCCCGCGACGGAGTGACACATTCCCGGCCGACGGCGCTGACGGAAGAGGGCACCACGGCCCGGGAGTGACCGTTTCTGCAAGGTCGCGAGGCGTAGTCGGGTCGTACAGATTCGGTGGAGATTACGGCACCGAAACTTACTCAACCGTCAGTTTTCTGTCCGACCCTTCCCCATGTGAGGGTATTTTCCGGTACCGACCAGGCCATATATGAGCACCGCTCGGCTTCGGCCCCCCTCCCGCCGGATGTCGCGGTGGGGTAGCTTTCACGGCGCTGTGCGGAGCGTCACCGAGCGCCAGGGAGCGGGGAGCGGGGTTTGCGCGAGTTCACCAACCCTCCGTTGGCGTTGGCACCCCCGGTGGGCGGACTGGCCGACGTCGTCTTCGAGCATGCCCGGAACGACCCCCTGCACATCGCTCTCGGCCGTAAGGACGAGACCGGGCAGTGGCGGGACGTGACGTCCGCGGAGTTCCGCGACGAGGTCCTGGCGCTCGCCAAGGGACTCCTCTCGCAGGGCATCCGCTTCGGCGACCGGGTCGCGATCATGTCCCGCACCCGCTACGAGTGGACGCTGTTCGACTTCGCGCTGTGGACGATCGGCGCGCAGGTCGTGCCGGTCTACCCGACCTCCTCCGCCGAGCAGTGTTTCTGGGCGCTGTACGACGCCGAGTGCACGGCCGCGATCGTGGAGCACGAGGACCACGCGATGACGATCGCCACCGTCATCGACCGGCTGCCGCAGCTGCACCGGTTGTGGCAGCTGGACTCCGGCGCGGTGCAGGAGCTCTACGACGCCGGCGCCCCCATCGAGGACGAGGTGGTGCACCGCCACCGGCAGGCCGTGACCCCGGACTCGACCGCGACGATCATCTACACCTCGGGCACCACGGGCCGCCCCAAGGGCTGTGTGATCACACACGGCAACTTCATGTACGAGGCGGACACGGTCATCGACCGCTGGGAGCCGGTGTTCCACTCCAAGAAGGGCGACGAGGCGGCGACCCTGCTGTTCCTGCCGCTCGCGCACGTCTTCGGACGGATGGTGCAGGTCGCGGCGATCCGTGGCCGGGTGCGTTTCGGCCACCAGCCCCAGATGAACGCGGCCGCCCTGATGCCGGACCTCGCCGCGTTCAAGCCGACGTTCTTCCTCGGGGTGCCGTACATCTTCGAGAAGGTCTTCAACGCCTCCCGCCGCAAGGCCGAGAAGGAGGGCAAGGCCGGGCCGTTCGAGAAGGCCGTCGACGTGGCGGTGAAGTACGCGGACGCCATGGAGGCCAAGGCCTGGGGTCTGGGGCCGGGTCCGTCGGCGGGGCTGCGGATGCAGCACCAGCTCTTCGACAAGCTCGTCTACTCCAAGATGCGGGCGGCGATGGGCGGCCGTATCAAACAGGCCATGACCGGCGGTTCCGGCATGGACCGCAGGCTCGGGCTGTTCTTCGCCGGTGCGGGCGTCCATATCTACGAGGGATACGGCCTCACCGAGTCGACGGCCGCCGCGACCGCCAACCCGCCCGAGCGCACCCGCTACGGCACGGTCGGCCAGCCCATCCCCGGGATGACCGTGCACATCGCGGACGACGGCGAGATCTGGCTGTACGGCGACAACATCTTCCGGGGCTACCTCAACAACGACAAGGCCACCGACGAGACCCTGCACGACGGCTGGCTCGCCACCGGTGACCTCGGCTCCCTGGACGAGGACGGCTACCTCACCATCACGGGCCGCAAGAAGGAGATCCTCGTCACCTCCGGCGGCAAGAGCGTCTCCCCCGGCGTGCTGGAGGAGCGGGTGCGCGACCATCCGCTGGTCTCGCAGTGCATCGTCGTGGGCAACGACCGCCCCTACATCGCCGCCCTGGTCACCCTCGACCAGGAGGCCGTGGAGCACTGGCTGGGGATGCACGACAAACCTCGGATGGCCGCGGCCCAGCTGGTGCACGACGCCGACCTGGAGACCGAGGTGCGGCGTGCGGTGGTGGCCGCCAACACCCTGGTCTCGCAGGCCGAGTCGATCCGCACGTTCCGTATCCTCGCGCAGCCCTTCACCGAGGAGCACGGGCTGCTGACCCCGTCGCTGAAACTGAAGCGCAAGGCGATAGAGACGGCGTACGCGGACGAGGTCGAGGCCCTGTATCAGGCCTGACGGTCCGTCAGCTGATCGTCAGGCGAAAGATCTTGTCCGCTCCGTCCGCCGCTCCTCCGTTGTTGTCGCAGTTGGTGGTCGACAGCCACAGCTGGTCGGCGCCCGGCACCTTGGTGACCGTGCGCAGCCGGCCGTAGGTGCCCACGTAGTACGCGGTAGGCGTGCCGACGCTCTCGCTGTCGCCGCTGATCGGGATCCGCCACAGCCGCTCGCCGCGCAGGGAGGCCATGTAGACGACGTTGCGCACGATGGCGATGCCGCTCGGCGAGGCCTCCGAGACGTTCCAGGTGGCCTTCGGGTTGGTCATCCCGGTGGTGGAGCAGGTGCCCTCGCAGGTCGGCCAGCCGTAGTTGGCGCCGGGCTTGATCAGGTTCAGTTCGTCCTTGGAGCTGTTGCCGAACTCCGCTTCCCACAGGCGGCCGTTGCGGTCGAAGGCGAGGCCCTGCGGGTTGCGGTGGCCGAGGCTGTAGACATAGTTGCCGAACGGATTGCCCGGGGCCGCTTTTCCGTCCGTCGTCATGCGCAGGATCTTGCCGTTGAGGGAGTTCTTGTCCTGCGCCAGGTCGGGTGTCTGGGCCTCGCCGGTGGAGACGTAGAGGTAGCCGTCGGGGCCGAAGGCGAGGCGGCCGCCGTTGTGGTAGCGGTTCTTCTTGATGCCCTGGAGGAGGACCGTGTAGTCGCTCAGGGCGGTCCCGTCGTACGTCATGCGGACCACGCGGTTGCCCTCGGACGCGGTGTGCATGAAGTAGACGCGGTGGTTGGTGTCCCACTTGGGGTCGACGGCGACGCCGAGCAGTCCGCCCTCGCCGTTGGTGGTGACGGCGTTCGGGACGGTGCCGATCTGCGTCCTCGTGCCGTCCTTGGTGACCTTCCAGACCCGGAAGTCGTCCCGCTCGGTGACCAGTGCGGTCTTGCCGTCGGGCATCCAGAAGATGCCCCAGGGGATGGTCCAGCCGGAGGAGAGGGTGGAGACGGACGACGGGACGCCGCCGTCGGTGGCGCAGGCCTTGGTGGTGAACGTGACCGTGTTGCTCGGCTGGGAGACGTTGCCGGCCGTGTCGCGGGCGACGACGTTCAGGCTGTACGGGCTGTTGCAGGCGAGTCCGGTCAGCGTGGTCGAGGTGCCGGTGGTGACGGACTTGTAGACGGTGGTGTCACTGCGCACGTCGTAACCGGCGACCGCCCGGTCGTCGGTGGAGGCACCCCAGCTCAGTGCGGCGCTGTTCGCCGTGACGTCCGCCGCGGACAGGGTGCCGGGCTTGGTCGGCGGGGTGGTGTCGGAGCTGGGCTTGGTGGTGCAGTCGACGACGGGGCTGGCCGGGGACGTGTTGCCGGCCGCGTCACGGGCGATGACGGTGAGGTTGTAGGTGGTGCCGGGGGTCAGGCCGGTGAGCGCCTTGCTGGTCGAACTGCCGGGCGCCTCACCGATCTTGTTGCCGTGCTCGTAGAGGTCGTACGCCGTCACGCCCACGTTGTCGGTGGCGGCGCCCCACGCCAGCGTCAGCCCGTCCTCACCGATGTCGGAGCAGCTGGGCTGCCCGGGGCGGCTCGGGGCCTGGGAGTCGGTGGCGACGGCGACGCCGATGCGGTCGAGGTTGGGACCGCCGCCCGCGGTGGTGGCGGTCGCGCGGATCTTGCCGGAGCCCGCGGTGAGCGGGACGTCGACGGTCTTGGTGGCCCAGGTGTTCCAGTCGGCGGTGGCCGGAAAGGAGACGGCGGGCGACACGACCGTGCCGTTCACGGAGATGTCCATGGGACGGTCGGTCGCGGTCCCGTTGGCGTAGCGGAAGGTGACGGACGTGGTGCCCGCGGAGGCCGCGCTCACCGTGAACTCCACGTACGAGCCCGTGACGTTGGTGTAGTCGACGAAGCCGGTGCCCGTGTAACCGGTGTGGTTGGTGGCCACCGTGCCCTGCACGACGGTCGCGTCCTCGGCCTGGTAGTCGGTGGCCGCGAGCGCGGTGCCCTGACTCAGGCCGGCGAGCGGCAGGGCGAGGGCGGCGGCGAGGCCGTAGGGCAGAAGTCTGCTGATTTTCACGGATGTTCCCTTCAGCCCGTGTACTGGGTGAAGACTTTGAGGTAGTCGTACGGCTGCTGCGTCACGCCGCTGCAGGAGTCGCCGTCGGTGCCTGAGCCGCAGGGGCGGTCGCGGTTGACGGACCAGTAGGTGAGGCGCCCGATGTGGTGCTGCTGGGCGTAGGCGAGCATGGTCTTGAAGTCGGCGACGCGGACACGCTCACCGGAGTCGTCGGTCTTTCCGTTCATCGAGGACAGGCCGATGTGGGCGTAGGCGGCGGTGTCGCCGTAGCCGTAGGCCGACTTGACGCGGGCCTTGAGGCCTTCCATGGCCTGCGTGGTGAGGGTGCCCATGTTCGTGGTGCCGCCGCCGAAGTCGAACGGCATGATGCACCACACGTCGTTCGCCAGGCCCGAGTTGGCGGCCCGCTTGATCATGTCGACACCGGTGGAGTCGGGGCCGCTGGTCGTCGTGCCGAAGGTGATGACGGTCTTCAGGCCCGGGTTGTTCGCCTTGACCGTCTTCAGCGCGTCGACGACCCGCTGCCGTACGGTCGCGTTGGACCACTCGGTGTTCTCGATGTCGATGTCGAGGGCCTTCAGCTGGTAGGCGTTGATCACCTTCTGGTAGGCGCCGGCGAGGGCCGAGGCGCTGGAGCACTTCTCGCCGAGCTTCGCGCCGCTCCAGCCGCCCACGGAGACGATGACATCACCGCCGGCCCCTCTGATCGCGTTGATCTTCGCCTGGTCGTCGCCGCCGGTGAGCGGGCGGGAACCGTCCCACTTGGGGTTGCAGGTGCCGTCGGAGAGGACGAAGGCGAGCGTGAACCACTTGACGCCGGTCGCCGACATCACCGCCGTGGGGTTCTGGGGGCTGCCCCAGCCGAGGTACTCGTAGGGGGCCACGGCGAATCCCGGGGAAGCGGCCGCCGACTTCAGGGAGTTGACGGGCTTGACGCGGATGAGCCGGGTCTCGCCCGGTCGCAGGGTCGCGCTGTAGGAGTCCGCGATCACGCCCTTGTGCGCGCCGGACCACAGGTCGGTGACGTCACCGGAGCCGGTGAAGCCGGCCTGCGACCAGTTCACGCTCACCGTCGCGTTGCCCGAGGTGCCGGTGTTGAACAGGGCCACGACGTACTGGCCGTCGCTCTCCTTCTTGCTCCAGACCTGCTTGACCCCGCTGTCCACGATCCGCTTGGCGGCGACGCCGTCCCGGTCGACCCCGATGAGGCGGTCGTTGGTCAGCATCGCCTTGTCGACCGGGTCGAGATCGGTCAGGTCGGTGCCGAGCAGCAGGGGCGAGGCTGCCATCGCCCAGAGCGTGAAGTGGGACCGGCGCTGGTCGGCGGTGAGGCCCACCCGGTCGCCGTTGCCGATCTCCAGTGAGTCCAGGTCGTTCCAGCCGCCCGGTCCGGCGTACGGCTGCCAGGAGGCGGCTGCGTCGAAGCGCTTGGAGACGTGGGACCAGTCGGTGAGCGGATAGCCGCTGCCGTTGCTCCCCGGTCCGCAGTAGCACTCCACGTCGCCCTGGGTGCGCCAACTGTTGGCCAGTGTGCGCCAGGTGGAGGCGTCGGCGATCGGAAGGTTGTTGGAGAGCGCGAAGTTGATGGGCCGTCCGCTCGCCCTCAGTGCCTTGTCCCAGGCCTGGACGTCGGGGGTGTCGGCACTGCCCACCCCGTCGATCTTCAGGTAGTCGACACCCCAGGAAGCGAACTGCTTGGCCCAGGAGTTGACGAACTCCTGGGCGCCCGGCTTGGAGTAGTCGATGTAGTACATGTTCTTGCAGTTGTAGTTCTTCTCGGTCTTCGAGGTGTCCGCGATGTCCTTCGCGTGGTATGAGGTGCCCTCGATCGGCGTGTTCTTCAGCACGGCGTTCTTCGCGATGCCGGGCGTCACGTAGAAGCCGAACTTCAGGCCCTTGGAGTGGACGTAGTCGGCCAGGGCCTTGATCCCGCCGGGGAACTTGGCCGTGTCGACGGCCCAGCGGCCGTGGTCGTCGACGACGAAGCCGTTGGAGTCGCACTTCTGCCAGAAGTCGTCGAGGTTGATGTACACAAAGCCGTGGTCCTTGAGGCCACTGGCGGCCAGTGCGTCGGCCTGCGCCTTGATCTTCGCCTCGGTCGGCGTGCGGCGCACGAAGCTCCAGCTGGACCAGCCCATGGCGGGCCGGACGGACTGACCGTTGTCGGAGGCGGCCGCCGGATGGGCGGTGCCCACGAGCGGCACCACCGCGGCGAGTAGGAGGCCCGCCACCGTGGCCGCGAGCGATCTGATACCGATCATGACTGTCCCCCGTTCGCGGGTGTGGCGTACGACGTGCCGATCCACGCCTCGTCGATGCGCAGTCGCTTGTAGCGGGTGGTGTCGGTGGAGGCGGCCCAGGTGGTGTCGACCTCCAGGCGGACGTAGCGGGCGTTGGCGGCGGTGAGGTCAATGCCCTGGATTCCGCGGCGACTTGGCAGCTGCCCGGTCTTGACCGCGCTCCCCCAGGTCGAGCCGTCGTCGCTCAGGTACACCTTGTAGTCCTTGATCCGCGCGGACTGCTCGGTGTCCGCGCGGGCGTAGGCGACGGAGTCCTCGCGCTGGTTGAGGCCGATGTACTGCGCCTTTTTCGCCGAGCCGAGGTCGAAGGTGAGGTTGACGGGCAGCGTCTTGTTGCTGTCCCAGTAGGTGAGGTAGTCGCGGTCACCGGCGGCCTGGCCCGTGTGCCCGCTCGCCGAGGCGCTCGCGCTCACCTTGACGCCGGTGAGGATGCCCTGGCGGCCGGCGGTGGTGACCTTGAAGACGGTGTCGTACGGGTCCCAGGCGCCGAGCCCGGTCAGGGTGAGCACCCCTCCGGACTGGGACCACGAAACCGCTTTGCCGGTACGGAGGTTGGCGACCGAGGCGATGCGGTAGCCGTTGTCCCGGACGCGCAGGGTGCTGGTGCTCGGCGGGGTCAGGACGTGCACGTACTGCCGGTTGGCGTCGGCCTTCGCGATGGTCGTGACGCCGTAGGCGCCGTCGTTCCAGGCGCCGGGTTTGAGGCCGCCGTACATGTAGCCGCCACCCTCAGTGCCGTGCAGGGACTCCCAGATGGGGTCCAGGTAGGAGTCGGCGAAGGTGTTGAAGGCGGCCTGGTTGGCCGGGAACGTGCCGTTGACCTGGGCGGTCTCCGCCATCAGCGCCTTCACCGAGGAGCCCGTGTTGGTGATCAGGCGGCCGAGGGTGAGCGCGCGGTCGACGGAGGGGTCGGAGCCGCCGTACCACCAGGCACCGGTCGACGGGAGCTTGAAGTCGGCCTCGGTCAGGCGGGGTTGGGCGGTGTAGACGGCCTGCGGGTAGTCGTAGGCCGGGGTCATGCCCGTCTTCTGCTCATTGCTGATCATGTCCATGATCGGCGTGTCTTCGTTGTTGTTGCTGAGCGTGTAGTTCGGGCGCTTGTTGTAGATCTGCCGGTAGAGGTCGTGGCCCTCCCAGTAGGAGCTGTCGTTGTCGATCCAGAAGCCGCCGAGGTCGGGATAGCGGTCCATGACCTCGAAGAAGTTGTCGTAACTGAACTGCCCGAAGCCGTCGTTGGTGGTCAGGTCGACGTTCTTGCCCTTGTAGGAGGAGTACGCGGCCGAGTCGAGCCACTCGTGGCCGCCCTCGTCGTGCCACTGGGGGTCGTTGGTCATGTAGAGGATGACCTTCATGCCCTTGGCCTTGGCTGCCGTGACCAGCTCGCCGAGGAAGTCCCGCTCGGTGGAGCAGGAGCCGGGGATCCTGGAGGGCCAGGGACGGGCGTAGCCGAGGCGGCTGTGGAAGCTGGCGAGGACGAGGTACTGCGTGTGCAGCTTCTGGGCCTCCTTCACCCAGTAGTCGGGGCTCCAGCCACCGTTCGTGACGTCGTCCTCCCAGGCGGTGCAGCTGGTGTGGGCGGGGGCGGTGCGCAGGCCCCAGTGCAGGAAGAGGCCGCCGACGGAGTTGCGCAGGAATTCCTGGCGGGGGTTCTCCAGGTCGAGCGGCTTCACCGCCGTACTGCCGCAGTCCTGGCTTCCCGAGACCCGCAGAGCGCCGCCGGAGGTGTTGTGGCTGTCCGTCAGGCAGACGCCGGAGGCGTCCTGAAGGCCCACGTCGTACGGAGAGCTGCCGCCCTGCTGCGCGGTGAACCTGGTGAGCCGGATGCCGTCGGCCGCGTTGGCGATGAACGCGGGCCGGCCGTCGTCCGCGGCGAACTTCACCGAGCTGTCGGTGAACCGGACGTCGTCGGCGTTGTGGAGGTACCAGCCGTAGGCCGGCCGGGTGCCGATGGCCTTGGGGTTGTAGTCGTTCGGGTCGTTGCCCGGCACGCCGGTGGACACGGTGCCGTTGCCGCCCGGGACCGTGATGTCGACGTTGTTGAACGTCACGCCCTTGATGCGGTGGCCGGTCTCACCCCACAGGGTCGGGCTGAAGGACGGGCTGCTGCCGGTGGCCGTGATGTCGTCGTACGTGATGTCGCTGATCGATCCGACTCCGGGACTGTCGCCGCACCGTTTTCGCGTGCCGATCTTCTGCATGATCGGCGAGTGGACGTTCGTCATCGTGATGTCGCGGTAGTGGACGTCGGAGATCTTCGCGCCGTCCATCGACACCATGCCGAGGCCGGACTTGTCGGCGCCGTCGATACGGATGTTCTCGAACCGGTAGTCCGAGAAGTCGCCGCAGGTCTCCGAGCCGAACATGAGGGCGTTGCAGCAACGGGCCGACAGGAAGCTGTCGTTGACGCGGACGTGGCCGTTGGGGAGCTTGGCGCCGAGGGCGTAGTCGCTCTTGAAGACCAGGGCGTCGTCGTTGGCCCTGATGTTCGCGTTGGTCACCGTGACGTTCGTCGTGGAGATGATGTTCCAGCCGTCGCGGTCGCTCGCGGTGTCGATGGTCAGGTGGTCCGACGTCACGTTCTTGCAGCCGTTGACGAGCGCCGCGAAGTGGCCGCCGCGGCGGAGTGTGAGGCCGTCGCCGATCGTGAGTCCGTCGCACCGGGTCAGGGAGATGATCTTGTCGGCCTCGCCGGACTTCGGGTTGCCGGTGATCAGGTTGCCCATGCCGTCGATGACACCCTCGCCGACGAAACCGATGTCGGTCAGCCGGTCGCCGTGGATCATCGCGTCGCGGAAGTGACTGTGCCCGTAGTCCTGGTAGTCGTCGTACGGATTGGACTCGGCCTTGTCGTAGGTGTCGGCGCTGGAGCCCTGGAGGGTGGCGCCCTTGTCGAGCCGGAGCGTCACATGGCTCTTCATGTGGATGGTGTTCTTCGACTTGTAGTCACCGGGCGGGAAGCGGACGACTCCGCCGCCCGCCACCGAACTCGCGGCAGTGATCGCCTTGTTGACGGCGGGGGTGTCGTTGGCGGAGCCGTCGCCTTCGGCGCCGTAGTCACGGACGTCGAAGACGGTGGCGGTCCGGAACGGGGCCTGCCGGCCGGCCGGGGCAGCCGGGTGGCCGAGTCCCAGGACGAGGGCGACGACGAAGAGGACGGTCGCCGCCGCGCGGGCGCATGGATCAGTGGGGGGTTTCAAGGTGACGGCTCCTCAGACGAGTTGGTAGCCGCGCAGGTTGGTCAGCAGCAGATAGGTGTTCTGGAGAGAGCCGGAGGTGTCGCCGAGGGAGCGGTAGATACCCCACTTCGGGCGGACGCGGTCCGCCAGGAAGGTGTCGACGCCGGTCTTGGACGCGTCGATGACGGTCGAGCCGCCGGACTTCAGGATCCAGCGGACCGAACCCGCCGAGCCGTCGCCGACCTTGATCTGGAAGTCGACGTCGGTCCATTTGTCGTGCAGCGGGTCCAGGTCGGTGCGGCCGACGAGGATGTCGTCGATGGCGAGCTTCAGCTCGATGGTCTGCTTGCCGTTCACCCGGCGCAGGGACTGCACGACGATCGGCGAGGTGCCGTTGCCGGGCTGCTTCATCTGCATGATGTGGGTGAAGGTCGTGGTCGCCTTCAGGGAGCTCGGGATGTACATCGAGTAGGTGAGCCGCCAGGTCTGGCCCTTCGTCCACTTCAGGTAGTCGCCGCCGCTGCCGTTGCGCAGCCCGGTGGCCTCCTGGCGCTGGCGGTCGGTGGAGGTGTCGCGGTCGACGGTGTGCATGTCGAAGCGCCAGTTGTTGCCGGTGGCGTAGATGTGCGGCGATCCGGCGGGGTGCGAGTCGGCGCGGTCGTCCTCGATCGTCTCGAAGGCGCCGAGGCCGTCGCCACTCGCGGACGGGGCCCACTTCTGCTGCCAGGAGGCGGCGTGGGCGGTGGTCGCCTGCGGCAGACCGACCGCGGCCGCCGTGGCACCGCCCAGCGCGGCGCCGAGCAGCACCCTTCGTGATGAGTTCATGACACTAATCACCTCGCAGTTGTTCGTTCATGATCAGGAAGGCGCCCAGGCCGTGGAAGTCGTTCACGGCCCGGGTGCGGGCGACGTAGTACGCGTAGTCGCCGACATTCGTGCCGACCGAGACGTCGGCGAGTTCGGTACGGCCGTCCGAGCCGACCGACAGCTTCGCCAGGACCCCCTGGTAGCCGCGCCGGGCCACGGCGGCGTAGCGCGGGGCCAGATAGCCGCGCTCGGCGCCGCGCGAGAGGGCGTAGGTGAACATGCTGGAGCAGGACGTCTCGGTCCAGTTGTCGCTTCTGCCGCCCTTGTCGATCACCTGGAACCAGCGGCCGGTCGCCGGGTCCTGGTACTTCTCCAACCCGGCCGCCAGCTTCCGCAGGATCGCGAGGAGTTGGGGACGACGCGGCTGGTCCGCCGGGACGGCGTCGAGGACGTTGACGATCGCCATGGAGTACCAGCCGACGGCCCGGCACCAGTGCTCGGGGGCGAGCCCGGTCTCCGGATCGGCCCAGCTCACGCTCCTCGACTCGTCGTAGGCGTGTCTCAGCAGGCCGTTCGCGACCTGGAGGTGGCCGCCGTAGACGGCGAGCTGCCGCGCCGCCTCGGCGTCCGTGCCGGCGCTCTCGCCGAACTCCGCGCCGTACTCGACGAGGAACGGGTTCACCATGTAGACGCCGTCCGCCCAGAGTTGGTGGGCGCGGCTCGCGGTGTCGGCATGCCAGAAGCCGCCGTCGTCCGTGCGCGGGTAGGTGGCGAGGCGGTCGAGGATCTTGCGCGCGGCGGTGCGGTAGCGGACCTCGCCCGTCTCGTGATGGAGGATCACCAGCAGCCGGCCCGCCTGCATGCTGTCCAGGCTGTTGAACGACTGGCCGATGGAGCCGTCGGCACCGACGAACCGGTCGACATAGCTCTTGATGTACGCGAGGTAGCGGGCGTCGTGCGTGCGCCTGTAGGTGAGGTACTGGCCGTAGAGGTACAGGCCGACCGGGTAGGACCAGCCTCCGATGGTGCTCGGTGTGTAGCGGGCCATGGTGGAGTCGACCATGGCGACGGACCAGTCCCGGTCCGGGCCCGGGCCGGTGGCTGGGCCGGTGGGCGGGGGTGCGGCCGCCGGCAGGGTGACCAGGGTCACGGCGGCGAGCGCGAGGGTCGTCAGTGCCGAACGCAGACGACGGCGTCTCATGTTCCTCCCTCTCCGTGAGTCAGGAGACACGGGAAACATCGGATGAAAGCCAACACGGATTCACATACATGAACCGAGTTCATGATTCCGCCCGTTGGCGCGATCCAGAGTCGCGGCAGGACCGCCGACGGTCAATGGTCTGTACCGAAGAGATCGGATGCATTTCCGGCCAATTTCGGCCATCGCCCGCTGACCGGCGGGTCAGTTCGGACGGATTCCGCGGTCAGGAATGCATCACGGCTCGTGATCGTTGACGATGGGAGTGCCATCTGACGACAACCGTAAGGATCAAGAGCTCGTGAGCAGCAAGGTCCCCCCGATCATCCTCAACAACGGCGTCGAGATGCCCCAGCTGGGTTTCGGCGTCTGGCAGGTGCCGGACGACGAGGCTGAGCGCGCGGTCACCACGGCGTTCGAGGCCGGGTACCGCAGCATCGACACAGCGGCGATCTACGGCAATGAAGAGGGCACCGGCAAGGCCATCGCGGCCTCCGGACTGGCCCGTGAGGACATCTTCGTCACCACCAAGCTCTGGAACGGCGACCAGGGCTACGACTCGACTCTGCGCGCCTTCGACACCTCGCTGGACAAGCTCGGCCTGGAGTACGTGGACCTGTATCTGATCCACTGGCCGACGCCCGCCCGCGACCTGTTCGTCGACACCTACAAGGCGTTCGAGAAGCTGCACGCCGACGGCCGCATCAAGGCGATCGGTGTCTCCAACTTCGAACCCGGCCACCTGGAGCGGCTGATCGCCGAGACGTCCGTCGTCCCGGCCGTCGACCAGATCGAACTGCACCCGCACCTTCAGCAGCGGGCGGCCCGCGAGTACCACGCGGAGCAGGGCATCGCCACCGAGGCCTGGTCGCCGCTCGGCTCCGGCAAGGGCCTCCTGGAGGTCCCGGCCATCGTGGCCATCGCCCAGAAGCACGACCGCACCCCGGCCCAGGTCGTGCTGCGCTGGCACCTCCAGCTCGGCAACGTCGTGATCCCGAAGTCCGTGACCCCGTCGCGGATCAAGGAGAACATCGAGGTCTTCGACTTCGCCCTGGACACCGAGGACCTGGCGGCGATCAGCGCGCTCAACGAGGACCGGCGCCTCGGCCCGGACCCCTCGACGTTCAACAGCGCCTGACAGCAGGCCGGTTCGGCCGGCGGTGCGTCACCCCTGCGGCTTGTCGCCGCTCGGGTGACGCACCGCCGGCCGTTGTGCGTGCGGGCGGCCCCGGGTCAGTTGGGCTGCCCGATCGGCCGTACGACGACGGTGTTGATGTCGACGCCCTCGGGCTGCCGTACGGCCCACACGATCGACTCGGCGATCTGGTCGGCGGTGAGGAGATGGCCGGGCGGAAGGCTGCCGTAACTGTCCCAGAACGGCGTCTCCACACGCCCCGGAGCGACCAGGGTGACGCCGACGCCGAACCCGGTGACCTCGCGGCGGGTGTTCTCGGCGAGCCCGGTCACCGCCCACTTGGTCGCCCCGTAGATGTTGCCCGGGGTGTTGACGAACCCGGCGACGCTGCCGATCAGGACGATCCGGCCGCGGGTCTCCTTGAGCGCGTCGATGGAGGCGCGGACGAGGAGTGCGGGGCCGAGGACGTTGGTGAGCACCATCTCGGTCCAGCCGGCCGGGTCGCCCTCGGCGACCGAGTCGTGGGTGGCGAAACCGGCGTTGGCGACGACCGTGTCCAGCCGTCCGAACTCCTTGAGCGTACGGTCGACCGCCGACCGGATGTCGTCGTAGTCGGCGGCGTTCCCGACGAACGTGAGCAGCCCGTCCGGGTTGCCGAGCTCCTCGGCGAAGGCGCGCAGACGCGGCTCACCGCGTCCTGTGACGGCCACCCGGTGCCCGGCGTCGAGCAGTTGCCGCGCGACCGCGGCGCCGATGCCGCTGCCGCCGCCGGTGATGAGCGCGACCGGTGAGTCGGACATGGCTTCCCCCTGTGTTCGGTTGTGATCCCGTGGACGGCAGGGAGTACATCAGTTGGAGCGTTCTCGAAGTCAAGTGCCGCAGGTGCGGCGGTAGTCGGCCGAGGGGACCAGCGCCGCCGCTGTGGGTCGGGCAGATGAGGTGTCGTGAGGTGCAACTCGGTGCCGTCCGGGGTGAATCCGAGGTCGAACACCGGGCCGTCCCCGGCGGGCGGGGTCGCTCTGATCACCGAGTGCCGCAGGCAGTTCGCGGCCGCCCCACGACATGGGGCGGCGCGTCCGGCGGTGCAGCCGGCCTCAGCCGGTCCGCACCGCGGTGTGCACTGTGTGCGCGGCCAGCACGAAGACGTCCGCCCGCCGGTGCACGCTCGCCTCGTCCTCGGGATCCAGCAGCCGGTCGAGTGTCTCGCGGTCGTCCGACTCCAGGTGCTCCCCGAAGACATCCCGCAGCCGCCCGAGCGACGCGGCGATGTAGGCACGGGCGCGGTCGGTCGTCGGCGCGGGCAGGTCCAGCAGGAAACTCCGCGTACCGGTGGGGCGCAGCCCCGCCGAGGCCATCAGCGCGGGCCAGTCCTCGACCTCGGCGACCGCGTCGGACAGCCCCGTCCGCATCTCGGCGAACCACTCCTCCTCCAGCGCGTCGAGCCGTGCCTGGAGTCCGGGCCGGCCGATCCCGATGTCGCGGGGCAGGAAACGCGCCGGCAGCCCGCCCTCCATCAGCGCGAGCGTGCCGCCACGGGCGAGCCGTGCGGCGAACGCAGCGATTCCGGCCCGCTGGTCGCCGAGGTGGTGCAGACTCCGGCTGGCCCACAGCAGGTCGACGGGGTAGTCCAACTCATCGAGGGCTCCGGGCAGTTGACCGGCGACGGTGCCGAAGCGGTCGGCGACGCCCAGCCGGGCGGCCCGGGCCAGGGCGCGTTCCAGGAGCGGCTCGGCTCCGTCGACGGCGACGACCCTGGCCCCCGGGAACGCCTCGGCGAGCAGACAGGACAGCACCCCCGGTCCACTGCCCGCGTCGACGATCAGCCCCGGCTCGGTCTGCTTGTGCCCGAGCCAGGCCAGGGCCCGCTCGTACAGGGGCGTGAACAGCTCCGCCTGGGTCTCCAGGTGCTGGGCCATCCTGGACCAGTCGATGTCGGTGTGGTCGTGGTGCTGGTGACCGTGGGTGCCACCGTTACCGTGCTCTTCGTGATCGTGCTCTTCGTGATCGTGATCGTGATCGTGCGCCATGGTGTCAGCCTCTCCTCGGGATGCCGCCAGCGTGCGCCGACGCACCGCGAAGGGGCCGGCACTGTTGCCGTGACAGCAAAAGAGGATGGCAAAGCGGACGCAAAGGAAAAGGGGATGCGTCCGGCATCGTGTGTCCTCCACGATGACCCCATGGACGACGAACTGGTGGAACGCTTCCTCGACGACGGATTCGTGAAGATCGAGGGAGCCTTCGCGCCCCGCGTCGCCCAGCACTGCGCGTCGCTGCTGTGGCGGGAGACGGGCTACGCCCCCGAGGACCGGGCCTCCTGGAAGGACCCGGTGGTGTGGGTGGCCGACATGGCGCAGGGCCCGTTCGCGGCGGCCGCCAACTCCCCTGCCCTGCATGAGGCGTTCGACCTGCTGGTGGGCGAGAACCGCTGGCAGGCCCGCTATTCGCTGGGCAGCTTCCCTTTGCGGTTTCCGCACGCCGAGGAACCGGACGACGCGGGCTGGCACATCGAGGGAAGCTACCTTCCCGAGGACGCGCCCGTCGGCCGATATCACACCAACCTGCGCTCCAGGGACCGCGCGCTGCTGATGCTGTTCCTGTTCAGCGAGGTCACCGAGGCCGACGCCCCGACCCGGATCAGGGTGGGCTCCCACCTCGACGTACCGCCGATCCTGGAGCCGTACGGCGAACAGGGTGCGTCGTTCCTGGAGTTGGGCCCGAAGGTGGACAAGGCCTCAGCGCATCGCCCGCTCGCCCACGCCACCGGCGGCCCCGGGGACGTCTACCTCTGCCATCCCTTCCTGGTCCACGCGGCCCAGCCGCACCACGGCACGCGCCCCCGTTTCATGGCACAGCCACCGCTGCTCCCGTCGGTTCCCCATGAGCTGGAGCGAACCGACGGGGACTACTCAGCGGTGGAGTTCGCGATCCGCCGGGGCCTGGCCCAGGACAACTGACCAGACCCCGGCACGACGTCAGAGCGCCGGGTACGCGTTCTTCATGAGCTCCTGGAACTGCGCCGAGAACCAGTGCCCCGACAGCGGGGCGTTCGGCAGCGCACCGGACATGTTGTTGTTGTTCCGCGGATTGCCGGTGTACGTCGGGTCGCACATCCGGTCGAAGCCCTTGCCCTCGTCGTTCGCGATCGCCGAGCTGGACCCGTCCGACTCGCCCGGAGGCTTGATCCACACGTAGGCGTCGATCCCGGCGGCCGGGCTGGCCTTCGGCCGCTCACCGAGACCGGCACCCGCCTGGTTGCACCAGTTGCCGACGTGGATGCGCCGGTCGAGCTTGCCGCCGTTGACGTAGGTGTCCACGTCCGTCATGGCACCGGGGCCGGTGGGCCGGGCGGTGCCGCCCCAGCCGTTGCGGGAGGTGTCGATCAGCATGCCGACGCCCGAGGGGAAGCCCTGGTTCACGGCCTCCTGCCGGAACGCCTGCGCGTAGGAGAGCTCGTCGACGTACCGGTTCCAGTCGACCCACTTGGACTCGCGCACGGACTTGCCGTTCACGGAGTCGTTGATGGTGAAGTTCGGCTCCTTCAGCGCACTGTAGTTGGCGGTGTTGGTGATGAAGCCCTGCACGTCGTTGACGGTGGCGCCCTCGGCGGTGGCCGCCTGCTTGATGGTCTGGACGGTCGCGGAGAAGTTGTCGTCCCAGCCGAGCCAGCCGTGGTGCCCGGCGTCCACGTAGTTGTAGACGTTGGGGGCGTCACCGAGCTTGTTGAGCGCGTAGCCGACGCCCTTGACGTAGTTGCCGTTGGCCTTCATCGTGTCGCAGTTCGCGGTGGCGGTGGCTCGCGGCGTGACGTTGGTGACGAGGTTCGGCAGCGAGTCGAGCTCGACCGTGTTGACGATCCGCAGCGAGGCGTACTTGGGGTCGGCGAGAATCGCGGCGATCGGGTCGATGTACTGCGTCTTGTACTTGTCGATCTCCGTGGGGCCCAGTTCGCCGTTGGAGGCGAGGGCCGAGCAGTCGCGTCCGGGCAGGTCGTAGATGACCAGCTGGACGACGAGCTCTCCCGAGCCCTTCTGCTTCAGTGCCTCGTCGAGGTGGGCGCGCAGGCCCATCTTGCCGCCGGCGCCGTTGATCGCGGCGATCCGGTCCAGCCACACGCCGGTGGGCTGGTTGGAGATGCGGCTGCCGCCCGGCTCGGCGGCGGCGTTGGCGGCCCACTCGGGGTTCACGTACACCTTGGCGCCCGCGTACGGGTTGTCGACCCGGGTGCCGGGGGTGCCGGGGTCGGTCGGGCCCGGGTCGGTGGGGCCGCCGCCGTCGACGTTGCAGGTCACCCCGTCGAGGGTGAAGGTGGTCGGCAGGGCGTTGGTGCCGCTGTAGGTGCCCTGGAAGCCGAAACTGACCGAACCGCCGGTGGCGAGCGTGCCGTTGTAGCTCTCGTTGGCGGCGGTGACGGCGGTCCCGCTCTGGCTGATCTTGGAGTTCCAGAAGTTGGTGACCTTCTGGTTCCCGGCGTACGACCACTTCAGCGCCCAACTCGACTTGGCGGCGCTGTTGTTGGTGATGGTGACGGCGGCGGTGAAGCCGGTGTCCCACTGGTTCTGCACCTTGTAGTCCACGGCGCAGGGGACGGCGGCGAGGCCTGCGTCCCCGGGGGCCACGGCGAGCGCGGTCCCGGAGGCCCCGGCGACGAGCGCCAGGGCAGCGAGGAGCGCTGTTCTCGTACGGCTCATGAGTGAGGGTTTCCTTCTCGGTCGCGGGTGTTGTCCGTCGAGCGGGTGGTGCCGTTGAGGGGGTGCTATCCGTTCAGGGCGCGCAGATGGTCACGCAGCCCGGTCCCGAACGCTGTCGGTGTGCCGTCGTAGCTGCTGATCAGGGACGGTCCGGAGGAGCAGTCCCAGGTGTTCCAGGTCCAGCCGAGATACGACAGGGAGCGGTCGTCGAACCACTTCATGACCTGGTCGATGAAGCCGTGGGAGCAGGTGTTCTCGCCGATCTCCCCCGCCATGAGGGGGACTTGGGCGGCCACCGGGGCGAGCGTGGAGTTCCAGCAGCTCTCGTTGGAGCAGGCGTTGAAGTTGTACACGTGCCAGGCGGCGCCCAGATTGCCCGTCGGGTCGGTGGGCTTGTGGGTCAGCCACTGGCTCAGGTCGTTGGACCAGGTGATCCCGCCGGCCAGGATCACGTTCGTGGCGCCGGTGCTGCGGACACTGTCGACGAGATCCTGCATACCGGCGACCTCGTACCCGATGCCGGGGCAGGTTCCGCCGTCCCGCCAGCACTGCCACGCCTGGGTGGTCGTGGAGGTGGCGCGGTCCGGGTAGGGCTCGTTGAACAGGTCGAAGACGACGGTCCTGTCGCCCTTGAAGGTGTTCGCCACCGAGGTCCAGAAGGCGGGTGTGTACTGCATGTCGGGCATCGGCTTCTGGCAGCTGGCGTGCACGTCGGAGCAGCCGGCGGAGTTGCCGGTGTACTGCCCGTAGGTCCAGTGGAGTTCGACCACGGGTGTCAGGCCGTGGGCCTTGACCCTGGCCACCAGGTCCTTGACGGCGTTGATGTAGTTGGTCCCGGCGTAGGCCGGGTTGATGTTGGACAGGCCCAGCCAGCACTCCTCGTTGAGAGGGATGCGGACCGTGTTCGCCTTCCAGTCGGCGATCGCCTTCACCGAGGCGTCGTCGACCGGACCGTCGAAGATGCCGCGGCCCTGGACGCACATGAACTCGCCGCCGGACCGGTTCACACCCAGGAGTCGGCGGGTACCCCCGTTCGCGTCCACGAGCTTGTTGCCCAGGACGCGCAGGACGGGGGGTGCCGTGTCCTCAGGATTCGTCGGGTCCGGAGTGGGGGACGGCCCGGTGTCCGTGTTGCAGACCGTGCCGTTGAGCTTGAACGAGGTGGGTACGGCGTTGCTCCCGGACGAGGACGCGATGAATCCGGCGCTGACGCTCGCTCCGCTGCCCAGCGAGCCGTTGTAGCTCTCGTTGGCCGCGGTGACCGTCGTACCGGACTGGGACCATTTCGCGTTCCAGCCCTGGGTGAGCTTCTGGCCGCCGGCGAAGTCGAAGGTGAGGCTCCAACTGGTCACGGAGGCCATGTTGTTGGTGATTTTCACGGAGCCCTGGAAGCCGCTGCCCCACTGGCTGGTGACGGAGTACTCCACCGAGCAGGCGGGGGTGGCACCGGACGCCGTGACCACCGGTACGGTCACGGCCCCGATGAGGGAGATCGCGCCGACGGCGGCTACTGCGCCTACCCGGGGGATGAGCCCCGGACCCCCGGCCGACAAACGGGCCGGCCGACGTGACCGGCGCGTCCGTCGCGGGGCGGGCCTGAGTAAAGGTACTGAACGCGGGGGGTGTCGCATGAGCGACTCCTTGCAGATCAGCGCGCCGTAACGGACGCGTCGACTGATGGAACCGCTCCCACTGGTGTCCAAGAAGTTAGCGCCAAGTGACGGCAAAGAACAGAGGCGTCACTTGACTTTTCCGGGGCCACATTCGTCGAATCTTTTCGACTCTTCAAGCGTCTTGACCCCTCACACCCTCATCCTCACTATGGGAGCGCTCCCACTGGTTCAAGCCTTGACTTCTCCGAGCCGCACAAGGAGGAACCAGCAATGCCCCCCACGAGGAGACACCGGCCTGCCCGGCGATTGTGGACCGCTGTCGTGGCGGCCCTGGCACTGCCGTTCGCGATGCTGAGCGCGGCTTCAACTCCCGCACAAGCAGCGGCAGTTCAGTGCAGCGTCGACTACAAAACCAATGACTGGGGCTCCGGTTTCACCGCGGATCTGACGATCACCAACCGCGGCGCGGACGCCATCAACGGCTGGACGCTCACGTACAGCTATGCCGGCAACCAGAAGCTGAGCAACGGCTGGAACGGCACCTGGACCCAGTCCGGCCAGGCCGTCTCCGTCACCGCTGCCACGTACAACGCGAACATCGCCGCGGGCGCCGCCGTCACCACCGGGGCGCAGTTCAGCTACAGCGGCACCAACGCCGCCCCGACCAACTTCGCGATCAACGGCACGAGTTGCACCGGCGCGCACCAGCCGCCGATCACGGTCCTGACCAGCCCGGCCGCGGGCGCGGCCTACACCCAGGGCACGGCCGTTCCGCTCGCCGCGACGGCCGCCGCCGCGGACAACGCGACCATCAGCAAGATGGAGTTCTACGACAACACCACACTGCTGGGCACCGACACGACGGCGCCGTACTCGCTCTCGGTCTCAAGTTTGACCGTGGGCAGTCATTCGCTGCTGGCGAAGGCGTACGACAGCCTGGGCGCGTCCGGTGAGTCCACGCCCGTGGGCATCACGGTCGTCTCGGGTCCCGCGATCGTCGCGTCGGCCACCCAGGTGCCCGTCCAGCAGGGCAAGACGGGCACGTACACGCTGAAGCTGTCGACGCAGCCCTCGGCCAACGTGACGGTCACGACCGCCCGCACCAGCGGCAACACGGGCCTCACGGTGACCGGCGGGGCCTCGCTCACCTTCACCCCGTCCAACTGGAGCACCGCGCAGACGGTGACCATCACGGGCAACGCCTCCGGCACCGGTGCGGCGACCTTCGAGTCGACGGCGACCGGGCACGCCAAGGCCTCGGTGACGGTCACCCAGATCGCGGCGACGGGCACGTACAACGCCCGCTTCCTGGATCTGTACGGCAAGATCACCAACCCGGCGAACGGCTACTTCTCCCCCGAGGGCATCCCCTACCACTCGGTCGAGACGCTGATCGTCGAGGCGCCGGACCAGGGCCACGAGACCACCTCGGAGGCGTACAGCTACCTCCTGTGGCTGCAGGCCATGTACGGCAAGGTGACGGGCGACTGGTCCAAGTTCAACGGGGCCTGGGACATCATGGAGAAATACATGATCCCCACCCACGCCGACCAGCCGACCAACTCCTTCTACAACGCCTCCAAGCCGGCCACCTACGCGCCCGAGCTGGACACCCCCAACGA